>NZ_JBHVPN010000001.1:539069-865429 GCF_042887255.1 Gottfriedia sp. NPDC057948
TTCTTTTAGCTGAATGGAGATATTCTAAAAAATAAGCAGAAGAGTTGTCTAGCTTCGGCTCCTAACTCCTCGAGGTCATAAGCTAATTTTTGGCTAAGATTAAAGAGCAAATCTTAGTGAAAATCGTCTTATGCTTGTCGGAGCTAAGTTAATTATTTATTGTAGTTTAAAATAAATTTTCTATCATTGAAAGAAGTATGTTTGATGTCCAGCTCCAGGCGTTTGCCCCTCGAGGTCATAAGCCAATTTTCATCTAAGATTAAAGTGCAAATCTTAGCTAAAAATCGTCTTATGCTAGTCGGGGCTAAGTCAAAAAAGTAAAAAAGATGTCTAGCTCCGGCTCCTAACTCCTCGAGGTCATAAGCCAATTTTCGTCTAAGATTAAAGAGCAAATCTTAGCCAAAAATCGTCTTATGCTTGTCGGAGCTAAGCAGTCGCCTCCGCTTTTCTGAAGTGTAAAGAAAAAATATTGACAAGTGATTATAAAGAATATATAATTTTCATTGTTGCCTTGAGGTGGTTTATTTATGAAATGGTCAGTGCACCAGTTGCAGAAATTAAGACATAAAGGTTTAAATTTAGATGAGACAATTGATGTAAGTCAAATAAAGGAACGTAATACTGATATTCGAGAGGTTTCTCCAATTCGAGTTACTGGACGAGTTGATTTTGGAACGAACCGTTATACGTTTCATTTAACAATAACTGGATATTTAATTTTACCTTGTGTAAGAACATTAGTTGATGTAAAATATCCTTTGTCGATTACCACAACAGAAACATTTTTTACAACATCTGAATGGAAAAGTGAAGATGAGAATTTTCACATCCTAGAGGGTGACGTGTTAGACTTAACCCCAGTGATTGAGGAATGTATCTTAGCCGAGATTCCAATGCAGGTTTTTGCAGAGGATGTTGAGGGGAAGGAAACAGCTCCAACATCAGGAACAGATTGGGAAGTTAGGGAACATGTCGAAGTAGAGCAAAAAATTGACCCTCGACTTGCTGGTTTAGCAAAATTTTTTGACAAACAAGATAATTGAGAAGTACCGGATAACCGGCTTCATAACAAACACTCACTTTAAGGAGGTGGGATCAATGGCAGTACCTGCAAGAAGAACGTCCAAAACTGTAAAAAGAAAGCGTCGTACGCATTTTAAATTAGCGGTACCTGGAATGGTTGAATGCCCAAACTGTAGTGAATTAACATTAGCACACCGCGTATGTAAATCATGCGGACACTACAAAGGAAAACAAGTACTTAGCAAATAAGCTAGTCTTTGAATGAGCACATAGGAAACTATGTGCTTTTCCTTTTGCCCTTAAACGTAGTTTATCTATGATCGAATCCTCTAAAACCATGCTTCCTCTTCCCTCTGCCCATTTCAATTTCTGTATAGTATAATAAAAACTAATAGGAAACTAGGTATAGAGAGAGGGATTCCAATGTCTGAAGTAATTACTTATCAAAGAGATGAAATAGATTATATATTTTTAAATAGGCCTAAATACGGGAATTGCATTGATGAAAATACGGTAGAAAAACTTTCTGAAATTATCCGAGAAATCCGAATGAAATCCCAAAGTAAACTAGTTGTATTAACTGGGGAAGGTATGAAATATTTTTGTACCGGTGGAGATTTAAACACAATTTTAAAGTTTAAAAATAATTTAAATGGATTGGAATCTTTTAATCTAAAAATGTGTGATGTGATTTATCAAATTGCTATGTTACCTCAAATTACAATCTGTTTTATAAACGGTTATGCTTTAGGTGGCGGCTGCGAACTGGCAAGTGCATTCGATTTTAGATACGCGAGTCACAATGCGAAAATAGGATTTATTCAAGGAAGAATGGGAATTCCAACCTCTTGGGGTGGAGGTACCGTGCTTCAAGAAAAAATGAGTCATCAAGATTGGATTACATTACTATCATCCTCAAATATTTACACCGCATTTCAAGCTAAGAAGATCGGCTTTATACATGAACTATCAAAAGATTTAACAAGTTTACATAATGAAAGCTTTATTAGTTTAGCTAGAGGTATTCCAGCACAAATTCATCATCAAAATAAAAAAATACTTATTCGTAAATGGACTGAGCAAAATCTTAAGAGAAGAATGGAAGAAGAAGTTATTTCTGCTATGCCACTTTGGTTTTCAGATGAACATATAAAAAATATCGAACAATTTACAAATAAATTGGAAAAGTAATCTTCTACCTTCATTTTTTTGTGCATATGAATTAGTAAAATCTGCTTATTGCATAAGAAATTGGAGGGGATTGCAAATGGTTGCAAATCGCCAGGATGCATGGACAAAAGATGAAGATAACTACTTAGCTGAAGTAGTTTTAAAAACGATAAATGAAGGGTCAACTCAATTAATGGCATTTAAAGTAGTAGCAAAGAACTTATCAAGGACTGCTGCTGCTTGCGGTTACCGATGGAATTCTTATGTTAGAAAGTTCTACAAAGAAGAAATTGAAAAAGCAAAAAATAGTAGTAAAAAACAAGCTGTTCCCACAAATGAGGTAGAACCAACGCACGATTCGGAAATAATTACGAATGAGATTCACGAAGAAGCTACAACAGAAAAAGGCCATTCCGAAATAACCTTTGAGTCAGTATATAAATTCCTTGAATATTTGAGATTAAAAGTTGATGCTAGTGGACGAATTAAAGATATACAATCTTTAGAAAAAAAGCTATTAAAATATAAACAAGAAAATGAACAATTGAAAATTGAAAAACAACAACTAGTTGAAAAACTAAATGAGCTCCAAAGTGAATATGAACATTTATTTGATTTTTTAGATCAAAAACGAAAAATAGTAAATGTTAGTTCTAAAAATGACACGAAGGTAAAATAAAATGAAAAAACTCAACATCTCCTATAGGGGTGTTGAGTTTTTTGTCTTTATTTATTTTCAGGTTTCCAAATGACAAATTCAGAATCTGCCTCAATGAAACCTTGTTTTTTCCAAAATTCATTAGAATTTGCTCTTGGTATCGTTTTAATTGTTTTCTTAAAGGATTTAGCGAAATTTACTAATTCTTTTCCGTACCCATTCTTTTGATAATAAGGTAGAACTTCCATTTTATTAATTTCAATTATTTCTTCATTATTTTCACTATGTGTATATAAACTCATTCGGGCAATAAGTGCCTTGCCTAAGTATATACCATAGAAAGGAGATTGAAACTCGTTATCAATTAAATTTGATTCAAGATCTTCAAGCATTGATAGCTCTTGTAAACCGTAACCGGAAAATTGCTGAAATTGTTCAAGTGTTTTAAAATTTATTTGTAAACGTTCTATCTTGATGTTCAAAAAAGCTCCCCCTTAAAAAGAATGTAAATTTTTAATATTATAAATATAATTATATCGTACAATTAAATTTAAAAAAAGATAGATTCGGTGTAAATTTATTATCACAAAGATAATAGTGGAAAAATAATTTTTCGATTGGAGAAATCAATGAAAATAGGCATAATTGGTGGTGGTGCCGTCGGTCTTCTTACAGCATCGTATTTGTATCAAAATAAACATAATGTTACATTGTTTACGAGAACAGAAGAACAGGCAAATCTTATAAATAACTTAGGTGTTATACTTTCAGTAGATGAAAAAACGAAACAAATGTGTATAACAGCAAAAAAATTATTACCTAAAATAAACACGTTCGAGCTATTAATAGTTTGTGTTAAGCAATATCATTTAAATCAAATTGTTAACACGTTAAATCAATATGAGGGTGAGAATATATTATTTCTTCAAAATGGAATGTCTCATATTGATATCGTTAAAAATTTACCCATTCCAAATTGCTTTATAGGTATCGTTGAACACGGTGCATTAAAAACTTCTCCGAATGAAATCACACATACTGGTAAAGGTATAATTCGAATTGGTCAAATAAAGGGGAAAATAGATGCATTAAATCGCTTATCAAGTTTACATACAGCTGAGTTTCCAATCAAAAGCCAAGATGATTGGGAGTATATACTTAAACAAAAGTGTTTAATAAATTGTGTTATTAATCCTTTAACTTCTATATTGAACGTTCGCAATGGTGAATTAATCACTAATGAGTATTTTAAACCAATTTGTAAATTATTATTTAAAGAGGTTGCAACGATCCTAGATTTAAATAACCAAAAAGAGTGGGATAAATTAGTAGAAATATGCGAGAAAACGAAAGAAAACTACTCATCAATGAATCGAGATTTATTTCACGGTAGACAAACAGAAATTGAAAGTATGTTAGGATTTGTTAAAAAATTGGCAATTAATAAAAAAATAAATGTACCGACAATTGAACTTGTGTACAATAGTATAAAAGGACTTGAGAAGAAAAAGGGGTAATTCTTTTTGGAAAAATTTTTCATTTTCTTTATTTCACTATTAATTGAATTTCCGATTTTTTCAACAATATTTATCTATATGTTTTTGAAATTATTTTTTAAAAATAACAAGCGTAAACTTTTGCTTTTTACGCTAGATTTATCTACAATTCTATATATTAGTTCATTTTATTTTGTTTTAAATATGATTTTTCCAACTGCAACAGGTTGGATATTAATTAATTTATTATTGGTTATCTTATTTATTAGTATTATTCTTCAATGGAAAGCAAAAAGAGATATTCGGTTTACTAAGCTACTAAAAGGTTTTTGGAGAATGTCATGTATTCTGTTTATTATTCTTCACTGTATTACCGTGTTGGCTGGTTTAGTATTAAAAATAACTGAGTATAATGCTTAACTGAAGAGCGAGAGAGGAAGTTCGTAATGCAAATTAGTAAAGTCCATTTAGACGGGCAAAATAAATTGCTGAATGATTTTGTAAATGGAAATGAAGTAATTTCTTCTTTCTTTGGTGAAAATCCATTAGTAAAGGAAGAAATGGAATATAGAATTAAAAATATAATGGAGCGTTCTTATAATCGCACAGGATTAGTTAATGCACTAGAGAAGTTTCATCATAAGCATCATGCTAGTAATGTATCATTAGAAAATTTGAAAAAATTACTTAATAAAGATTCATTTGTGGTAATTGGTGGACAACAAGCTGGCTTATTAACTGGCCCATTGTATTCTATACATAAAATTATTTCAATTATTCAATTGGCTAAGAAATATGAAAAGGATCATGGTCTAACAGTCGTACCAGTATTTTGGATTGCCGGTGAAGACCATGATATAGATGAAATTAACCATATTCATACAATTGAGAACAAAACAGTAAAAAAACAAACCTTTTATCAAAAAACGACTTATTCCCATGCTGCTTCTAAAACAGAATTAGATCAACAGGAAATGAAAAAGTGGATTGATAAAATAGTTAAAACTTTTGATGAAACGAATTATTCGAAAGATTTACTTGAAGAACTATATTCGATGATTGAGCAATCTACTACTTACGTAGATTTTTTTGCGAAAATTATTTTTAAATTGTTCAAAAAAGAGGGACTTGTCTTAATTGATGCTGACGATCCGAATGTCCGTGAGTTGGAATCATCTTTATTTAAAGAAATGATTCAAAAGCAAGAGAACGTAAGAGGGGTTTTAAAGGATACGAAAAGCAGATTAATAAAATCTGGGTACCACGAAACACTTCAAATTTCTGAACAGAGCATTCATCTTTTTTACCATAGTAATGAAGGTAGACAGTTACTTGAAGTGTCTGAAAATGAAGATGTTTTTCAAACAAAAAATAAGAATTATCAATTCTCTAAACTTGAGTTGATCAAAATCGCAAATGAACAGCCAGCCTTATTAAGTAATAATGTTGTTACTAGACCGGTCATGCAGGAGTATTTATTTCCTACATTAGCATTTGTCGGCGGCCCTGGTGAGATTGCTTATTGGGCTGAGTTAAAGGACATTTTTAATCTATTTAACCTTCAAATGCCACCTGTGTTTTTAAGACATATGTTTACTATTTTTGAAAGAAATATCGTATCTGCATTAGAAGATTTTTCATTAGATATTAATGATGTGCTGAAAACATCATTAGAAGAGAAGAAAGTCGAATGGATTAACGATCAAGTGAAGCTAGACTATAAAGAAGTGTTTAGTCATGCTAAAAAGTCTTTAGAAGAATTGCATAAACCTCTTCAAGATGTAACGAATAAAGTAACACCTAACTTAAAGGATTTTTCTATAAAGAATTATGTAAAAATAGAAGAACAAATTTTACTTTTAGAACGAAAAATAGAAGAAACAATTTTAAAGCAAAATGAAGAACAAATTGAAAAGTGGAATCGAATCATCTGTTCAATTTCTCCTAATGGGAAACCACAGGAGCGAGCACTAAACATTCTCTACTATATTAATAAATATGGTTTTGATTTTGTTCATGAGCTTTGTGATTTAGAATTATCATGGGATTACGCTCATCAAATTGTAAAAATTTAAGCATCAAAAATATTGCCTTTATTAATATGAATTAAGTTGAAACAATTCTTTGAAAAAAGCTGAATTTTATAATAAAAATGAAATCCTGCTGAACTGTTAGCAGGATTTTTTGATTTTTTAAAGAATTTTTTAGAAAAGGTGGTAAGAAGTGGGGGAATGTGGTAAGTTTGTGTTAGAAAGTGGGGGAATAGGATGTTTATCGGTGAATATCAACATAATATCGATGTAAAAGGACGTCTTATTATACCTTCAAAATTTCGAGACAAGCTTGGTGAAAACTTCATTGTTACAAGAGGTTTGGATCAATGCTTATTTGGCTATTCATTGGCCGAATGGAGTGTAATTGAAGATAAACTGCGCACACTACCATTAACAAAAAAAGATGCGAGAGCATTTACTCGTTTTTTCTTCTCAGGAGCTATGGAATGTGAGATGGATAAGATGGGGAGAATTAATATAACACCTAACTTACGCAGTTATGCAAAATTAGAAAAAGAGTGTGTAGTAGTTGGTGTTACAAATCGTATTGAGATTTGGGATTTATCAACTTGGAATACATATATGAATGAATCAGAAGAGTCATTTGGTGAGTTGGCAGAAAACTTAATTGGATTTGACTTGTAAAAATTAACAAATTGAAAGTAGTGAAAGCATCATGTTTGAACATATTACGGTTTTATTAAAAGAAACTGTGGATTCTTTAGATATAAATGAAGATGGCATTTATGTAGATTGTACACTTGGCGGTGGAGGTCATAGTGAATACTTACTATCTCAACTTTCATCAAAGGGTAGATTAATCGCTTTTGACCAAGATGAAACAGCAATTAGACATGCAAAAGAGCGATTGAATAAATATGAAAACCAATTAACAATTGTAAAAAGTAATTTTAAACATATAAAAGAAGAACTTCATAATTTAGGCATTTATGAAGTTGATGGAATCTTATTTGACTTAGGTGTTTCTTCGCCACAACTAGACGTTGCTGAACGTGGATTTAGTTTTCATCAAGACGCACCACTTGATATGCGCATGAATCAAGAACAAACATTATCAGCATATGAAGTTGTAAATGACTGGCCATATGAGCAGCTTGTGAAAATATTTTTCCGATATGGAGAAGAGAAATTCTCTAAACAAGTTGCAAGAAGAATTGAAGAATTAAGAGCTAAGAAACCGATTGAAACAACTTTTGAGTTAGTCGAAATCATTAAAGATGCAATTCCTGCACCTGCAAGAAGAACTGGTGGACATCCTGCTAAAAGAATTTTTCAAGCAATTCGTATAGCTGTAAATGATGAACTAGGAGTATTTGAGGAAGCTCTAAAGGATGCAATTACTCTAATAAAACCTAAAGGTAGAATAAGTGTAATAACATTCCATTCATTAGAGGATCGCATTTGTAAAACGATTTTTAAAGAAGCTAGTTCGCTTCCGCCGTTACCACCAGGTTTACCAATTATTCCAGATGAGTTTAAGCCGAAGTTGAAATTAGTGACAAGAAAGCCACTTTTACCAACAGATGAAGAAGTCGAATTTAATAAGAGAGCAAGATCTGCAAAGTTAAGGGTTGCAGAAAAATTATAAGGAGGGAAAATAATGAGTAATTTGGCTAGAAAGCTACAACAAAATCAAGTTACTGATTTACAACAAAGACCTTCTAACAAGAAAAAACAAAAGAAAGTATCAAAAATTACACCTTTTGAGAAAATACTTTATTTAGTATTTATTTTTGCATGCTTCTTTATGGGGACAAAAATCATTAAAACTCAAGCGGCAATATATGATACAAATTTAAAAATTCAAAATGTGAAAAATGAAATAGCGGATGGAAAACAGCGTAACTCTGAGCTTAAAATGAAGATTGACGAATTAAGCACATATGAGCGCATATGGCAAAAAGCAAAAGAGTTAGGTTTAAATATTGATAGTAACAATGTAAAGTTTACCGACACTAGCAAGTAGGAGATTGTGATATGAGTAAGAAAAAGAATAAATACACAAATTATGGTATTCGTTGGTTTTTTCTAGGTACTTTACTCCTTTTTATATCACTTGTAGCTAGACTTGGCTATATACAATTATCAGACACAGTTGAAGGTAAAAATTTAAAAGTTTATGCGGATGAAAATTACAATACATCTCAAAAAATTCCAGCAAAAAGAGGAACAATCTATGATTCACACGGAGTTCCACTTGCGGAAGAGGTTACAGCATATACCGTGTCGGCAGTTCTAGATCCAAGAGCCTCCAAAAACTCAAAAGTGAAAAGGCATGTAGTAGACAAAGAAAAAACAGCTAGAGAATTATCATCAATTTTAGATATCGATGAATCGGAACTTTTAGCGAAATTAGGTAAACCAAAATATCAAGTTGAATTAGGACCAGGTGGAAAAAATATTTCTCAAAGCACAAAAGAACAAATTGAGAAATTAAAGCTACCTGGTATTGTTTTTACTCCATCACAGCAGCGATATTATCCAAATGGTGTATTTGCTTCTCATACGTTAGGGTATACGAATGTAGATGATAATGGTGACCTAATAGGAGAAATGGGATTAGAAAAAGCATTGAATAATGAATTAACCGAAAAGGATGGAAAAAGAAGCTTTTTACGTGATCGAAAAGGAAATATACTTCCATATGAAAATGAGAAGGTTACTCCTCCACATAATGGTGATGATGTGTATTTAACAGTAGATACAAAGATTCAAAGTTTACTAGAAGACGCAATGACTAGCGTTGAAAAAAAATATGAGCCAGAAAAGATTATGGCAATCGTTTCTGATCCAAAAACCGGTAAAATTGTTGCAATGAGTAATCGTCCTAGCTTCAATCCGAATATTCATGACATTACAAACTACACGAATGACCCGATTTCATATGCAATTGAAGCAGGTTCTACGATGAAAATATTCACTTTAGGGGCTGCAATGAATGAAGGCGTTTATAATGGGAATGAATATTTCCAATCAGGTCGATATAAAGTACCAGGTGGAGGCACTGTCCATGACGTAAATCGTAACGGGTGGGGTTCAATTACTTTTGACGAAGGGATTCAAAGGTCTTCAAACGTAGGTATTTCGATTCTTCTTAATGAAAAATTAGGTGCAGATCGCTTTTTACAATACTATAAAAACTTCGGGTTTACTCAAAAAACTAATATTAATCTTCCAGGTGAATCAAGTGGTAAATTAGTATTTAATTATCCACTTGAAAAAACAACAACTGCTTTTGGACAAGGATCCACAGTAACTGGAATTCAAATTATCCAAGCTGCAAGTGCTATTGCTAACAATGGGAAAATGATGAAACCATATATTGTAGATAAAATTGTCGATCATGATACGAATAAAGTCATTAAAGACTATAAATCTCAGGTTGTTGGTAATCCAATTTCAGAAGAAACAGCAAAAAGAGAGAGAGCGTTATTAGAAACGGTTATTACTGCGCCACATGGTACTGGGCATAACTATGCGATTGAAGGTTATACTGTCGCAGGTAAAACTGGTACTGCCCAAGTTGTTGACGATCACGGGAAATATCTTAAAGGACGTGGTCAAAACTTATTTTCATTTATCGGTATGGCACCAGCTGATAATCCAAAATTAGTCGTGTATGTAGCGATGCTTCGTCCGAAGCTTGAAGCGACTGAAATCGGTTCAGATGGTGTTTCTGAAATATTTAGAACAGTGACTAAAGGCGCATTAGAGTATATGAAGGTTGAGCCTGTTGAAAATGCTAAAGTAGACAAATTAATCGATAAAGAAAGTATAGAAATTCCGAATTTGAAGGGTCTAACTTTAGATGAAGCAAAATCTTTAGCTATATCTGAGGGATTAAAACCTGTATTATTAGGAAATGGGTTAGAAGTTACTGGTCAATCAATTAAGTCAAAAACTCAAGTTGTCAGAGGTACAAAAATTTATCTTAAGACAAATGGAACAAATACAATGCCATCGATTATTGGTTGGTCAAAATCGGATGTTAACCGTTTAGGTAAATTATTTAAGCTAAAAATCTCCTCCAAAGGATCTGGATTTGTTACAAGCCAGAGTATTAAAGAAGGTTCAGAGCTACGGGATCATGACTATTTAACGATTGAATTAAATAAACCTAATGGTACGACTAATGAAGAAAAAGATGTAAAAGTAGATGTACAAGAGTAAAATGGCTAAAATAAGATCAATTAAATAAAAATAACAATAGACCATTCTAGGACAATAACAAGCTAGAAGGTCTATTGTATTTGGTACAAGCATATATTGAAACGAACATAATGTAGAGGAGTGTTCGTTTCGATGCGAGTATCTAATGTAACAGTTCGAAAACGATTATTTTTTGTATTCATTGGTGGTTTATTAATTTTTTCTATTATTGCAACGAGGCTTGGTTATGTACAATTTGCTATGGGTGATCTTTTAACTGAGCGAGCGAAAAATTCGTGGAGTCGAGACATTCCATTTGAACCAAAGCGTGGTGAAATTTTAGATCGTAATGGTGTTGCTCTTGCTACTAATAAAAGTGCTCCATCTGTATTAGTCGTTCCTAGGCAAATTAAAGATCCTAAGGTAGCGACTGAAAAACTTGCCCCAATTTTAAAAATCTCCGAAGTAAAACTTTATAAAATTTTAACGAAAAGATCTAGTATGGAACACATTCGAACAGAAGGTATAAAAATTACAAATGAGAAAGCTAAACAAATCCGAGATCTTAACATAGCTGGTGTATACATAGCAGAGGATTCTAAAAGGTATTATCCATTTGGTAACTATCTTTCTCATGTTTTAGGTTTTGCTGGAATCGATAATCAGGGCTTAAACGGATTAGAACTTTATTATGATAAGCAATTAAGTGGTGAAAAAGGTAGTGTACAATTTTATTCTGACGCTAAAGGTCAAAGAATGCCTAATATTGCAGACGACTATATTCCACCAATTAATGGTTTAAACTTAAAATTAACTGTTGATTCGCGAATACAAACAATTCTTGAACGAGAAATGAATAATGCTACTGCTCAATATAATCCGGATTCAATGATTGGAATAGCGATGAATCCAAATACGGGAGAAATACTTGCAATGAGCAGTCGTCCAAGCTTCAATCCTACTAATTTTAAAAATGTTTCGCCTGAAGTATATAATCGAAATTTACCTGTTTGGTCAAATTATGAGCCAGGTTCAACATTTAAGATTATTACACTAGCAGCCGCATTAAATGAGGGATTAGTAGATTTGAATAAAGAGCATTTTTATGATGATGGGGCTGCTGAAGTAGCTGGTGCTCGTTTGCGTTGTCATAAAAGAGGTGGACATGGCTCTCAGACTTTCTTAGAGGTAGTTCAAAATTCTTGTAACCCAGGATTTGTAGAATTAGGTAATCGCCTAGGAGAAGATCGTTTATTTAACTATATTCGTAACTTTGGTTTCGGCAAAAAAACAGGAATTGATCTACAAGGTGAAGGATCAGGGATTTTATTCAGCATGGATAGAGTCGGTCCAGTTGAAGCAGCAACAACTGCTTTTGGTCAAGGTGTATCAGTTACACCAATTCAGCAAGTTGCAGCAGTATCAGCTGCTATTAATGGAGGAATTCTTTACCAACCTTTTATAGCCAAAGAGTTTGTAGATCCGGTTACAAACGAAGTAGTAAGTCGAAAAACACCAATTGCAAAAAGACGAGTTATTTCTCCAGATACATCTAAAAAGGTACGATTAGCTCTAGAAAGTGTTGTTGCACAAGGTACTGGTAAAGGTGCATTTGTGGAAGGATATCGTGTTGGTGGTAAAACTGGTACAGCGCAAAAAGTAAAAGATGGACGATACGATGATAGTAGCTTTATCGTATCGTTTGTAGGCTTTGCACCGGCTGACGATCCTCAAATAGTGGTTTATATTGCAGTTGATAATCCAAAAGGCACTGTTCAATTTGGGGGAGTTGTAGCTGCTCCAATAGTAGGGAATATTATTCGTGATAGTATGCAAGTTTTAGGCGTACCACCTAGAAAAAATCAAATCCCAAAAAAATTCGTATACGGTGATACACCAACATATGAAGTGCCAAATTTAATTGGTTTGGAGAAAAAAGATTTGCAACCTTTGCTAGATACTTTTACTATTGAATATAGTGGCAGTGGAAATATTGTCGTTGACCAAGCACCAAAAGCAGGAGTTAAACTAAAAGAAGGTTCTAAAATAAGAATTTATTTAGGAACGAAAGAAGAAACTAAATCTAAAACTAAAGATAAAAAATGATTTAGTGAATACGAAAGGAATTACTATGAAACTTCATACTTTACTATCAAGATTAAAGCCTTTAGTGAATCTTCCATCTGAAAATCCGGAAATCACTGGGGTTGAAATGGATTCAAGAAATGTAAAACCAGGTTATTTATTCATCTGTATTGAAGGATATACAGTTGATGGCCACAAGTACGTAAATCAAGCAATTGAAAACGGGGCAGTTGCGATCCTTGCACAAAAACCAATTGAATCGAATGTACCAGTAGCTTATGTGAAAGACACAAATCGTTCGATGGCTGTTGTTGGTAATGCCTTTTATGAAAACCCAACACAAAAACTAAATCTAGTTGGGATTACTGGTACGAATGGTAAGACCACTACTTCATATATTGTTGAAGAGATTGTTAAACACAATAAGAAAAAAACAGGTGTCATTGGTACAATTGGTATGAAAATAGGAGAAGAGATTTTTGAAACAAAAAATACAACTCCTGATAGTTTAACTTTACAATCAATGTTTGCAAAAATGGTTGACGCAAATGTGGATACGGCAGTTATGGAAGTATCTTCACATGCTTTACATTTAGGGCGTGTTCATGGCTGTGAATATGACATTGCTGTTTTTACAAATCTATCACAAGATCACTTAGATTATCATGGAACGATGGAAGAATATAAAAAAGCTAAAGGTTTATTATTCTCTCAATTGGGTAATAGCTTCTCAACGCAAAAACCTAAATTTGCGATCCTAAATAATGATGATTCTGCTTCTGAAGAATATATGAAGTTTACACAAGCAAATCTAATAACATATGGTTTAAGTAATGAAGCTGACTTGTTTGCTGATGAAATTGAATTAACGAATGCTGGTACTAGATTCACATTACATTTTTTAAATAAACAATATGTTGTAGAAATGAATCTTATTGGAACATTTAATGTATATAATGTGTTAGCGGCAATTGGTGCAGGAATCGCATTAAATATAGAAATGGAGACAATCCTAGACGCGGTCGCGACGATTGAAGGAGTGCCAGGACGATTCCAAGCCGTTAATGCTGGGCAAGATTTTACAGTTATTGTAGACTATGCGCATACACCAGATAGTTTAGAAAATGTATTAAATACTGTTAAGCAATTTGCAAAAAATGATATTTTTACTGTTGTTGGTTGTGGTGGAGATCGTGACCGTACAAAACGACCACTAATGGGTGAGATTGCAGCGGATCTTTCAACAAAAGCGATTTTTACATCTGACAACCCAAGAACGGAAGACCCAACTTTAATTTTAGAAGACATGAAACGCGGATTAGAGCATAATAATATTACGGTAATAGAAGATCGTAAAAAAGCTATAACATTTGCGATTCAAAATGCAAAAAAACATGATATTATTGTTATTGCAGGTAAAGGTCATGAGACATATCAGATTGTAGGAACGAATGTTTCACATTTTGATGATGTTGAAGAAGCTAAAGAAGCTATTTTGCAAAGAAGAGGATAGTATCCTCTTCTTTGTAATGTGAAAAATTGATTTCATAATTCTTTATAAAAGAATTAAACTATTAACAACAAAGAAGAGAACTTAGAAAGGAGGGCGTATAATGCTAGAACCGTCAATTTTAGTTGCTATGATTACAGCATTTATCATTGCAGTCATTTTATCGCCTATTTTTATACCGTACTTAAGAAAACTTAAATTTGGACAGAGTATTCGAGACGAAGGTCCAGAATCTCATAAAAAGAAATCAGGAACCCCAACTATGGGTGGGATTATCATATTAATTGCTTTAAGTTTATCTGCACTTTTAATTTCTATGTATTTTGATGTTTTATCAACACGTACATATGTATTATTATTTGTCACAATTTGTTTTGGAGTAATTGGATTTTTAGATGACTATATTAAGGTTGTTAAAAAAAGAAACCTAGGACTAACATCTAAACAAAAATTCATTTGCCAAGTTATTGTGTCAATCATTGTCTTTTTTGCAATCCGTGCTATGGGAATCTCTACATCTATTTCGATACCAGGGACACATTATTCATTTGATTTAGGCTTTATCTATGTATTATTAATTATCTTTATGCTAGTTGGTACTTCAAACGCTGTAAATTTAACAGATGGATTAGATGGACTTGTGTCAGGTACAGCAGCAATCGCATTTGGTGCATATGCAGTACTTGCTTATAACCAACACCAGCTTGATGTGGCAATATTTTCAATAGCAGTTGTAGGAGCTGTATTAGGTTTCTTAGTATTTAATGCACACCCTGCAAAGGTCTTTATGGGAGATACGGGCTCATTAGCATTAGGTGGGGCGCTTGCTGCAATTGCAATCGTTACACACTTAGAAATTTTACTTGTTATTATTGGTGGTATTTTTGTTATTGAAACGCTATCAGTAATGATTCAAGTTGCCTCTTTTAAAGCAACTGGTAAAAGGGTATTTAAAATGAGCCCTCTGCACCATCATTATGAATTATCTGG
The DNA here is from genome assembly GCF_042887255.1 of Gottfriedia sp. NPDC057948. NCBI lineage: Bacteria > Bacillati > Bacillota > Bacilli > Caryophanales > Bacillaceae > Gottfriedia > Gottfriedia sp. NPDC057948. Next base: position 554,226 of record NZ_JBHVPN010000001.1, read on the forward strand.
ATGGTCAGAATGGCGTGTAGTAGTAACATTTTGGTTTGTAGGATTACTTTTTGCATTATTAGGAATTTATATTGAGGTGTGGATGTAATTGAATAACATATCGAATTTTCAAAATAAAAATGTATTAGTATTAGGAATGGCAAAGAGCGGTTATGCAGCTAGTAGATTATTAAAAAAATTAGGTGCGACTGTAACTGTTAATGATCGAACTCCTTTTGAACAAAATGAAATCGCACAAAAGCTAAAAAGTGAAGGTTTTAACGTAGTTTGTGGTGAGCATCCACTTTCATTAGTAGATGACCAACCATTTTGTATCGTCAAAAATCCAGGAATTCCATATACGAATCCATTATTAATAGAAGCTGTAAAGCGTAATATTCCGATTTATACGGAAATAGAGCTTGCATATTTAATAAGTGAAGCACCATTTATCGGTATTACAGGCTCTAATGGGAAAACGACAACGACAACTTTAGTATTAAATATGTTACAAGAAGGCAATAAAAAACCACTTGTTGCAGGAAACATTGGTACTGTTGCATGTGAAGTTGCTGAAAATGCAAATGAAGATAATATTATTGTAACTGAACTTTCTTCATTTCAATTGATGGGAATCGAAAGTTTCCGACCAAAAATTTCATTAATCACAAATATTTTCGAAGCTCATCTAGACTATCATGGTACAAAAGATGAGTATATTAAGGCAAAAGCCAATATATTTAAAAATCAAACAGAAAATGATTTTGCTGTCGTTAATTTTGATGATGAGAATGTAATGGCAATGGCTTCTCAAATTAGAGCGAAAATTATTCCATTCTCTTCAACTAAAATTATGCAAGATGGTGCATATGTTCAAAATGGCTTTATTTATTTTAAAGAGAAAAAAGTGATTGAAGTTGAAAAAATTGTCTTACCAGGTAAACATAATTTAGAAAATATATTAGCAGCAGTAGCAATTTCTAAACTTTTAGATGTTGAAAATGATGCAATTGAAAAGGTATTAACAACTTTCACTGGAGTTGAGCACCGACTTCAGTTTGTTACAGAAATAAATAAGAGAAAGTTTTATAATGATTCAAAGGCTACTAATATTTTAGCAACACAAAAAGCAATCTCTTCTTTTCAAAAACCAGTCATTTTAATAGCTGGTGGATTAGATCGAGGAAATGGGTTTGACGATTTAATTCCTTATTTTAAAAATGTAAAAATAATGGTCACTTATGGTCAAACAGCAGAAAAATTAATTGAATCAGCAGAAAAAGCAGGAATGAAAGCAGTAAAATCGGTAGATAATGTTGAAGATGCTGTAAATGAAGCATTCGCTCATTCAGAAGTTGGAGATATTATTTTATTGTCACCTGCTTGTGCAAGCTGGGATCAATTTAAGACTTTTGAAGAACGTGGTAATAAATTTATACAAGCAGTGCATAAGTTAATGTAAGGCTTGTTTAATTCAAAAGTTGAGGTGTATTTAAGTGCCAACAAAGAAAAATAGTCCTGACATGATTCTTGTTCTCGTTACGCTATCATTATTAACAGTAGGTATGATTATGGTTTACAGTGCTAGTGCAATATGGGCATCATATAAGTTTCATGATTCGTTCTTTTTTGCTAAACGGCAATTATTATTTGCTGGGGTTGGAGTAGTTGGAATGTTTGTTGTTTCAAATATTGACTACTGGCTTTTCAAAACACATGCAAAAAAAATATTAATCGCTTGTTTTATCTTGTTGGTACTTGTACTTGTACCAGGAGTTGGTCTAGTACGAGGTGGTGCACGAAGTTGGATTGGAATCGGTGCATTCTCGATCCAGCCCTCTGAGTTTATGAAACTTGGAATGATGGTATTTCTATCAAAATACTTAGCAGATAACCAGAAAAATATTACGTCTTTTAAAAAGGGTCTTGTACCAACATTAGGTCTTGTGTTTTTAGCATTTGGATTAATTATGCTTCAACCAGATTTAGGAACAGGTACAGTAATGGTAGGTACTTGTGTAATCATCATATTCGTAGCAGGAGCAAGAATTTCTCATTTTATGGGATTGGGTATTGTTGGGGTTGCAGGATTTGTTGGCCTAATAGCTTCTGCTCCATATCGAATAAAAAGGATTACATCATTTCTAGATCCATGGTCTGATCCATTAGGAACTGGATTCCAAATTATTCAATCACTATATGCAATTGGTCCTGGTGGATTATTTGGTTTAGGATTGGGACAAAGTAGACAAAAGTTTATGTATTTGCCTGAACCACAAACTGATTTCATCTTTGCGATTCTATCAGAAGAATTAGGATTTATTGGCGGAACTTTTGTCATCTTATTATTCTCTTTATTACTTTGGAGAGGGATCCGAATTGCTTTAAGTGCGCCTGATTTATTCGGTACTTTTTTAGCAGTAGGAATTGTCTCAATGATTGCAATACAAGTAATGATTAATATTGGCGTTGTAATAGGCTTAATGCCTGTTACAGGGATTACATTACCATTTTTAAGCTATGGTGGTTCATCTCTAACATTAATGCTATTAGCCGTAGGTGTATTATTAAATATTAGTAGACATGCGCGTACATAAAAGGACCGACTCAAATTGAAACAAGTACAAGGGGTACTTGGATATTTCAAAAATGAGTCGGTCCTTTTTATGTAGTAAAGTAATATGTTCTTGCCTATTTACTTTCCAATTGGTAGGTTTTCTTTATTTTTATAGAAAAAACAATTAGAATGATTGTGATAAAATTGGTATAATAACTACTTAAACTGCTTAAAGTTATTTATGTATTGTAATTTAGGAGGATCTTTATGAAAATTTTAGTTAGTGGTGGGGGTACTGGTGGTCATATTTATCCAGCACTTGCGCTAATTAAAGAGTTAAAAAAACAAGATTCCAATGTAGAATGTTTATATGTTGGTACAGAAAATGGATTAGAAAAAGGGATTGTATCTAAAGCAAACATACCTTTTAAATCTATTGTTATTACAGGGTTCAAGAGAAGCGTATCATTAGAGAATTTTAAAACAGTCTATCGATTCTTAAAGGGTGTATCAGATAGTAAGAAAATAATTCGTGAATTTAAGCCAGATGTAGTCGTTGGAACCGGTGGATATGTTTGTGGTCCTGTTGTTTACGCAGCAGCAAAACTAGGGATTCCGACAGTTATACATGAACAAAATAGTATACCTGGACTAACAAATAAGTTCTTAAATCGTTATGTCACAAAAGTTGCAATTTGTTTTGAAGAGGTTGCTGACTATTTTAATAAGGAGAAAGTAGTGTTTACTGGAAACCCAAGGGCTTCTGAAGTACTTGGAGAATCAAATCCAGCAGTATTAGAAACATTAGGATTAAAATCAGGTAAACGCACAGTACTAATTGTTGGTGGTTCGAGGGGAGCAAGACCGATTCATCAAGCCTTTTTAAAAAGTGTCAATCAATTAGGTGATAAAGATTACCAAATGATTTATGTAACAGGCGAAGTACATTACGATTCTGTCATTGAGGAAATAAATAAAGTAGGTAACCCAGAAAATGTAGTGGTTAAGCCATTTTTACATAATATGCCTGAAATATTAAGAGAAGTGGATTTAGTCGTATCAAGAGCGGGGGCAACTACATTAGCAGAATTAACTGCATTAGGAAAACCTAGTATTCTAATACCAAGCCCATATGTAACGAATAATCATCAAGAAGTTAATGCTAGATCACTTGAGAAAAATGGTGCGGCAATTGTTATATTGGAAAAAAACTTTAATAGTGAATATTTAGTAACTGAAATTGAAAAAGTATTACTAAATCCTATTAAACTTGAAGAGATGAAAAATGCATCATTAAAAATGGGTGTACCAGATGCTGCAAAAAAACTAGTAAATGTATTAGAGAAAATAAGTAAATGAACTTGCACGAACAAGTTTGAAATAAAATAAAAATGTAATAGAGGATACTATAAGCTAAAGGGGGAAAATAACGAATGTTTGAATCAAAATTAAAGGAAATATTAAATGACTCGAGTCTTCTAATAAATGAGCCTTTAGCAAATCATACGACAATGAAAATTGGAGGACCAGCTGAGTATTTGGTCATTCCTAAAACTGTGAATGAAATTAAAGAGATTATTAACCTTGCAAATGAACATGGTGTAAATGTGACTGTAATTGGTAGAGGATCAAATTTACTTGTATCGGATCAAGGCATTGAAGGTGTCGTAATTAAAATAAGTGATTGCTTAGACCATATTGAAGTAGAGGGTACAAAAGTAGTTGTAGGTGCAGGATATTCAGTTATTCGTTTAGCTACTCAACTAAGTAGAAAAGGATTATCTGGTCTAGAGTTTGCAAGTGGAATTCCTGGTAGTGTTGGTGGCGGTGTATATATGAATGCAGGTGCTCATCAATCAGATTTTTCAAATATTACTTCTAGAGCACATATTCTATTTCCTGATGGAACAATGGAATGGTTATCAAATGAAGAATTAGACTTTTCATATCGAACTTCAGTATTACAACATAAACGTAAAGGATTTGTATTAGAAGCAGAACTTCAGCTTCAAGAAGGATCAAAAGAAGCTTCAACTGCTTTAATGCAAAAAAACAAAGATTATCGAAGAGAAACACAACCTTGGAATTATCCATGTGCTGGAAGTATTTTCCGTAATCCATTACCACAGTATGCTGGTAATTTAATTGAACGTGCTGATTTAAAAGGATATCAAATTGGTGGTGCGAAGGTTTCTGAAATGCATGGCAACTTTATTGTAAATGCTGGAAATGCCACTTCAAAAGATGTACTAGACTTAATAGCATTTATTAAGAAAGTTATATTAGAAAAATTTAATGTGCAACTTGAAACAGAGGTAGAAATTGTTGGGAAAAAAATGTAAGTTTCTTCAAAACTAATCATATTATATGCTATAATTTACATAGCATATGATGACCAAGATAGAATGGCATTCATTTGCTATTCTATTTTTTATTATTCTATTATTAAGTCAAGAACACTCGTGATTTAAATTATGAGATGAATCGACTTCGGATGTAATATAGTATTAAAAAAACGTCATATTATTTTACTATACTAGTAACCGACATGAAGTATAAGATAAAATCATATCGGACACTTGAACTAGAACGAATTCAAGTATGGTGCTTGTTGACTTGTTTGGTGGCTGTCGTTCGCCAATACCTCTCGAAAGTCGCAAAGAGAACAACCGTAATACCCCTTTAGTATAAAATCAAGCAAAGTGCGTTTCACCTAGCGTTAGGAACACTTAACCATGGGGACTACGGGGATAGCTTGGTAAATAAAAGAAACCTCTGCTAGTTAAGAAATATGCTAACAAGTATGCTTTGTTCCCAAGAATCTCGTAACTTTAGTCATGAGTAGTTCAATATTCTTAAATTACTTCGTAAGCAAAAGTAAATTAAAAAGGTATTTTTAGTTGAACATTGATAATGGAGGCATATTTATGCAGGAAAATAAGATTATTAGTTTAGAAGACCGTGTACCTGTTTTACGTAATAAAAAACGTAAAAAAGCAAATTTGCGAATACTGGTCACAATTCTTGTGTTTTTTTCTTTGCTTTTATGTGTATTGTATTTCCAAACATCAATTGGTTCAAAAATTCACTTAGTCATTAATGGAAACCAACTGTACTCTGATAAAGAAATTCAAAAATTAGCCGATGTTAGCGTTGATGATAGCTTTTTGACAATTAGGTCAAAAAGGGTAGTAGATCAGCTTGAAAGTCAAAACACAATTCAATCTGCAATCGTACATAAAAGATTTCCTAATAAAGTAGAAATTGATGTAAAAGAATTTCAGCCTGTTGGACAAGGTTTATTCAGTGGGAAAAAGTATCTATTGTTAGAAAGCGGAGTCCTTATTAAAGAGAAAAATTCACTAGGAAATACTACAGCACCTGATTTAATTGGTTGGAAACAAGGAGACGAGTTGCAGGAAATGGCTGCAGAATTGAAAAAAATGCCACAAAGTATATTTCAATCAATTTCTGAAATAGATTATACTCCAAGCAAGGATGATCCTTTGTTAATAACGGTTTTTACGAATGAAGGGTATGAAGTAAGGACAACGATACGAAAATTCTCAAATAAAATGTCAAATTACCCATTAATTTTAAAGTCAATACCTAAAGATCAAAAAGGGGTAATCCATTTAGAAGTTGGTGCGTATTTCTCTCCTTATAGTACTGATCCTAAATAGTCGATTTAACATTAGTTAAAAGTACTTTCAAGTCTTTTTTAACTTTACATGTTAGTGTAGACTAGTAGTTAAATAGAAATTAATGAAAAAAATTAAAAAGATTATGAAAAATCAAGCTTAAAAAAGAGGAAAAACCCCGTAAATGTTGAATAGATGTCATATATGATATTTAAGAATGAATTGATGCTCGATTATAATAGATAGAGAGAAAAAGGAGGTGCCATCATGAACAGCAATGAGATCTATGTGAGTCTTGACGTTGGAACTTCAACAATTAAAGTAATTATAGGAGAACTAGTTAACGACACACTTAACATTATCGGTGTTGGTAATGTTAAATCTTCAGGCTTAAAACGTGGGTCAATAGTTGATATAGATGAAACAGTCAAATCAATCAAAAAAGCAATTGATCAAGCAGAAAGAATGGTTGGCATTCATATTGACAAAGTAATTGTAGGGGTTAGTGCGAATCAAGTGCAATTGATTAGTACTAACGGCGTAGTAGCAGTTTCTAAAGAAAATAAAGAAATTGACAATGAAGATGTTTTAAGAGTAATGGATCAGGCTCAAGTAATTTCTATACCACCGGAAAGAGAAATTATCGATGTTGTTCCACATGAATACATTGTTGATGGCCTTTCTGAGGTAAAAGACCCAAGAGGAATGATTGGTGTACGGTTGGAAATGGAAGGTACATTAATTACTGGTTCAAGAACTCTAGTACATAATATACTTCGTTGTGTTGAAAGAGCGGGGTTAGAAGTAACGGATATATGTCTACAACCTATGGCTGCAAGTACGATAGGACTAAAGCAGGATGAGAAAAACTTAGGTGTAGCACTTGTTGATATCGGTGGAGGCTCAACTACAATTTCTCTTTTTAGAGAAGGTGTATTAATGGCTACTTCAGTCCTACCTGTTGGAGGAGACCATATTACAAAAGACATATCAATTGGTCTGAAAACTTCAACAGAAGATGCAGAAAAAATTAAAGTGAAATTTGGACATGCTTTTTATGATACTGCATTACCTGAAGAAGTATTAAGTGTACCGATAATGGGTAGTGAACAACATCAACAATACAGTCAGCAAGAAATTTCCGATATTATTGAAGCTAGATTAGAAGAAATCTTCATTTTGGTTCAAAATGAGCTTGTAAGGATGAGGGGAAGCAATTTACCAGGTGGATTTGTTCTAACTGGTGGTACAGTAACAATGACTGGTGTAATCGATTTAGCTCAAAGGGTATTTAAAAATAATGTAAGGGTTGCAACACCAGATTATATAGGTGTAAGAGAACCACAATACATTACTGGTGTAGGTCTAATCAAGTATGCTTTTTATAAATCAAAAATGCGTGGAAAAAAACTTAGCTCTAATATTGCATTCGAATCAAATGAACGAAAACCTGTAGCTGTTTCAAATTCAAATACAAAACCAAAACAGCAGGATGAAGAGCGCGTCATGAGTAAAGTTAAAAGCATTTTTAAATATTTATGGGATTAAATTTGTGATGAATTTGAAAAGTAGGGGGATCAATCATGTTAGATTTTGATACAAATGTAGATGCTTTAGCGAAGATAAAAGTAATTGGTGTAGGTGGCGGAGGAAATAACGCAGTTAACCGAATGATTGAACATGGAGTACAAGGTGTAGATTTTATTGCTGTGAATACTGATGCACAAGCTCTTAATCTATCAAAAGCTGAAGTGAAAATGCAAATCGGTGGCAAACTTACTCGTGGTTTAGGGGCAGGAGCTAATCCAGAGGTAGGTAAAAAAGCAGCAGAAGAAAGTAGAGAACAATTACAAGAAGCTCTTAAAGGAGCAGACATGGTATTCGTAACTGCTGGAATGGGTGGAGGTACAGGAACAGGTGCAGCTCCAGTAATTGCACAAGTAGCAAAAGAATTAGGTGCATTAACTGTAGGTGTAGTTACTCGTCCATTTACATTTGAAGGTAGAAAGCGTTCAACTCAAGCGGCAACTGGTATTGCTGCAATGAAGGAAAGCGTTGATACTTTAATTGTTATTCCTAATGACCGATTATTAGAAATCGTTGATCGTAATACCCCAATGCTAGAAGCATTCCGCGAAGCAGATAATGTACTTCGTCAAGGGGTTCAAGGTATTTCTGACTTAATCGCTGTTCCGGGATTAATTAACCTTGACTTTGCAGATGTTAAGACAATTATGTCTAATAAAGGTTCTGCATTAATGGGTATCGGTGTTGCTGGTGGAGAAAACCGTGCGGCAGAAGCAGCTAAAAAAGCTATTTCTAGTCCATTATTAGAAACTTCAATTAATGGTGCACAAGGTGTACTTATGAATATCACTGGTGGAACGAACTTAAGCTTATATGAAGTGCAGGAAGCAGCAGATATCGTTTCGACTGCATGTGATGCTGAAGTAAATATGATTTTCGGTTCTGTAATCAATGAAAACTTAAAGGATGAAATTATTGTAACGGTTATTGCGACTGGATTTGAAGGTGTTATTACAGCACCGCCTACTCCAAAACCAATGGCGAGACAAACAATTTCAACACCAACGCAGGCTCCGCAACCAACTATTAAACGCGAACCAATTCGCGAAGAAGCTCCGGTTGTTGAAACGACTAAGAATGTAACTAGTCTTGATGACTTAGATATTCCAGCGTTTTTACGTAATCGTAAAAGACGCTAATAAATGTAAAAAAACCAAGATAAGATGACTCTCTTATCTTGGTTTTTTTCATTCTTTCGAGTAGTGATTTTGTAAATTAGTTAGATCGCTAATGACACTCTTGAACTTTTCGTTACAGCCTTTAGGAAATAAAACACCTAAACCATGTGAGTGTGTAAATTCAAAAGATGGGAGTTGTTGTTTTATGCCTTCCCAAAATTTATAAACCCCAAAATCTTGTAATCGTACTTCTGTATCATGGATTAAAACAATACCTTCTTGAGATACTTTTGGAAGCCAAGTAGTGTAATCATGTAGCACAGCTTCAAAAGTATGAAACCCGTCAATATGAAGTATGTCGATCGTATTATCTTCGAAATTCTCAATTGCTTCATCAAAAGACTTACATAACATTTTAGCTTCTTTTTGGTAATGTTTTTGAACAACTTCATGTACGGTATCAAAAACATCATTACTATACAATCCACTATGCAGATCACCTTGCCAAGTATCAACTGCAAAACATTCACATGACAGATTTTGATCTTTCACACTTTGACAAAAACAGAAAAAAGAAAAGCCAAAGTGGGTACCTAATTCTACAATTTTTCTTGGTTTCACGAATTGAACTAAATCGTAAGCAAATTTAGCGTGACCTTTCCAGGCAGAGTGTTGTCTTATTGATGGTTTTGTTCCGTCAAACTCAAAAATGGGTGAATGAAATATCCAGCTATCCAAATCCTCACTCCTTATTGGGCAGTTTAATAGAAATAAAGTGAAAGATTTCTATATAATATTGACCTGTCCAATTCATATTTCGAAAATGTATTGTCGAAAAACTCTTCAATAAAGCTTCCTTTTTTTGACAGACTTCTTACCGTGCTCATCCTATACTTACATATAAATGAATATTCTATAGAGGATGGCGAACAAAATTGGTGATATATGGCGATCTTGTTTGGTTATTAAACTTGTTAATGGACTTCTTGATCATTCAGTTGACAGGCTTAATTCTAAAAAGAAATGTATCTATTTTGCGGTCATTGTTAGGGGCATTATTAGGTTCAATCGTTGTTCTAATGACGTTTACTCCTTATGCATATGTTTTTGGCTCACCTTTTATGAAAATATTATTATCGTTTTTTATCGTATTTTTTGCATTTGGAAGGCAACGGATTATCACTTTTTTACAGCTATTAAGTATCTTCTATTTTTCAACATTCATTTTAGGTGGCGCATTATTAGGCTTACATTATTTATTTGCTACTAATGAATCAAATTTAACCAAATCATCCTTTTATGGTGATCCTGTAAGCTGGTATTTCGTAATTGGAATGCTACCAATTGTCATATTTTACGCTAGAAAATCGATTAATCAGATCTCGTTTACCAAATGGAAATTGAATGAAATGTATGAAATGGAAATTGTGTGGCGGAACACTTCGATTAAAATTAGAGGGTTAATGGATAGTGGTAACTCTCTACATGAACCACTTTCTAGGAAGCCAGTTATTATTTTAGATTGTTCCACTAGTGATTATGGTTTACCTATCGAACTAGTTAAGTTAGTTAGAGACCCTGGAAATACATTACATAATACAGAAGCACTCGATGTCTTAAGTTTTTTTCAAGGAACTTATATACCTTATAAAAGTATTGGTCAAAGTAATCAATTCCTCATCGCAATAAAACCTACTGTTGTTAAATTGAAAATTAATGGGAAATGGTATTCATCGAGTTCGGTTTTGGTTGGATTGAGTCATGTTACTTTGTCTTCAGACAATTTATATGAATGTATCCTTCATCCAAAAATGATGCAGGGAACAATTAATGAAATTGCATAGGAGGTAGAAAATGAATCGATTGTTCTTAAAACTAAAGTTAGGTTTGTATAAGCTATTAGTAAAGCTTGGTTTGAAAGCCGACGAAGTATATTACATTGGGGGAAGTGAAGCATTACCACCTCCTTTGACAAGGGAAGAAGAAGAAAAGCTTTTACAGAAACTACCGAATGGAGATTTAGGTGCTAGATCACTATTAATTGAGAGAAATCTACGATTAGTAGTCTATATTGCTAGAAAGTTTGAAAATACAGGCATTAATATTGAAGATCTGATTAGCATTGGTACAATCGGATTGATTAAAGCCGTTAATACCTTTAATCCTGAAAAGAAAATTAAATTGGCTACTTACGCTTCGAGATGTATCGAAAATGAAATTCTGATGCATTTACGTAGAAATAATAAAAACCGTTCTGAAGTATCATTTGATGAACCATTAAATATTGATTGGGATGGAAATGAATTATTACTTTCTGATGTATTAGGTACAGAAGACGATATCATAACGAAGGACTTAGAAGCCAATGTTGATAAATCATTATTAACAAAGGCATTAGATCAACTGAATGATCGTGAAAAACAAATAATGGAACTACGATTTGGACTAGATGGAACTGAAGAAAAAACCCAAAAAGATGTAGCTGATATGCTTGGAATATCGCAATCATATATATCCCGATTAGAAAAACGTATTATTAAAAGGCTTCGAAAAGAATTTAATAAAATGGTTTAAAATATAAGAACCGATTAGATTTGATTTTTTCAAATACTAATCGGTTTTTTCTATGTAAGAAGGATATCCAAATAATTTTAAAAAATATTTTCATAATTCATACCTGGTAAATTTCATTAATTCCCCTTAGAAAATCCTAGTTTTTTCTCTATTTGCTATGCTGTTTTAGTCCTGAATTTATTATATTTGTATATTTTATTTTGTGCATAAATTTTCCACCGAAGGAGATACTTACCTATAGTACAGCAACTCCAAGTAGGAGGGAACATCATGACACGAAACAAAGTAGAAATATGCGGTGTAGATACATCAAAGCTTCCAGTTTTAAAGAATGATGAGATGCGTAAGTTATTTCATGCAATGCAAAGCGGTGATCGAAGCGCAAGAGAAACAATCGTAAACGGCAATTTGCGACTTGTCCTAAGTGTTATTCAGCGTTTCAATAATCGCGGAGAATTTGTGGATGACTTATTTCAAGTAGGCTGCATAGGCCTTATGAAGTCTATTGATAATTTTGATTTAAGCCAAAATGTAAAATTTTCGACGTATGCTGTACCTATGATTATTGGTGAAATAAGAAGATATTTAAGGGATAATAACCCAATAAGAGTGTCTAGATCATTGAGAGACATCGCTTATAAAGCATTACAAGTAAGAGAGCGATTATTAGCAGAGAATTCAAAAGAACCAACTCCTGTTCAAATCGCAGAAGTACTAGGCGTAACACACGAAGAAATCGTCTTTGCATTAGATGCAATTCAAGACCCAGTTTCGTTATTTGAACCGATATATAACGATGGCGGAGATCCAATCTTTGTAATGGATCAGCTAAGTGATGATAAAAATAAGGACGAGCAATGGGTTGAAGAACTAGCACTACGTGAAGGAATGAAACGACTAAACGATCGAGAAAAAATGATCATAACCAAAAGATTCTTCCAAGGAAAAACACAAATGGAAGTTGCCGAAGAAATCGGAATTTCCCAAGCACAAGTATCCAGACTAGAAAAATCAGCAATAAAACAAATGAACAAAAATATACAGGGATAGAGAAATGCGGAGGCGACTGTTCAGCCCCGACAAGCATAAGGCGAAGACCGAGGAAAGTTGCTTTTTACTTTCATCGGGCTTAGACTTATGACCTCGAGGAGTTAGGAGCCGCAGCTAGACATCATACTATTTCTTTCCCTGAATAAAGAGTAATTTCTAAAAAGAAAGTAAAGTAGGATTTAACCTTTACCGAAATTGGCTTATAGCCTCTAGGAGCTAGATACCGTAAATGAAGCCTGACTTCAATCAAGCTTCAATTCCTGTATAATGAAATGCTTATTATAATGAATGAAATAAAAACAAATATAAACTAAATAATCCAGTAACTATTAAATAGTTAAACTGGAAGAATGAAAATACGATATTAATGTGTTAGACAATGGATAAGCATCGAACAACCTTGTCTAACACATTTTTATTTGAATTTTATCATGATGTTTGGCCCTTACTTCATATATTTTATAAAAAGGATGGTGAAGTTAAGTGGCCAGAATTTCAGATTTTCAAGTTAAAGATGTTGTTAATGTTGCCGATGGAAAAAAATTAGGCAATATTGTTGATTTAGATATTGATCAATCAAATGGAAAAATCACTTCGATTATTTTAACAAAGCCAGGGAAGGGTTTAAATTTTTTTAGTAAAGAAGAGGAAATGACAATTTATTGGAATGATATTGTGAAAATAGGTGAAGATGTTATTTTGGTAAAATATCGTTCATCTGTGGATTTGGATGAAAACCAAGCAAGTCCAGTTAAATACACATAAAAAAAACTCGTTGACTGACGAGTTTTAAGGCGATGAATGGGGCGTAATTGTACTTTTACTTTATTCTTAAGATTGGCTACCACGTCGAATACGATTCCTTGCAGCTAATTTTATTTTCGAAAGTGAAAAAAATAAGTGTGTTTTGTCAAAAATAATCAAAAATGTGAAATCTATGGTAAAATATAGGAAACCATCAACTGGTTTACATATATTTACTAAATTAGTTTCTGTGAGGTCTTATAAATATGAAAGAGAGCTTCATTCAATCGACTGAAAGTACTTTTATGATTCAACCTTGGGAAGACTCATACAAACATTTAGTTGCAGGATTTACAACAAAAAATGATGGAGTTAGCCAAGGTTGTTTCACTTCTTTTAATCTTGGATTACATGTAAATGACTCGAAGGATATTGTGGTAGAAAATAGAGAACTCCTTGCGAGTAAATTAGAGTTTTCAAAATCGAAATGGGTTTGTTCTGAACAAGTTCATGGGAATAATGTCATGAAAGTAACTAAAAAAGATTGTGGCAAAGGTGTTACTGATTATGAAACTAGCATCGAGACAACAGATGGTTTTTATACGAATGAGGAAAATATTTTATTAACTTCTTGTTATGCAGATTGTGTTCCATTGTATTTCCTTGAACCAACGAGTAAATTTATTGGTTTAGCTCATGCAGGTTGGAAAGGTACTGTTCAAAACATTGGCGGACGTTTAATCGAAAAATTAATTAAAGAAGAAAACTTACAACTTAAAAATATCCAAGTTGCAATCGGGCCATCAATTGGTGATTGTTGTTATGAAGTGGATGATTTTGTGATGAATAAGCTAAACGATGCTTTTGAACACAAGATTCCTAATAATATTTTAACCACTTTACAAAACGGGAAATTCAAATTGAATTTAAAAGAAGCAAACAAACAATTACTCATTAGATCGGGCATTAGTGAAGAAAATATCATAATGACAAATTATTGTACAAGTTGTAACCCGAGCATCTTTTTTTCTCACCGTAGAGATGGTGGAAAAACAGGAAGAATGATGAGTTATATTGGTTGGAGGAAATAGCATCATGACAGTCAAACAAAATTATGAACGTATTAGTGAACAAATTAATACAGCTAAAGTAAGAGCAAATCGAAATGATGAAGTCACTCTAATAGCAGTTACTAAACAAGTATCTACTGAAGTGGCTAAAGAAGTTTTAGCTGAAGGTATACTTCAATTAGGCGAAAACCGTTTTGAAGGTCTAAAGGAAAAACAAGAACACATTAAAAGTGATGTTGTTTGGCATTTTATTGGTTCACTTCAAACTAGAAAAGTAAAAGACGTCATACATAAAATAGACTACCTACATTCTTTAGATCGACTATCCTTAGCAGAAGAGATCCAAAAAAGAGCAGCAGAACCATTAAAATGTTTCATACAGGTCAATGTATCTGGAGAAGACTCAAAGCATGGCATACATCCAAATGATGTAATTGAATTTGCTAGACAGCTTTCAGAATTTGATAAGGTACAAGTTGTAGGGTTAATGACAATGGCACCATTTACAGAGGATATAACAATCATTCGAAATAGTTTCAAAGGATTAAAGGAATTACAAGAAAAAGTAAAAAATCTACAGATTGCAAATATTTCATGTTCTGAATTATCAATGGGTATGTCTAATGATTTTGAGATAGCAATAGAAGAAGGTGCTACATTCATAAGAATAGGTACTGATTTAGTAGGAAAGGGAAGGTAGAGAAAATGAGTATTATTGGAAAAGTAAGAAACTTTTTTGCAATGGAAGATGAGTATGAAGATGATTATGAATACGAAGAGCAACAACAGCAAACACAGCAACAACAGCAACAACAGCAGCAACAAAAACAATATCAACAAAAGCATCAACAACAACAATTTTCTAAACATGTAAATGAAGAAATTAACCATGAGCGAAATGCATCAAAGCAAAAATTAGTAAGTATACCAGGAGGAGCTTCTTTGTCGTCAAAAGTTGTATTAGCGCAGCCGCGTGAATATGCAGAAGCACAAGATGTTGCAGACCATTTAAAATCAAAAAAAGCAGTTGTGATCAATTTACAACAAATGCAAATCGATCAAGCTAAACGCTTTGTTGATTTCTTAAGTGGTACAGTTTATGCAATAAGTGGAGATATAAAAAAAATTGGTACAAATACGTTTATTTGTACACCTGATAATATTGATATTTCTGGAACGATTACAGATATGTTATTTGAGGAAGACAATTCCATTAAAAGGTGGTAATTAAATGGATATACTTTTTTTAATTTTATACAAATTAATCCAATACTATAGATATGTCATCGTAATTCATATCATTTTATCTTGGTTCCCTCAAATAAGACAATCAGGCTTCGGTCGTCTAATTGGTAGGTTATCAGAACCATATTTAGAGCCGTTCCGTCGAATTGTTCCGTCAATCGGTATGTTTGATTTTTCACCAATTATTGCATTGTTTGCTTTAGAATTTGCTGGATATGGAATAGCAAGTATTTCTCATTACTTTTAAAGAGAGAATCTAATAGGTTCTCTTTTTTAATTAATATTGATAGTTTAATGAAAAAGAGGATTGCATCGATGAGTATTTATGATCATTTTCGAAAAGAAGAGCATGTTTTCGTAGACAAGGTTCTCAGTTGGAAGGAAGAAGCAATTGAACGCTATTCTATTAAGTTGACAGATTTTCTTGATTTAAGAGAACAAATGATTATGCAATCAATTATCGGTAATCAAGGGGAGTGTTTTGTCGCCTTTTTTGGTGGTCGTGAGGATTGTGAACGAAAACGTGCGATTATTTATCCGAGTTTTTATACACCTGCTGAAGAGGATTATTCTTTAGTTGCATTTGACTTAGTTTATGCAACAAAATTTCACACTTTAACTCATCGACAAGTATTGGGAACATTAATGTCTTTAGGAATCACAAGAGGAAAATTTGGTGATATTCTAATTAAAAATGATATGATCCAATTAATTGTTGCTGATGAAATAGCAAGTTTTGTAGAAAGTAACTTAAATACTGTAGGAAAATCGCCAATTAAATTAATGAGAATTACATTTAAAGAATTGATTGAATCAGATGATGTTTGGCAAACTAATAATGGGACTGTATCATCACTAAGATTAGATGTCCTATTGAGTGAATTCTATAATATATCGAGACAAAAAGCACAAAGCTTAATTAAAGCCGAACACGTTAAGGTAAATCAGCGAGTTATTGATTCTACTTCGTTTTTATGTGAAGAAGGAGATTTATTCTCTGTCAAAGGTTTTGGTAGAGGAATGTTGATGACAATTGATGGCTTATCAAAAAAAGAAAAATGGCGGATAAACTACGGTGTTAAAAAATAGTCAGAAATTGTAGAAGGAAAAACGTAGAAACTGTCGAAATTTTATTATAACCTATTAATAAAGAACATACATACATGGAGGTGGCTTAATTGCCTTTAACACCACTTGATATTCATAATAAAGAATTTGGTAAAAGTTTTCGTGGCTATGACGAAGATGATGTTAACGAGTTTTTAGATCAAGTCATTAAAGATTATGAATTAGTTATTCGTGAGAAGAAACAATTAGAAGAACAAATTCTTGATATGAAAGAAAGATTAAAGCATTTTTCTACTATAGAAGAAACTTTAAATAAGTCAATTTTAATTGCGCAAGAAGCTGCTGAAGATGTAAAAGGTAGTGCCCAAAAAGAAGCTAAATTGATCATTAAAGAAGCGGAGAAAAATGCTGATCGTATTATCAATGAAGCTTTAATTAAATCAAGAAAAGTTACAATGGAATTTGAAGAGCTTAAAAAGCAATCGAAAGTTTTCAGAACTCGTTTACGAATGGCAATTGAAACTCAATTAGAAATGTTAGGTCATGAAGATTGGGATCATATTTTAGACGATAAAGAAACAGAAGAAATCGCAAACTAGTCGTATAAGCCTTGACGATTTGTAAAGTTTTACATATAATTTATTAGATATTATAGTAAATCGGTGACAGGGAAGAGTACTTCTATAAATCTAGGTAGCGAGTCAAGGATAGTGTAAGCTTGATATAGAAAATAGAAGGAAAATCACCCTAGAGTGCTTTTCTGAAAATGAGTAAGAAAAGACGGATCATTCACGTTACGAATGCTAAGTGGACAATAAGTTAATGAAATTTATTGTCAATTAGGGTGGTACCACGGGAACCTTTCTCGTCCCTTTTTGGGATGAGAAAGGTTTTTTGCGTCTTATCCGATTTATTATACATAATAGACAACTCCACTAATAAAAGGCTTGTAAGATGGATACAATGCGTTAATGTGGAATTTAAAAATGTAAAGTAAGCTGGTATAGAATAGTTGACTTGCCTAAAAAAGCTAGCTTTAGAACAATTAAGTTTAAAAATGGAGGAAAGCAAATGGAGTACAAAGATACGTTACTTATGCCAAAAACTGAATTTCCTATGAGAGGAAATTTACCTCAACGTGAGCCACAAATTCAAGAAGAGTGGAACAAAAAAGATATTTATGCAACTGTTCAAAAAAATAACGAAGGAAAACCGTCATTCATATTACATGATGGACCACCTTATGCTAATGGTGACCTTCATATGGGACATGCACTTAATAAAGTATTAAAGGATTTCATTGTACGTTTTTATAATATGAATGGATACCGTTCTCCTTACGTTCCAGGTTGGGATACTCACGGTTTACCGATTGAACAAGCATTAGCAAATAAAAAAGTAAATCGTAAAGAAATGTCAGTAGCAGAATTCCGTAAACTATGTGAAGAATATGCTTACGAGCAAGTAGAGCGTCAAAAAGAACAATTTAAACGTTTAGGAATTTTAGGTGATTGGGACCGACCATATATTACTCTTGAAAAAGAATATGAAGCTGAACAAATTAAAGTATTCGGTAAAATGGCTACTAAGGGATTAATTTATAAAGGTCTAAAACCAGTATATTGGTCTCCATCAAGTGAATCTGCACTTGCAGAAGCGGAAATCGAATACCAAGATAAGCGTTCAGCATCAATCTATGTTGCCTTTGCAGTTGAAAATGGGAAAAATGTTCTAAACGGTGGAGAGAAATTCATTATTTGGACAACAACACCATGGACAATCCCAGCTAACTTAGCTGTATGTTTACATCCTGACTTAAGCTATGATGTAGTATCTGTAAATGGTGACAAGTTTGTAGTTGCTAGTGAGTTAAGAGAATCTGTAGCAAAAGAACTAGGTTGGGAAGATGCAGTAGTTGAAAAGACTTTTAATGGTTCTGAACTTGAAGGAATCGTTTGTAAGCATCCATTATATGATCGCCAATCAGTTGTTATTTTAGGTGATCATGTAACAACTGACGCTGGTACAGGTTGTGTTCATACTGCACCAGGTCATGGTGAAGATGACTTCCGTGTAGGTCAACAATATGGATTAGAAGTGCTTTGTCCAGTAGATGAAAAAGGTGTTCTAACAAAAGAAGCTCCTGGATTTGAAGGTTTATTCTATGATGAAGCTAATAAAGAAATTACAAAAGCATTAGAAGAAAAAGGTGCTTTATTAAAATTACAATTTATCACACACTCTTATCCACATGACTGGAGAACGAAAAAGCCAATTATCTTCCGTGCAACAGCACAATGGTTTGCATCAATTGAAGCAATTCGTGAACAATTAATGCAAGCTGTTCAAGATACTACGTGGTTCCCAGCTTGGGGAGAAACTCGTCTATTCAACATGGTTCGTGATCGTGGAGATTGGTGTATTTCACGTCAACGTGTATGGGGAGTTCCAATCCCAGTATTTTATGCTGAAGACGGAGAGGCAATTATTACTGAAGAAACGATTGAACATGTTTCGAACTTATTTAAAGAGCATGGTTCAAATATTTGGTTTGAAAAAGAGGCGAAAGAATTATTACCAGAAGGATTTACACATCCTGGTTCACCAAATGGTAACTTCGCTAAAGAGAAAGATATCATGGATGTATGGTTTGATAGTGGTTCATCACATCAAGCGGTTTTAAACACTCGTGATGAATTATCTTTCCCTGCTGATATTTACTTAGAAGGTTCTGACCAATACCGTGGTTGGTTTAACTCTTCATTAAGTACAAGCGTTGCTGTAACAGGTCAAGCTCCTTATAAAGCTGTAGTAAGCCATGGCTTCGTTTTAGATGGAGAAGGTCGCAAGATGAGTAAATCAATCGGAAACATCGTTCTACCATCAAAAATTATGAATCAATATGGTTCAGATATTTTACGTCTATGGGTAGCTTCTGTAGATTATCAATCAGATGTTCGTATTTCTGACGCATTAATGAAACAAGTTGCTGAAGTATACCGTAAAATCCGTAATACGTTCCGTTTCTTACTAGGAAACTTAGATGGATTTAACGCAGAACAAGATGCTTTAAAATATGAAGAGCTACGCGAATTAGATCAATACATGCTAGTTAAATTGAACAACGTGGTTAAAACTGTTCGTGAATCATACGAGAAATACGAATTTGCTAATGTTTACCACACAATTCAAAACTTCTGTACAACAGAATTAAGTTCTTTCTATTTTGATTTATCAAAAGATGTTTTATATATCGAGCCAAAAACGAATAAAGATCGTTTAGCAATTCAAACAGTATTACATGAGTCATTACAAGCACTAACTCGTTTAGTTGCTCCAATTTTACCTCATACAGCTGAAGAAGTTTGGTCACATATGGCAGGAACTACTGTAGATAGTATTTTCTTAACTGAAATGCCAGACGTTAAAGATTTCGGCGATACTAAAAGCTTAGAAGATAAGTGGGAAAAATTCATGGATTTACGTGATAACGTATTAAAAGCACTTGAAGTTGCACGTAATGAAAAAGTAATCGGTAAATCTCTAACTGCGGCAGTTAAAATCTATCCTAATGCAGAAGTAGCTGAATTATTAATTTCTATAAATGAAGACTTCAAACAATTATTAATTGTTTCTCAAGTAGAAATTGCAAATAGCGATGATCAAGCTCCTGAAACAGCGCAAAAATTTGATACGTTAAGTATCGAAGTAACTCCTGCGACAGGTGAAACTTGTGAACGATGCTGGGTAGTTACAGAAGAAGTTGGAAAAGATGAAGCACACCCAACCCTTTGCTTACGTTGTGCTAGTGTTGTAAAAGATATGTAATCGTTAAAGTGTTTAAACGCACTTAAGAAAAGAGTCGAAAGATTAAACTTTCGACTCTTTTTTTAATTTTAGATTTGTATTAATATTTTTCAAAAATTGTAAAAAAGTATGTATTGGTGTATGTTATGTATACAGTACTAAAAATAAGATATAAGAGGTTAATACTTAATGAATTATGAAAATAATCCAAATTGGAATAAATTAACTGACTTAATGAAGAAGAGAGTAGATTTAAGGGAAAAAGGATACAGTTACCAAGAAATAGCTGACCTAGAACAGAAAAGTCGTTCAAGTATACAACAAAGTATCAAGCGATCATATTACCTTTTAGGAATAAAAGAACCAGATATTAAAGGAATCCTAAAAAAAGAAATAGATCAGTCTGTTCATATAGAAGGAATTAGGAATGAAATGCTTGAGGAAATGAGAAAACATGGAATTAGAGAATTTGTGAAAGAGTTTATTAAAAGAGATGATGTAAGAGAAATTCTTAAAGAAGAATATAGAAAAGAATTCGAAGATGAAAAAGGATGATCGTTAGTAAAATCTTCCTTTTTTTATTTTTAGGTTGTATGTATGTATGTGTTGATGTAAGATTGTTCTTGTAAGCGATAACAACAACTAAAAACAAACATTGGGGGAATACAATTTGAATAAAAACATCAAAAAAGTAACTCAAACAGTTTTAGGAATTGCGATTGCTGCGCCAATGGTTTTTGGATTCGGATCAACATTTGCTGGAGCAACTTCAGGTGCAGTAACTGCTACTAAAGTAGCTGTAAAAGACAGAGCAAGCAATTACGCTAAAACAGTTGGATATCTAGCTAAAAATCAAAAAATTAACTACTCAGGTTACAATAGATCATTTGTAAAAGTTAGCTATAAAGGTAAAACAAGATACATTCTTAAAAAATACGTAAAATATGTACCACCAACAAATACGACAACAACACCATCTAATCCGGCAACACCAGCAACACCATCTTCAAACCCATCTATACCAGCTAGCTCAAATTCCTCGATTCAACAACAAATTTTAGACTTAGTAAATATCGAGCGTGGTAAAGGTGGATTAAAGCCATTAACACTATCTAGCTATTTAAATGGAACAGCTCAAAGCTGGTCACAAACAATGAGTAATGCTAACAATATGTATCATTCAACATTAAGCTTTAATGGTGGTTATAAAGGTGAAAACATCGCACATGGTCAAACAACTGCAAATGAAGTAATGACTGATTGGATGAATTCACCAGGTCATAGAGCGAACATCATGAGCGCTAACTTTAAACAACTTGGAGTAGGTAAAGTAGGAACTTATTGGACGCAACAATTCACTGACTAATAATACTACTCAATCAATAATTGAAATTTTTGAAAGATATAAGGAAAACTCGCAAAAGGACATGGAGCCTAAGCGGGTTTTCTTTTTCTATTTAAAAAGAAAATCTATATTAAAGAGCAATTATTACTTTATATCACAATTATGAATGGAAATATCTTTAGCCATTTCCTTTAAAGGAAAAAGTTTCACCTATTATGGACTTCAGTTTGAGGGAAAAGTATTTATACATAAAAAAATTGGGAGTGAAGAAGATGAGGAGCAATGAAATTTTCTATATTAAACAAGAGCTTGAACTAATTAAAAATGAATTGCTACATCGTTTATTTTCTGAACCAATAAGTTCTACTGAAATTGAGCAGCATCATTCGATTTTCGAGGAGACAAATAAACACCATATTCTCGTTGAAGACATGCAAAATGATTTATATGATATTGAGATTGCCTTGCAAAAAATTGACCATGGATTATTTGGTTATTGTGAAGTGACTGGGCAAGCCATTCCAATTGAAAAATTAAAAGTGCTTCCAACAGGTCGAACGTTAGAGGATTTTAGTTTTGTAAGAAATCATTACTAATACTATTCATTGTATAAACCTTTCCCCTATGCTAAAATTTGATGAGATATCTAATAAGGTAGGGGATAAATATGGCATATATTATTGCGGTAATTGTCATTTTAATTGATCAACTGACAAAACTAGCCGTTTTAAAGAAGATGTATTTAGGAGAAAATATTGAGATTATAAAAAATATTTTTTACATAACATCACATCGTAATCAAGGAGCGGCTTGGGGAATGCTCCAAGGAAAAATGGGCTTCTTCTATTTAATTACTTTAGTCTTTGTGGTAGCAGTGATTTACTTTATCCAAAAGCACGCAAAAGGAGATCGTTTCCTTGGTTTATCTTTAGGATTAGTTTTAGGTGGTGCGATTGGTAATTTTATTGATCGATTCTTCCGTAAAGAAGTAGTTGATTTTATTCATGTTTATATTTTTAATTATGATTTCCCTGTATTTAATATCGCAGACTCAGCACTTTGTGTGGGTGTTATTTTATTATTTATTATTACTTTATTGGAAGATAAAAGAGGAGTTAAGAAATGACAGTTTTTGCTTTTACAGTTCAAGAGGATCAACATTTAGAAAGAATCGATACGTTTATTGCAACTCAAAATGATGAGTGGTCAAGGTCTCAAGTACAAACATGGTTAAAAGAAGATTTTGTGTTAGTGAACGGTGAAAAAATTAAACGTAATTATAAAGTAAAACAAGGCGATGAAATATCAGTTTCAGTACCTGATCCAAAGCCATTAGAAGTGATAGCAGAAAATATTCCACTGGAAATTTATTATGAAGATGCGGATGTAATTGTAGTAAATAAACCTCGTGGAATGGTTGTACATCCTGCATTAGGTCATGAAACGGGTACTTTAGTGAACGCTTTAATGTATCATTGTAAAGATTTATCTGGCATAAATGGTGTATTAAGACCTGGTATTGTACATCGAATCGATAAGGATACTTCAGGTTTATTAATGGTTGCAAAAAATGATGTAGCTCACGAGAAGCTTGCAGAGCAATTACGTGAAAAAACGACTGTACGTAAGTATATTGCAATTGTACATGGGGTAATTCCGCATGAGGAAGGCACAATTGATGCACCAATCGGGCGAGATAAAAGTGATCGTCAAAGTATGACGGTTACCGAAGAGAATAGTAAAGAAGCAGTGACTCATTTTAGAGTATTAGAGCGATTTGATGAGTTTACTTTAGTTGAATGTCAGCTTGAAACAGGCCGTACTCACCAAATTCGTGTTCATATGAAATACATAGGATACCCGTTAGCTGGTGATCCTAAGTACGGACCACGTAAAACAATAGATATAGATGGTCAAGCTCTACATGCAGCTGTTTTAGGATTTAATCATCCAAGAACAAATGAGTATTTGGAGTTTTCATCACCTATTCCAGAAGTACTAGAAAATATTATTGAACAATTACGCAGATAACTGTTGACAATGATCGTAACATAGGTCATAATGAGGACAGTTGAATGAACCTTTAACACAACCCCGTGAGGTTGAGAAGGAAGCGGAAAAATGAAAAGGGATAATTGTATCCTTTTGCGCTACCCTCTTGTCCATCGGGCAAGAGGGTTTTTTGCTTCTACACTATAAAAGTAGGAGGTAAGGTAAATGACTGAAAAAGCAATCATCTTAGACGAACTAGCAATCAGACGTGGTTTAACAAGAATTGCACATGAAATGCTAGAAAATAACAAAGGAATTGAAAATGTTGTTTTGGTTGGCATTAAAACCAGAGGTGTTTATCTGGCAAAGCGAATTGCAGAAAGAATTAAACAGATTGAAGGTAAAGATGTAATCATGGGCGATTTAGATATTACTCTTTATCGAGATGATTTATCGACAAAGACAGAAAACAAAGAACCATTAGTGAAGGGTTCAAATGTTCCTGTTGACCTAACAAACAAAAAAGTAATTTTAGTTGATGATGTGCTTTACACAGGTAGAACAGTTCGTGCCGCAATGGACGCTGTTATGGATCTAGGTAGACCGGCACAAATACAATTAGCAGTTTTAGTAGATCGAGGACATCGTGAGCTTCCAGTAAGAGCAGACTATGTTGGAAAAAATATTCCAACTTCGAGTAATGAAAAAGTAGTCGTAGCATTAAAGGAAACAGATGACCACGATAAAGTAAGTATATTTGAAAAATAGAAGTCCCTTTTAAATTTGGTCCAGAGAGGCTAACAAAGGGTCTAGTTAGTTGCTGCCTTATTGAAGCAACGCACTTGGACTCTTTGTGTACAATCACAAAGAGTTTTTTTATTGGGAAAATTGGAGGAAACAACATGATAAAACAAAAACCTGTCCTAGAGATAAATGAAAAACCGAATATAGGTCAATGGATTTTCCTAAGTTTACAACACTTATTCGCAATGTTTGGATCAACAGTGTTAGCTCCGATCTTAATCGGCATAAACCCTTCAATCGCACTAGTTTCAAGTGGGATTGGAACAATCGTGTTCATTCTAATTACAAGAGGTAAAGTACCATCTTACCTTGGATCATCATTCGCCTTCATCGCTCCGATGATCTACGCGAAAACAAATTTAGAACCTGGTGCAGCGTTCGTAGGAGTTTTCATCACAGGTATTATTTACGCAGTAATTGCACTAATTATTAACAAAGTAGGCGTGAAATGGTTATTCAGAGTATTACCACCAATCGTAGTTGGACCGGTAATTATCGTAATCGGATTAAGCTTATCAACAGTAGCGGTTGGAATGGCAATGAATGGGGCTAACCATAAATACAGCACAACATCAATCACAATCGCACTCATTACATTAGCAATTACAATCATAACAGCATTATTTACAAGAGGTTTCTTATCAGTCATACCAATCTTAGTAGGAATCATCGGTGGATATATTACATCAATCTTCTTTGGAGTAGTAGACCTCACAAAAATAGCAGAAGCAAAATGGATTGCAGTCCCAGATTTCTCAGTACCATTTGTTAACTACACACCACATGTCACATTCCAGTTACTAATCATCTTCGTACCTGTAGCAATCGTGACAATATCAGAACATATTGGACACCAAGTTGTACTAGGAAGTGTCGTAGAGAAAGATTTAATTAAAGACCCTGGATTAGATAAGTCATTATTCGGTGATGCAGTTTCAACGATGATAGCAGGCTTAATTGGAGGACCTACAACAACAACATACGGTGAAAACATCGGTGTTCTAGCAATCACTAGAGCTTATAGCGTATACGTATTCATAGGTGCTGCAATCTTGGCTATGTCATTTGGATTCATCGGAAAAATCTCAGCGGTGATTAGCTCAATCCCGACACCTGTAATGGGTGGTATCTCAATCCTACTATTCGGAATCATCGCTTCAAGCGGATTACGAGTACTAGTAGAAAACAAGACTGATTTTGCTAAACAACGTAACTTAGTTATCGCTTCAGTCATTCTAGTACTAGGAATTGGTGGAGCAGCAATACACATTGGTAAACAATTCGCATTAGAAGGAATGGCTTTATCAGCTTTAATCGGAGTTGTACTAAATTTAGTCCTACCTGAAAATATTGGTGGCGATCGTACAACTGAAAATAAGGACGAGAGCTTAACTTCATAATTGACAATTAAATGGGGAATTCTTACATTGATAAGACTCCAAAAAAATAAAACAGATGAAATTCATTTAGGGGGATGACGGATGAATCATTTATTAACCATGTCTGATTTAACAATTGAAGAAATTCAAGATTTGCTAGAACAAGCACAAAGCTTTGCAAATGGAGAAATAAGTAGCCTGAATCGTCAGACATTTGTTGCAAATTTGTTTTTTGAAAATAGTACGAGAACACGCTTTAGCTTTGAGGTAGCTCAAAAGAAACTTGGTCTTGAAGTTATAAACCTAGCTGTTGAAAGCTCAAGCATTCAAAAAGGTGAAACTTTATATGATACAGTTAAAACCCTTCAAGCAATTGGTGTTGAAGCAGTCGTAATTCGTCATACACAAGACGAGTATTTTCAAGAAATAAAAGATGCAGGAATGCCAATCCTGAATGCCGGCGATGGATGTGGAAATCACCCAACACAATGCCTACTAGACTTACTAACGATCAAACAAGAATTTGGAAGCTTCGAAGGATTAAAAGTAGCAATTGTTGGAGATTTAAGACACTCAAGAGTTGCACGCTCTAATGCTGAAGCACTAACTAGATTGGGTGCAGAAGTATACTTCGCAAGTCCTGATGAATGGAAAGATGATAACAATACTTATGGAACATATAAAAATTTAGATGAATTAGTCGAAGAAGTTGATGTCATGATGCTATTAAGAGTTCAGCATGAAAGACATGACGAAGAGACAAATCACATAATGGAAAATTACTTACAAAAACATGGCCTAACAGTTGAAAGAGCAGCAAAAATGAAATCTACAAGCATTATCATGCATCCAGCACCATTTAATCGAGATGTTGAAATTGCAAGTGAATTAGTTGAATGCAAGCAATCAAGAATCTTCAAGCAAATGGAAAACGGAGTATTTGTACGAATGGCTGTGTTAAAAAGAGCCTTACCAACAGTATGGGGAGAGATGAAAAATGAAGTACTTGTTTAAAAACGGTGTCATCTTACAAGAAAATGGTGAACTTCTAAATCGAGACGTATTAGTAGTTAATGGAAAAATCTCAGTAATTGCTGAAACAATCGTTGATGAAGATGCAAAACAAATTGAATTAGAAGGCAAATTGCTTTCACCAGGTTTAATAGATGTTCATGTGCATCTTCGTGAGCCGGGTGGTGAACATAAAGAGACAATCGAAACAGGTACGAAGGCAGCGGCAAGAGGAGGATTTACAACAATTGCTGCAATGCCAAATACTCGACCAGTACCAGATACAATCGAGCACATAAGCGCATTAAACAAAAAAATAGAAGAAACAGCAGTCGTAAATGTATTACCATATGCATCAATTACGATCCGACAAGCTGGTGAAGAGCAAACAGACTTTGAAGGCTTAAAAGAAAATGGAGCATTTGCATTCACAGATGATGGTGTAGGAGTTCAATCTGCTGAAATGATGTACAAAGCTATGCAAAAAGCAGCTGAACTAAATGTATCAATCGTTGCCCACTGTGAAGAAAACACACTGATTCAAAAAGGTTGTGTCCATGAAGGTAAGTTTTCAAAAGAAAATGGTTTAAATGGAATTCCTTCAATTTGTGAAAGTGTGCAAATTGCTCGAGATGTACTATTAGCTGAAGCTACAGGTTGTCACTATCATGTTTGCCATATCAGTACAAAAGAATCAGTAAGAGTTGTACGCGATGCAAAACGTGCTGGAATTAATGTAACAGCTGAGGTTTCGCCACACCATTTAATTCTTTGTGAAGATGATATCCCAGGCTTAGACACAAATTTCAAAATGAATCCTCCATTAAGAAGTGCAGTCGATCGAGAAGCATTAATCGAAGGATTACTTGATGGAACAATCGACATGATTGCAACAGATCATGCACCTCACACAGAAGAGGAAAAAGCTCAGGGAATGCAATTAGCACCGTTTGGAATTGTAGGGTTAGAAACTGCTTTTCCATTATTAAACACTCATTTTGTTGAAACGGGCAAAATGACTTTACAACAAGTAATAAACTTTTTAACAACTAAACCTGCTGAAGTTTTTAACTTAAACAGAGGGAAAATTGAAGTTGGAGCAGTAGCAGACCTAACTGTAATCGACTTAAATTTAGAAGAGGAAATCGATTCAACAACATTCCTTTCAAAAGGTAAAAACACTCCATTTAATGGTTGGAACTGTAAAGGTTGGCCAGTAATGACAATGGTAAATGGCAAATTAGTATATGAAAGAGAGGAACTAACAGTATGATGCGTCAATTAATATTAGAAGACGGAACAGTTTTTGTAGGAGAAGGATTTGGTAGCGAAGTTGAAACAACAGGAGAAATCGTATTTACAACAGGTATGACAGGATATCAAGAGGTATTAACTGACCCATCTTACTGTGGACAAATCATAACGTTCACTTTCCCTTTAGTAGGGAACTATGGTATCAACTTAGAGGATTTTGAAAGCATCGTACCAGCAGTTCATGGTTTAATTGTAAAAGAATATGCTGAGCATCCATCAAATTTCCGAAACAAAATGAGCTTGGATCAATATTGCAAAGATAAAGGAATTCCAGGTTTAGCAGGAATCGATACACGTATGTTAGTGAAAAAGCTTCGTGAAGTTGGAACGATGAAAGGTAAATTCTGCAGCATGGAAGCAAATGTTGATGAAGTAGTTGCAGAACTAACAAATACACCACTATTTACAAACCATGTTGAGCGAGTTTCAACACAAAAACCTTATAGAAGTCCAGGTAGAGGACACAGAGTAGTATTAGTAGATTTCGGTATGAAGCATGGTATCTTAAGAGAATTAACAAACCGTAAGTGTGACGTTACAGTTGTACCTTATAACGTCTCAGCAAAAGAAATATTCTTGCTAGCTCCAGATGGAATTATGTTAAGTAATGGACCTGGTGATCCAAAGGATGTTCAAGTAGCAATCGAAATGATTAAAGAAGTAGTAGGTAAAGTACCATTATTTGGAATTTGCTTAGGTCACCAATTATTCGCTCTAGCAAATGGAGGAAATACTTCAAAGCTTAAATTCGGTCACCGTGGTGCGAACCATCCAGTTAAACATTTAGAAACAGGAAAAGTAGCAATCACTTCGCAAAACCATGGTTATGCAGTAGAAACGGATTCAATCGAAGGAACTGATTTAGAAGTAACACATGTTGCACTAAATGATGGAACTGTAGAAGGACTTAAACATAAGATTTACCCAGCATTCACAGTACAATACCACCCAGAAGCATCACCTGGACCAGAAGATGCAAACTATTTATTTGATGAATTTATTAGCATGATGGAAGCACAGAAACGAGAGGGGAACTTACAATGCCAAAACGCGTAGACATTCAAACAATCTTAGTAATCGGATCAGGACCAATCGTAATCGGTCAAGCAGCAGAATTTGACTATGCTGGAACACAGGCTTGTCAGGCATTGAAAGAAGAAGGATACAAAGTAATTCTAGTAAACTCAAACCCTGCAACAATTATGACGGATGTACAAACAGCAGATAAAGTATACATCGAACCACTAACAGTAGATTTCGTTAGTCGAATCATTCGTAAAGAACGCCCAGATGCACTTTTACCAACATTAGGAGGTCAAACAGGACTTAACCTAGCGGTAGACTTAGATAAATCTGGCGTGTTAAAAGAGTGTGGAGTAAAAATTTTAGGAACGACTCTAGAAGCAATTAACCGTGCAGAAGACCGCGACTTATTCAGAACATTAATGAACGACTTAAGCGAGCCAGTACCAGAAAGTGAAATCATTCATACTTTAGAAGAAGCATATGACTTCGTAGAAGAAATTGGCTACCCAGTTATCGTAAGACCTGCCTTTACTCTTGGAGGAACAGGCGGTGGAATTTGTAATAATGAAGAAGATTTAAAAGAAATCGTAGCTAGCGGATTAAAAAATAGCCCAGTAACACAATGTCTATTAGAGAAAAGTATTGCTGGTTTTAAAGAAATCGAGTATGAAGTAATGCGTGATGCAAATGACCATGCGATTGTAGTATGTAACATGGAAAACATCGATCCAGTTGGTGTTCATACAGGAGATTCAATCGTAATCGCTCCTTCTCAAACATTAAGTGACCGCGAATATCAAATGCTACGAAATGTATCATTAAAAATCATTCGTGCTTTAGGAATTGAAGGTGGATGTAACGTACAGCTTGCACTTGATCCAGATAGCTTCCAATACTATGTAATCGAAGTAAATCCACGTGTATCACGTTCAAGTGCGCTTGCTTCAAAAGCAACAGGCTATCCGATTGCAAAATTAGCAGCAAAAATCGCAGTAGGCTTAACATTGGATGAAATGATTAACCCAGTTACAAAGAAAACATATGCTTGCTTCGAGCCGGCATTAGACTATATTGTATCAAAAATTCCACGCTGGCCATTTGATAAGTTTGAAACGGCAAACCGTCAGTTAGGAACTCAAATGAAAGCAACTGGTGAAGTAATGGCAATCGGTAGAACACTTGAAGAGTCATTATTAAAAGCAGTACGCTCTCTAGAATTAGGAATAAGTCACATCGAGCTTAATGCAGTAAAAGAACTGACTAAAGAAGAAATGATTACTCGCATGGCAAAAGCTGACGATGAAAGACTTTACATTGTTGCTGAAGCAATGAGAACAGGTATGACGT
The DNA here is from genome assembly GCF_042887255.1 of Gottfriedia sp. NPDC057948. Lineage (NCBI taxonomy): Bacteria > Bacillati > Bacillota > Bacilli > Caryophanales > Bacillaceae > Gottfriedia > Gottfriedia sp. NPDC057948. The sequence continues at coordinate 584,884 of NZ_JBHVPN010000001.1, forward strand.
TAGAAGAAATTCACGATATTACAAAAATTGATTTCTTCTTCCTACACAAAATTGAAAACATCATAAAAATGGAAAAACAAATTAAAGATAACCATTTTGAACTAGATGTACTTTTAAAAGCTAAGAAAATGGGCTTCAGTGATGATTACATCGCATCACAATGGAATGCTACAAATAAAGAAGTATACGAATTTAGAAAACAAAACCAAATCATTCCAGTATATAAAATGGTTGATACATGTGCGGCTGAGTTTGAATCTTCAACTCCATACTTCTACGGAACATACGAAATCGAAAATGAATCAATTGTAACGGATAAGAAGAGTGTAGTAGTTCTTGGCTCTGGTCCAATCCGAATCGGTCAAGGGATCGAGTTTGACTATGCAACAGTACACTGTGTAAGAGCAATTAAAGAAGCTGGATACGAAGCGATTATTATAAACAACAACCCAGAAACAGTTTCAACTGACTTCAGTATCTCAGACAAACTATATTTCGAGCCATTAACAATTGAAGACGTTATGCACATTATCGATTTAGAAAAACCGATGGGAGTAGTAGTTCAATTCGGTGGTCAAACAGCAATTAACCTTGCAGGTAAATTAGTAGAACGTGGTGTAAAAATTCTTGGAACTTCACTTGAGGATTTAGATCGTGCTGAAGACAGAGACAAGTTTGAAGAAGCACTTCAACAATTAGGAGTACCACAACCTCTAGGTAAAACAGCAATGACACCTGAAGAAGCAGCAAACATCGCTGATGAAATTGGTTATCCAGTATTAGTAAGACCATCATATGTACTAGGTGGACGTGCGATGGAGATTGTATACCACCGCGAAGAGATTCTTCACTACATGCAAAATGCAGTTAAAATCAATCCAGAACATCCAGTATTAGTAGACCGTTACTTAACTGGTAAAGAAATTGAAGTAGATGCAATCTCTGACGGAATCGATGTATACATCCCTGGTATTATGGAGCATATCGAACGTGCTGGAGTTCACTCAGGAGATTCAATCGCAGTATACCCTACACAAAATGTATCACAAGCTGCGAAGGAAAAATTAATCGACTATACAATTAAACTTGCAAAAGGCTTAAATATTAAAGGATTACTTAACATCCAGTTTGTTGTAACAGATAAAGATGAAGTATTCGTACTAGAAGTAAACCCAAGATCAAGCCGTACAGTACCATTCTTAAGTAAAATTACAAATGTACCAATGGCGAATATCGCAACAAAAGTTATCTTAGGTCAAACATTAGCTTCATTTGGATATGCAACAGGCTACCACCCAGAAGAAAATGAAGTATATGTAAAAGCACCAGTGTTCTCATTCGCTAAACTACGCTCAGTAGATATAACATTAGGCCCTGAAATGAAATCAACTGGAGAAGTAATGGGTAAAGATGTAAGTCTTCAAAAAGCATTATACAAAGCACTAATTGCTGCGGGAATGCAAATCCCAACACACGGTTCAGTCATCATTACAGTAGCTGATAAAGATAAAGAAGAAGTAGTAAATATCGCAAAACGCTTCCATGAAATTGGATTTACAGTATTCGGTACAGAAGGAACTAAAAATCATTTAGAAAACCACGGTGTACCAGTAAAAGCGGTAAACAAAATTAACGAGCATGAAGACAATATGCTAGATATGATCAAGCGTGGGGATGCACAGTTTGTAATCAATACATTAACAAAAGGTAAAAAACCAGCTCGTGATGGATTCAGAATTCGTCGTGAATCAGTTGAAAACGGAGTAGTTTGCTTAACTTCACTAGATACAGCAACTGCAATATTATCAGTAATTGAAAGCTTAACATTCTCAACTTCTGCACTACCAAACAAAGAAATGAAGGCTGGCGTATTAGTATGATAAAAAAAGAACTCATGACAATTGTCTCAAACAGAGAAATTGCCCATCAAATTGTCGAAATGACATTAAAAGGTGAACTAGTTCAGGAGATGCATTCTCCTGGGCAGTTCGTCCATATAAAAGTGACTGGTGGACTAACGCCACTATTAAGAAGACCAATCAGTATATGTTCGATCGACAAAGAGAAAAGTGAGTTCACGATGATATTCCGCGCAGAAGGTGAAGGAACGAAGCTTTTAAAAGAAGCAAGCGTTGGACAACAAGTTGATGTATTAGGTCCTCTAGGTCAAGGTTATGATGTTGAAACTCTTTCAGAAGGAGATACAGCACTACTAGTTGGTGGTGGAATTGGCGTACCTCCGATGTATGAACTTTCGAAGCAATTTAAAGCTCGTGGTGTAAATGTAATACATGTGTTAGGATTTGCATCAAGTAATGTAGCTTTTTATGAAAAAGAATTTTCAGAATTAGGACCAACTTTTATGGCAACTGTAGATGGAACTCTTGGTACGAAAGGCTTTGTAACAGATGTAATTCGTGAAAAAGAGCTTCAATTTGATCAATACTTTGCATGTGGTCCAACTGTGATGTTAAAGGCTCTACAGCAGCAGTATAAAGGTACGAAGGATGGCTATATATCACTTGAAGAACGAATGGGCTGTGGAATCGGAGCTTGTTTCGCATGTGTATGCCATACTGAAGACGGGTCATATCGTAAAATTTGTAGCGATGGACCAGTATTCCAAGCTGAGGAGGTAGTACTATGATTTCATTACAAACAAAACTTCCTGGCTTAGATTTAAAAAATCCTATTATGCCAGCTTCTGGTTGCTTCGGATTTGGTAGAGAGTTTGCAAATCTTTACGATCTAAGTATTCTTGGAGCTATTATGATAAAAGCAACAACAGTTGAAACACGATACGGAAATGAAACACCTCGAGTAGCTGAAACTCAGGCGGGGATGTTAAATGCGATAGGACTTCAAAATCCTGGTTTAGAAAAAGTAATTAACGGTGAATTAAAATGGTTATCAAATTTTGATGTACCAATCGTTGCAAATATTGCTGGATCAACTATTGAAGACTATGTAACAGTCGCAAAAGAAATTTCAAAAGTAAGTAATGTAAAAGCACTGGAATTAAACATTTCTTGTCCAAACGTAAAATGTGGTGGGATTGCATTTGGAACGGATGCTGCAACAGCGGCTGAAGTAACTAAGAAAGTTAAAGAAGTAAGCGAAGTTCCGCTATACGTAAAATTATCTCCGAATGTAACGAATATTGTTGAAATCGCAAAAGCAATTGAAAATGCAGGAGCAGATGGTTTAACAATGATCAATACATTACTAGGGATGAGATTAGATTTAAGAACTGGTAAACCAATTCTAGCTAATAAAACTGGTGGATTATCAGGTCCTGCAATAAAACCAGTAGCGATTCGAATGATTCATGATGTGAGCCAAGTAGTAAACATCCCAATCATTGGAATGGGCGGGGTTATGAATGCAGAAGACGCACTAGAGTTTTTCCTAGCAGGAGCAAGTGCTATCGGTGTAGGTACAGCGAACTTTGTTGATCCATTTGTTTGTCCAACAATCATTGATGAACTACCTGAAGTGCTACAAAAATATGGTTATCAGTCAATTGAAGAATGTATTGGAAGGAGCTGGAAACAACATGTCATCACAAGTGGTCATCGCGCTTGATTTTTCATCAAAAGATGAAGTAATGAATTTTGTAAAAAAATTTCAAAAGTCTCTATATGTAAAGGTAGGGATGGAGCTATTTTACAAAGAGGGTCCAGCGATCATAAAGGAATTAAAAGAATTAGGACATCAAATCTTCCTAGATTTGAAACTTCATGATATTCCAAATACAGTAAAACATGCAATGAAAAATATCGCATCTCTAGAAGTAGACATGGTTAATGTTCATGCAGCTGGTGGAACGAAAATGATGAAGGCAGCATTAGAAGGGCTAGAAGAAGGCACTCCAGATGGTAAAAAAAGACCTTTACTAATTGCAGTAACTCAACTGACAAGCACTTCAGAAGAACAAGTAATCCATGAACAAGGAATATCTTCTTTACAGGATTCGATTAAACTATATGCTGCTATAACAGAAGAAAGCGGTCTTGACGGTGTAGTTTGCTCTCCACTTGATGTAGAGTTAGTTCAAACAGCAGTTAAAGGTGAGAACTTCCTTACTGTAACACCGGGTATTCGCCTAGCAGACAATAGTGTAGATGATCAAGTACGTGTAACAACTCCAGCGAAAGCTAGACAATATGGAAGTAGCTATATTGTAGTAGGACGCAGTATTACAAAAAGCGAAAATCCAGTAGAAGCATATGAAGAAGTAATTGCACAATGGGAGGGCGTAACAATATGAAAAAAAATATCGCAGCAAACTTATTAAGCATTGGGGCAGTAAGCCTTCAACCTGAAACACCATTTACATGGGCATCAGGAATCAAATCTCCAATCTATTGTGATAATCGCCTTACTCTTGGCTATCCAGAAATTCGTAAAAACATTGCAAAAGGCTTAGTAGAACTAATCCAAACTAAATTTGGTAACGTAGATGTAATCGCTGGAACTGCAACTGCTGGAATTCCACACGCAGCATGGACAAGTGATTTAATGGAATTACCAATGGTTTATGTACGTAGCTCTGCAAAAGGCCACGGCAAAGGAAATCAAATCGAAGGTCCAATTAAAACTGGACAAAAAGTAGTGGTAGTAGAAGATCTAATCTCAACTGGCGGCAGCGTAATAACATGCGTTGAAGCTTTACGCGAAGCGGGCTGCGAAGTACTAGGAGTAGTCTCAATCTTCACATACAATCTACCAGCAGCAGTAGAGAAGTTCGATGCAAACGACGTAACTTACTATTCTCTAACTGACTATGACACACTAGTAGAAGTAGCAAAAGAACAAGGCTCAATTGAAGCAGAGCATGTAGCAAAACTAACTGCATGGAGAAAAAATCCACAAGATGCTAGTTGGATGACTGTTGAAGTTTAATACTTAGAATAAAAGATGACTTTTTTGAGTCATCTTTTTTTTGTGGGGTGAATTTGGGATTCAGATAAATAATTTGGAGCGCAATTAGAAAGTAGACTGCACCGGAAATGGCAAATAGAATTGGGCCATCGCAATTAAATTTGATAATAGAAATTAAAAAACGGAAACCGTAAATAAAAATAGTAAAATCGCTAATTAACCATAAAAGTCACATTCAACCGACTGCTCCTCAATAGAAAATTCATATAAAAGAAGCTTATAAACTTAAAAATCACCTATAATGATCAGAATTCACAAGAAAAATCATACAAAATGATAACCTTTCACCTGAAAATCTAACGAAATTACTGTTCTTTCACATCTTATACCCAAACAAATTATTTGATAAATAATTAATAAGTTTTTAAACTATTCATAAAATTGATTGAAAGAAACTTTAAAATTGGAGGGTCAAGTATGTCAATCGCAAAACAATTTCTTTCGAATAGTTTAAAGGAATTCAAAGGGATAAAAAATCTTGGTGATCGTTCGATGGATCAGCTAAATAATGAGGAGTTACACATACAACCATCTAGTGAATCAAATAGTATTTCCATAATTGTAAAGCATTTGAGTGGTAATATGATTTCTAGATGGACGGATTTTCTTACGACTGATGGTGAAAAACCATGGCGAAATCGTGATGTTGAGTTCGAGGGGATTTACCAATCAAAAGATGAGTTATTAGCTGATTGGAATAAAGGATGGAATGTTGTTTTTAACACGCTAAAGAGTCTACAAGAAGAAGATGTATTAAAAACCATTAAAATTCGTGGTGAAGATCATACTGTTTTACAAGCAATACATAGACAAATTAGTCATTACGGAAATCATATTGGTCAAATTGTTTATATTGCTAAATTAATAAAAAATGATGAATTTAAGAGTTTGAGTATCCCAAAAGGAAAATCTCAAGAATTCTTAGAGTACAAACTGAATGAAACAAATAAATCTACGACTTAGGTTGTAGATTTTTTTACGCATAAAGAAAGTATAAATTTGCAGCGGTGAAGCAAGCTCCTCGTAGTAGCCAATTTTAGTAAAAATATAATTGCAACTACACCCTCTGTCTTTGCCTAAAAACTCTCAAATTCGCGAGTTTTCTTTAAAAATTACTAGCTTTATCTTTCACTTCACTCTGTACTATGACGGATTGAAGTGTGTTTATCCAAATTTCAAAAAGTTAAAAAGTGTCACAAAAGAGACTAAAATTTAGTAAATATTAGTAAACTTTTCCTTATATAATATTCTTGTATAGAATTGTGAAGAATGATTCGACAGTAAAAATAATAAACAACACTTATCACTCTCTATTTCAAATACAGAAAATATTTGTAAAAGGAGATGTTTAAATTAAAAAATTAATCGGAGTAAGTGTCTTATCTGCAAGTTTAGTCCTTTCTATCACACCTATTAGCTATGCTAATACAAACGACTTACCTTATGTAAAAGTAATTTTAGCATTACAACCTAATGTTTCAGAAAAAGAATTGTTAAAGGATGTAGAATCCATTTCTAAAAACACTGGTGATACGCAAGAAGCTATATTAAAACAACTTTTTAGTGAACTTAAACAAGACGAAGCTCAGGGATTGTCAGAAAAAAAATTGCAAGCTAGAGGGGGCGGTGGTGGTACTGATTCTGTTGGAAAAGGAGTAAAAGGCCAGATTTACTATACGGCATCACAAACTGCTTATTTAAATCATGGACATGTAGGAATGTATTATAGTGCTGAAAAAGTAGTCGAATCTGTTCCAAAAGTGGGAGTTCGAAAATTAGATTACTTAAAAAGACTAGTAGACAAAGGTGATGCACAAGTCAAATCCGTTAACACTACAACTGCTAAACGAAATGCAGCTGCCGATTGGGCAAACAGTCGAGTAGGTAAAGATGACTATTCTTACAATTTCGCAAATAATCGTAATACAAGTCATACTGGTGATAAAAATTGTGCAAAGTTAGTATGGTCTGCATATAAGTTAAAAGCTGACTTAGATTTAGATAAAGACAAAGGATCAGGTGTATATCCGAGGGATGTTCGTGATGCAAAAGATACAACTCTAGTCCGTAAAATATAAATTTTATAAGGCGATAAGTTGAATAGTTTGACTTATTGCCTTTTGGAGTAGAGGAAATTTTGTCGTCAGTAAAAGGGAAATCAGTTCATTCTTATGATTTTAAAATATTGAAATAAAAAAAGGAATTATTATTTTATAAATGAACATTGTTTATATTTAAATACAAACAAAAAAATAATAGTTACCTTCTAGTATAGTCTAGGAAAAAAATGAAAAGAAAAAATAAATAGATCATACTATGTTTAACTTGCTTACTTGTTATTTTCAGTTGTTATTTTATTGTTAACAAGATTAGAGTTTCTCCAAATATAGTAAAAGAGGAGACCATTCGTAAGAGTAACTTTTTAGATGATAAACAAGCCGTCTTATATTATTCTTCTACTGCGGATCAAGATATGGATGATAGAGGGATTAGTATCGCGATCTTTGTTGATGATGAAGGTGTTGCTAGAGGGTATAAAATGAAAGGATTAGAACTTGGTAGTGTTGGGTTAGGAGAATCTGACCTTTTATTAGAGGATAAGGAAACACTACGTTTAATTGGGAATAAATATAAAGAAGTTAAAATGAAGTATCAACATACAGGGGAAATAACAGGATATTTAAGAAGTTCAAATCTTTATTTTACTATTTTTAATTCAGGTTTTGTAAAAAATGGTTATGCCTCAAATGTTTTATATGGAAATGACAAAGGATTTAAAAAAGGAAATATCCCCCATTATATTTATACATCGGGTGTAGATAAAAATGACATAATTATTTTAACAGAAGATAATGAGACTTGTCATTTACGTAAAGTTGGTTTCGACGACAACAAACTAAAAATAAAAGATTTAACTCAGCTTAAAAAGCGATCTGGTTATAACAGCTACGGTCCTAGGTCACAGATTGTTAGTGATGAAAATTATTACTACATTGTACTTGGGGAAAGTAAACAAGAGAATTTGAAGGATGAGAATGAAGTACTAGTTCGAATAAATAAAAAAACATTAAAGCAAGATATGATCACATCTTGTTTCCTATAAAAATAAAACCATCAATCAATTGAATGCAACAAGTCCTTACAGCCTTGATCATTCAATCTATATTTATGGAAAAGAGCTTTTCTTCGCAAATGGATTAGGGGATGTTTACACAGTTGACACTACTAGGAATATAGTAAAAAAGAAATTTACGATTGAAAGTCCACGAAAAGGTCCGTATCGCTATGGAGAACAAACATATTTCAAAAATGATTCAATGTTTGTGGTAAGGTATGATTCAAAAAAGAAAGTTAAATATTATTTTGAACAATATTCTTTAGAAACTGGTTAAAAGACAAAGGTAGTTCAAATGAATGGAGTAGAGGAAATTTTGTCGTCAGTAAAAGGGAAATCAGTTCATTCTTATGATTTTAAAATATTGAAATAGAAAATGAAGCAAATATAAAATCTTAAAATCTACGACTTAAGTTGTAGATTTTTTTATGTTTTTAAAGACTAATAGTGTATGAAAATTCAATCAATTTACTGAGGAAAGTTACTTTATTAAATATTAGAATATAAGGAAAGGCGTGAGAGGCAGGAAGGACAGGAAAGTTACTAGCATAAAGAATTAAGTTTTTTTCTTTTTACTACAACCTATTTACCTAATTTCTGAATTTAAAATAGTGAAAATAGTTCGAAAATATTGTAAAATGTTACAGGTTAGGGGGATGGCAATAGATGAAAATTTTAATCGAAACAGTTAATCATTTTAAACCGTATTGGAAAGTATTTCTCATTGCTTTTGCATGCTCATTAATTGCTGGCGCATTTGCGATTATTCCGCCGATTTTAACTGGTAAATTGGTTGATGAGATTGTTGGGGGTCCTGATTCAAAAATTATCTTTTATTTAATTTTAGGGATTATGCTTTCATTCTTATTTAAGGTCGGTTTTGAATCATTACAAGAATTTATTCAAGTAAGAATTGGTTTAGATGTTATTACAGATATGCAATTACGTGCATTTACAAAGCTTCAAAAAGCACCGATGACGTTTTTTTCAACTACACCTCGCGGGGATATGTTATATCGGTTAACGCATGATGTAGAGTCTGTTCAAAATTTGAATAATACAGTTATACCACGTTTTATTCAACAAGTAATTGCGGCAATTGCGGCATTTATAGCGGTGTTTCCTTTATATTGGCCAGCCGCTGTAGTCATGCTGATTGTATTTGCAATTTATTTAGTTCCTTCTTTTATGATTGGTAAAAAAGTAAGGAAAATGGGGGCTATAGCTCGTGATATGAGTGCTGATTTATATAATCACACGCAAGAAAGTATTGAATCTGTTCGTCTAGTAAGAACATTTCAAACACAGGATAAAGAAAATAAAAAATTAGAAGATAAGCTGTCTGTTTGGAAAAGATTTGCTATTCGATTGGCTTTAATTGGGAAGGTTAATTGGCGTTTAGGAAATGTGTTTAATAATGGTGCACCAGGGGTCATTATGTTAATTGGTGGATACTCGATCTGGCAGCATGAAATTACAGTTGGTACATTAATTGCTGTTCTAGGTTTTATCCCAACAATGTTTATGCCTGTCCGCTCGTTAGCTGAAAATGCATTAACAATTCAACAAGCAATTCCAGCACTTCAAAGAATTTATGAGTACTTCGACTTACCAGCAGAACAACCTGATGATTTACCGGAATTTGGAGAAGTGAAAGGTGATATAGAAGTTAATAATATTCGATTTACTTATCCAAATTCAACTGAAGAAGTCCTGAAAGATGTTTCATTCTCAATTAAAGCAGGTCAACATATTGGGATTGTTGGTTCAAGCGGTGGGGGAAAAAGTACTTTAATTCAGTTATTACTCGGATTATACGAGCCTTCTTCTGGAACGATTTTTGTTGATCATAAAGATTTATCTTCTCATGATTATCAATCTTTACGCCAAAATATTGGTGTTGTTTCTCAAGAAACGTTTCTTTTAAATAGTACATTAAAGCAAAATTTACTATATGCCAAACCTAATGCAACTGATGAAGAACTTGGGCTTGCTGTTGAAGCAGCGGACTTATCTGATTTAGTTGAGTCACTACAGGAAGGTTTTGAAACGATTGTTGGTGAGAGAGGCCTAAAATTATCTGGTGGTCAAAGACAACGAGTAGCTCTTGCAAGAGCAATATTACGTCATCCTCCAGTATTAATTTTCGATGAGGCTACATCATCATTAGATGGAGAAACAGAGGAAAAGGTACAATCTTCACTTGAAAAGTTAATCCCAGGACGTACAACAATTACAATTGCACATCGACTTGTAACAGTAAAGGATGCGGACTGTATTTTATTATTAGATAAAGGACGTATTGCTGAACAAGGTACACATGAAGATTTATTATCATTAAAAGGTCAGTACTATCAATTATATATGGCACAATACAGTGAACTAGAAAAGGAGAGTGCTGTATGATGCAGAAAAATACAAAAAAAATAGGCGATGGGAAAAGAGTCATAAACTTTCTCAAGCCTCATAAAAAATGGGTATTTGCAGATTCATTTGTCATTGCTTTAAGTCAAGTTTGTGCAGCATTAATACCAACACTAGGAACTGGTTGGTTAATTGATCATATACTCCCAAATCATGACAATGCATTACTATGGGGATTAATGTGGTTGCTTGTAATTGCTGCAATCCTTGATTTAATTTTAATGGTCATTGATGAATATTTTTGTCATCATATTGCTAAATCTGTTACAAACTGGCAAAAACTACGCTTATTTAAGCACTTGCAAATTTTACCTTATTCATATTTTCATCAATCTAAATCTGGTGAATTATTAGCACGAGTTTCTGATGACCCAGATACTCTGCATAACTTTTTAGCATGGGAAGGCTCTACTTTTATGGCTTCTGTGCAAGGAGTATTGATTTATAGTATTGTCTTACTTTGGATTAATCCTTATTTAATGATTACGAGTGTAGTTTTAGGTGTTTTATTTTACTGGACCTCTAATAAAGTCGGAGCTCGTACTAGAATTGCTTCAGCTAAAGCTAGAAATGAAGCGTCACGTTATTTAGAAAGATTACGAGAATCTGTAACAGGAATCCAACTTTCGAGAATTCTTGGTGCAACGGATTATGAGATTCAAAGTGTTGCCGATATCCGTAAATCATTTATGAAGGAATCAATTATCGAATTAAAAGCAAGAATGCAATCAATTGTCGTAATCGGTAGCTATAATGGATTTGCTTTAGCTGCAGTCTATTTTATAAGTGTTTTACTAATTTCAAATGATCAAATCACAACGGGACAAATGTATACGGCAGGGGGACTTGTGACCATTGCGGCTAATGAAATTCAAAGAATGCTAAGAAACTGGCTATCAGTACGTAGAACTGGTCCAGCATTAGATCGTTCTGAAAAATTGTTAGCTGAAGAAGTTTCGGAATTTGAAGTACAAGAGGGGGAAAAATTAAATTCTGTTAATGGGTTAATTGAATTTAAAGATGTTAAATTTGCCTATCCAACGAAGGAAGAATTTGTGTTAAATGGATTGTCATTTCATGTGAAACCAGGGGAAGCAGTGGCTGTAGTAGGACCAAGTGGTGCTGGAAAATCAACAATTGTAGATTTATTATTAGGTTTCTATCCGTTAAATCAGGGAACAATTGAAGTAGATGGTTTACCAATTGAAAAAGCAAATGCAAAGTGGATTAGAGATGCGATCTCGTTTGTTTCGCAAGATGTGCAACTTAGAAATGGTAGTTTAGCTGATAATATTCGTATAGGAAATGAATTGGTGACAGATGATGAAATGATCCAGGCTCTAAAAGATAGTGGATTATCAGACTATTTAAATTCATTACCAGAAGGTCTAGAATCATCAATTGGTGAACGAGGGGCACTATTATCTGGTGGTCAAAAACAAAGATTATCATTAGCAAGAGCTTTAGTTAAAAACTCTCCTATCCTTATTTTAGATGAAGCAAGTTCGGCTTTAGATCCGATTACAGAATTACAAATTAATGAAGCGATTCAACAGCGAAAATCAAAGCAATCTGTCATCGTAATTTCACATCGATTATCTACCGTATTAACAGCGGACCGAATCGTTGTACTAGAAAATGGGAAAGTAGTCGAAGAAGGTACGCATCATTCCTTATTAGAAAAAGATGGCGTTTATTCAAGATTATTTAAAAGAGAAGCTGAAACTGGTGAAAATGTAATTAGTGTATCGTAAAAAGATTAAAAAGGAGTGTTAGAATGACTAATATTTCAGTAAAACTTTACGAAACAAAAGAAGAGTTAAGAAAAGGCTTTGAAGTTTTAAAACAACTTCGTACACATTTAAATGAAGAATCATTCTTTAATTTGTACGAAGAAATGCAAAAACAAGGCTATCAATTATTTGGGTTAGAAGTTCAAGGAGTGACAGTTGCAGTCGCTGGAATTAGTATTTTAACAAATTTCTATAACGGTAAACATGTATTTGTTTACGATTTAGTGACGGATGAAAGTAAACGCTCAAATGGATACGGTAAGAAATTACTAGATTTTATTTCTGAGTTTGGTAGTATAAATGGATGTCAATTAGTAACACTACAATCCGGTGTCCAAAGAATAAATGCGCACCGTTTTTATGAGCATAAAATGGAGTATAAAAAGCTATCTAATTCCTTTAGTAGAGATATTGGATAAACATAAAAACCCTAGTAATTTAGGGTTTTTTCATGCTGTTGAAAAACAACCTTGTCAATTATTTATCAAATTTTCGTAAAGGAGTAGAGTGATGTTGATTTCCATTACAGGATGCTCGCTTTCCATGGGGCGAGACCTAAGCCTCCTCGGCAAGCCTGCGGGGTCTCAGCCTTCCCGCTAATCCCATAGGAGTCGAGCATCCCTCCATTCCAATCAACTTATTCATCAAAAAAATGTCTGCGATAAACTCTAATCAAATAGCCTTTACTTAGAGTAATCTAACTGTGGTATATTAATCAGATTGTAGATCAATTAAAATTGAACATATATTAAACTAAACAATCGAATTTGTTTTCTAAAAAAAGCTCATAATATTTTTAACTTCTAAAAAAAATCATTTCTAGTGTTATTGAAATAATGAAATTGCTCAAACATATTAACATTTAAAGATCTAAAAATGCTAATTTTATCATTATAAAATGTTCACTTAAATTCCGTTTCCCCTATTGAAGATTTTATATTTCAACACTCTGTTAAAAACCCTAATAATTTAGGGTTTTTTATTATATTTATCTAACTTGAATTAGAGACAAAAATCCATCAGTGAAAAAATGGAATTTTAGAAATAGTTAAGAGCCCATACAAATAAAGGGCTCTTAAAATTAAAATTCATTCTGTATGTTATTTTTTATTAATTCAACAACATCTAAAAGATAATTACTTTCGTGAGATACAAACTGATTTTTATCTACTGATTTTTGAATTGGAATTTTTTCATCTGTTTCAGTAATTTGAAAACCATCAACTTCTACGGTATCTCTTAAACCATGTGCGAATTGATAAAATTGATTGAAATCAGCTTTCACTATGCCTGAAACTTCTTCTTTTTGTAAGTTGAAATCGGTAAAAGGTTTATTGCTTTTAAGTAAAAAAACATGGCTCAATTCATGATCATTAATCGTTTCTAATATGATCGAATTTTTAATGATGCCAAGAGGGATGACATCTTCCATTTTTACTTCTATGCCAAGTTCTTCTTTTACTTCTCTTAATCCATCTTGAACTGTTTCAGTAGATAGTAAATGACCAGCAGCAGTAATATCAAATAAATTCGGATAATCCTTTTTTAGATGACTACGGATTTGAAAATAGATGGAGGCTTTGTCTTCTACTAAACTGAGTAACCAGCAATGAAATGTTTCGTGCCATAATCCCTTTTTATGTACTTCACTTCGAGAGGCTTCTCCTATATGATTACCAGATTCATCAAAAATTTTAAGTAATTCTTCTTTCATTTAACTAACCACCTTGTTTCTGATCTATGAACTATGTACTTCATTATAAAATAAATTTTGTCGGATTGAAGTATATTTTTGATTGATCAAGATATTTTTACTATTCCATATCACTAGATAGAAAAAAGGCGGTAACCCTAAGACCGCCGTTTTCCTTATAGCAGTAGCAGCAACAGTATTAAATAAGAATAGGTTTATAAATAGATAAAAGAGTGTATCTTTACATTATTTTAAGAATAGGTGACAGGAGTACTACAAGCAACTAGTAAATTAAATGTTCTATAAGTCGGAAACACGAAATGAGAAGCTTTTCATTTTTAAAAATAATCGACCGCAGAGTTAACTATTTTCTGAAAAGTTTACATTCATCCATAATTAGGTTAATTTAGTATTATATATTTGTAAAAGTTTGTCCCTGTTGAATAATGTTATGATTTGTAGACACTTTCACAAATGACTTCATTAAATTAAAATTATTAGGTGAATTGAAATGAGAATAGCTTTTTTTGACTCAGGAATTGGTGGGTTAACTGTCTTAAATGAGGCACTGAAAAAATTACCAAATGAAGATTTTTTATATTTTGCTGATACACTTCACGTTCCTTATGGTACAAAGTCGAAGGAAGAAGTAAGTGCATTTGTAAAAAAGTCTGTTGAAATGATTATTAAAGAAGATGTAAAAGCACTTGTAATTGCATGTAATACGGCTACTAGTATTGCAGTAAATGAATTGAGAGAAATGTATGATTTTCCGATTATCGGTATGGAACCGGCTGTAAAACCAGCTGTTGAAATGAACAGAACAACTGGTAAAAGAGTATTAGTTTTTGCGACTCCACTTACGTTAAAGCAAACAAAGTATAATGAGCTTATTTCTAGGGTGGACGACCTAAGTATTGTAGACTCATTGCCTTTACCAGAGCTTGTTCATTATTGTGAGGAATTAAATTTTGATGAAAATTTTATGATTGATTATTTTAAAAGTAAACTTTCATTATTTAATATTGAGCAATATGGAACAATTGTTTTAGGCTGTACTCATTATCCATTTTATAAAAACATCTTAAAAAAGATTTTACCTGAAGATGTTCAAATTGTTGATGGAAGTAATGGTACTGTAAAAAGATTAATCCAGCTTCTTGGAGAAAATGGCCAATTAAATGAAATCGGTCAAACAAATGTCAAATTTATGTGTTCGAATAATGACATAGAATATATTGAGAAGACAAAAGAGGCGTTAAGCTACTTGCAAAATGAAAGATAAGAGATAAGCTAAATTTTAGCTTATTTCAGACTGTTGACGAACGCTCGCTTTCTTCGTTGCTTCGCCTGTCTGCGGTGCTCATTACCGTCTAAGGTAACTCCGCTCCTCACCAGGCTTCGCGCCCCGAAAGACAAGCGCTTGCAATCAGTCTGAAAATCAAGTTTTTAGGAATTTGTCTACATACCCAGATAGGCTAGATTTAGCTAATCTTTTTATTATGTTGCTTAATAGAACTATACTTGTATTTACTATATTCTAAGGTATATAAGTAAAAATGGTGCCCTATATAGGCACCATTTTTTTTATTTCTTCAATTTTAAAACAAGTTCTTCATCCGGTGTTACATAAACTGTATTGTTTTGTTCGTATATTACAAAACCTGGTTTGGAACCATTTGGTTTTTTAACATGGCGAATTTCTGTGTAATCAACAGGCACCGCGCTTGATTGACGTGCTTTACTAAAATATGCAGCGATAATAGCTGCTTCTTTTATCGCAGTTTCACTAGGATCCTTAGCACGAATGACAACATGAGAGCCCGGGATATCTTTTGTATGAAACCAAAGCTCGTCTCTACTCGCAAGTTTATTTGTTAAATAATCATTTTGTTTATTATTTTTACCGACTAATAATTGTTCACCAGTAGTAGAGATATATTCATCTAATGTAACTTTTTGTTTATTAGACTTTTGGGCTTTTTTCGATTTTTTCTTTCTTATATAACCCGTCTCCACAAGCTCTTCTCTAATTTCTTCTAAATCACGTGGTGAAGCAGACTCAATTTGCTGAATAACTGTCTCTAAATAATCATTTTCTTCTTTCGTTAATTTAATTTGTTCTTTAATATGTGCGACTGAATTTTTAAGCTTAGTATATTTGGTGAAATAAGCTTGTGCATTTTCAGAAGGTGTTTTTAATGGCGATAAAGGAATGACCATTGTGGCACCATTTTCGTCATAGTAATTAATTACTTCAATTTCTTTCATACCTTTTTGTAGTGCATACATATTTGCAGTAAGCAATTCTCCTTGTAACTGAATTTTATCTGCTTTTTCAGTATCTTCAAGACTTTTGTGTAACTTTTTAATTTTTTTCTTATTTTTGGTCAGTTCATTTTGTAACAGTTTTTCTAAATCGCCGCTTTGTTGTTTTACACGGTCACGTTCAGCTTTACCAAAGTAATATACATCTAACAACTCACTTAAGCTGTCGAAAACAGTTTGTTCGGCTTGTAGGTGAGATAAATTTATGAAATAAAACATTTCTCTTGATTCTAAGCGGAAAAGTGAAGGAGTAAACTTTTTTAATTGTATTTCATTCATGATTTTTTTAAACGAATTATACACATCTTCATTTCCATTATAGACAATTTCATTTGCGAGTAATGGAGAGATTCCGGAGAAATGTTGAACAATTGCTTCGGATGGTGATTGATCACTTTGAGTAATAATTTGATTAAACTCCCCTTTAGAAGTGACCTGAAATGGATCAAGTTTTTCTTGGTTAGGAGGAGAAATATAAGTAGCACCGGGCTGTACTATTCGATGACGATTAACAGCCATTGGTACATGCTTTATACTATCTATTATTATTTGTCTTTCTTCATCAATTAAAAGGATATTACTATGTCTACCCATTAATTCAATGATCAATGTTCGGTATTGTTCATCACCAATTTCATTTCTACTACGAACTTTAATGTTAACGATTCGTTCGTGTTCTAACTGCGTAATGCTTTCAATGATTCCACCATTTAAATGTTTTCTTAAAAGCATTGTAAACATAGATGGTTCAGATGGGGTATCGTAGTTTTGGTTTGTAAAATGGAATCTTGCGTAACTAGGGTGAGCGCTTATTATTAGTTTATGATTGGCACCATTTGCTCTCACAGTAAGTAGTACTTCATAGTTACTTGGTTGTACAATTTTTGATATTCTACCAGTTGTTAGTTTAGAAGCTACTTCGTTTGTCATAGCTCCTGTAAAAAGTCCGTCAAAAGACATATGTATCACGTCCTACTCTTTAAAACACTATTTTTAAAAAAATTATAACTTTTAATCATTATCAATAAAATGATGAGGTTATGAAATGTGAACCAATATCTTTGGAAAATAGAACGTTGATTTCCACTTTTAGAGTACTCGCTTTCCATGGAGCGAAATTCCCTGAGCTTCCTCGTTCCTGTGGGGTCTTGAACTTTTAAATTTAATAATAAACTTTAAAAGACCATACAACCGTATTTTTAGGTTGTCCCTCTAATTTCGATCTTAAAGCTCCAATTAATTTCTAATTACATTCAATATATTTCTCAAATCAACATAATTCTTAAACTGGCTCATATCCATTAATTAAACAGTCAAGAAATTTCTTATGGAATTCAATCATACAATATCTTGATTGGTCTTGTCACAGTTCTAGTTGGTTAAAAGCTAGATTTATTTTCATCATTATATCATTTATTTGGACGAGTCTGAATATGCTTTTATGAGAGGTAAGGGGGACAACTTACCTAATGTTTAATTAGGGGTGAACGCGGGTATGAATTTTTATCGGATGAGAGCGGAAGAAGTCGTGCAAGTAACGAATACAAATGTTTCCTCCGGTTTAACTGATGAGGAGGTAAAGAAAAGGCGAGCAACTTTTGGGGCAAATGAATTAAAGGAATCAGTGAAAACTTCCAAACTCGTTTTATTTTTGAATCAGTTTAATGATTTTATGGTATTTGTACTATTAGGCGCAACGATTATATCAATCTTTTTAAAGGAAGTAGTAGATGCTGTTGCGATTATGGCAATTGTATTAATTAACGGGATTTTAGGTTATTTTCAAGAAGCTAAGGCAGAGAGATCATTAGAAGCTTTGAAAGAATTGGCTGCTCCACAAGTAAATGTTTTGCGTGATGGGCAATTTGTTAAGCTCCCTTCAAAAGATTTAGTTGTTGGGGATATTATTAAGTTTTCAAGTGGCGATCGGATTGGTGCTGATATTCGCATAATCGAGGCATCAAGTTTATACATAGAAGAATCAGCGCTAACAGGTGAATCAGTTCCGGTTCAAAAAAGATTTGAATCAATTCAGACCGATGATATTGGTATTGGTGATCAAGATAATATGGGGTTTATGGGAACACTTGTTACGCGAGGAAATGGTAAAGGTGTTGTCGTATCGACAGGAATGAAAACAGCAATGGGGCAAATTGCAAATTTACTTCAAAATACAGAAACCATTGTTACACCTTTACAAAGACGATTAGAACAATTAGGGAAGATATTGATTATTTTAGCATTGTTTTTAACAGCTTTAGTTGTATTTATCGGTGTTTATCAAGGAAATGAATTATATCATATGTTTTTAGCGGGTGTGTCACTTGCAGTTGCTGCGATTCCAGAAGGTTTGCCAGCAATTGTAACGGTTGCTTTATCACTTGGTGTGCAACGGATGATTAAAAAGAAAGCAATCGTTCGAAAGCTTCAAGCGGTTGAAACATTAGGTTGTGCTTCAGTCATTTGTTCAGATAAAACAGGGACTATGACAGAAAATAAAATGACTGTTACAAATATTTGGTCGGGCGGATCTAGTTATGAAGTATCTGGGAACGGATATGCAATCGATGGAGAATTTACGAATAAAGAGAGAACGATTAATCCAACTTTAAATAAACAATTATTTCAAACTCTTGTTTTCGGATCTATTTGTAGTGATGCACAATTAATTCGAAAGAAAAAAGAAATCGTACTAGATGGTGATCCTACTGAAGGTGCAATTGTTGTTGCAGGTTATAAAGCTGGGATTGACCGTGAATATGTAAATTCGAATTTTACTAGAATACATGAGCTTCCTTTTGATAGTACACGGAAAATGATGTCTGTCGTTGTGAAAAATCGATCAGGTGAGCAATTTGTGATTACAAAGGGTGCACCAGACGTCTTACTTTCAAAATGTAATGCAATTTTATGGCATGAAAGAGAAGAACAATTAAATACGTTTAGACAAAACTCAGTGGAAAGTACAATTGAAACTTATGCAAATAATGCACTTCGTACAATTGCGATTGCTTTTAAACCATTAAATCCAAATTCAATCATTGATGAAAGGGATCTCGAAAGCAATTTAACTTTTATTGGTTTACAAGGGATGATTGATCCACCAAGAGCAGAAGTTGCACAAGCTGTTCAAGAATGTAAAGAAGCTGGTATTAGGACGGTTATGATTACTGGGGATCATAAGTTAACAGCTTCTAGTATTGCTAGAAAACTAGGAATCTTAAGAGATAACGGTAGAGTAGTAGAAGGAAAAGAATTAGATGCACTTTCTATAGAACAGATTCAGGAATTTGTTGAAGATGCTGCTGTGTTTGCCCGAGTTTCACCTGAACATAAATTGAAAATTGTTAAAGCTCTTCAAGCGAATGGACATATTGTAGCAATGACTGGTGATGGCGTAAATGATGCACCAGCCATTAAAGCAGCCGATATTGGAATTTCAATGGGTATTACTGGTACAGATGTAGCAAAGGAAGCTTCAGCATTAGTTTTACTAGATGATAATTTTGCTACGATTAAGTCTGCAATTAAAGAAGGACGCAATATTTATAGTAATATTCGTAAATTTATTCGTTATTTATTAGCTTCAAATGTAGGGGAAATTTTAGTTATGTTGTTTGCGATGTTATTAGCGCTACCTTTACCACTAGTTCCAGTACAAATTCTATGGGTAAATCTAGTAACTGATGGTTTACCTGCAATGGCATTAGGTGTTGATTCAGCTGAAGATGATGTAATGAAAAGAAGTCCTCGTTCATTATCAGAAGGGATTTTTGCCAGAGGTTTAGGATGGAAAATTATTTCAAGAGGGTTTTTAATAGGATTTGTCACACTATTAGCCTTCATTATTTCGTATAATCAACATCCGAATCAACTAGAATACGCACAAACAGTAGCATTCTCTACTTTAGTTTTAGCTCAATTAATTCATGTATTTGATTGTAGAAGTGAACGTTCCATTTTCCATCGAAATGTATTTGGAAATTTATATTTAATTGGTGCTGTTATCGTTTCAATGCTATTAATGCTTGTTGTTATTTACTACCCACCATTACAACCTATTTTCAAAACGATTCCGATCGTGCCTAGAGATTGGTTCTTAATTGGAGGGCTATCATCAATTCCAACTTTTATGCTTGCAGGGGCATTATTTACTAAGAAAAAATAATTTACGAACAAAATGGATAACCATTTTAAAATATGTTATAATTTCTTAAGGTAGTAGAGGTATGCTCTATTACCTTTTCTCTTTTACATATTGAATGAAATTTGGGAAATAAATTAGAGAGAAAATTAGTGTATTGGAAGTGGAACAATGGTCGTAAGTATGACAGGATATGGTAAAGCCATTTTGTCAAATGAACAGTACAAAATACATATTGAAATGAAAGCAGTGAATCATCGATACTTAGAGACAATCGTTCGAATGCCGAGGCAATTATTAGCATATGAAGATGCAATTAAGAAAATTGTAGCTGAGTATACTAGTCGAGGTCGAGTAGAGGTTTTTGTTACAATTGAGGGCTTATTACAACGTTCATTACAAATAGATGAAGGCTTAATTCAACAATATAAAAATGCGATTGAACATCTTTCTGGTAAAGATCAAAATAAATCTATATATAATCCAATCGATTTATTAAAGCTACCTGAAGTTACTACAGTAAGTGAAGTAGAACAAATCAATGATAATTTTGAAGAATTATTATTAACGACTACTGAAAATGCATGTCAGCAATTTTTTGATGTTAAGTGCAAAGAAGGTGGACAACTTAAAAAAGATTTAATAGAAAGATTAACAGCAATTGAGGAATGTAAAAAACAGATTACTGTTCATTCTCCTCTTGTTTTGAAATCATATCGTGAAAAACTCCAATCGAAATTAGCGGAAGTTGAATTAACAGCGGTTGATGAGCAAAGATTATTAACAGAAATTATGCTCTTTGCGGATCGATGTGATATATCTGAAGAATTAGTTCGACTAACTAGTCATTTAGAATTATTTAATGAAACATTACAAATAAAAGAATCAATTGGGCGAAAATTAGATTTTATCGTTCAAGAAATGAATCGAGAAGTGAATACGATTGGTTCCAAAGCAAACTCATTAGATATTTCTAAACAAGTTGTTGAAATTAAAAATAATCTTGAAAAAATTAGAGAGCAAGTTCAAAATATTGAATAATGTAAAAGATTTGTTTATAGTTGCAAAGGTCCGGTAACAATGTGAAGTAGAAGACGAATTAATTTTTTATTAATTGACTCTTAACACGAAAAGAAGTAACAATAGATTGACCTTTAATAAATTAAACTGTCTAGAATTAGAAGGGTAGGGTCATAAATGAGGCATGAAAGAGGCTTATTAATCGTACTTTCTGGTCCATCAGGAGTAGGTAAGGGTACGGTGCGTAAAGCTATTTTTGATAATAAGGACTTAGATCTGCAATATAGTATTTCGATGACGACAAGAAATCCTCGTGAAGGTGAAGTACATGGAGTAGATTATTTCTTTACATCAAAAGAAGATTTCAAACAGAAAATAAATGAAGATAAGTTTCTTGAGTGGGCAGAGTTTGTAGGTAATTACTATGGAACGCCAATTGATTATGTTGAAAAAACATTAAGCGAAGGAAAAGACATTTTCCTAGAAATTGAAGTTCAAGGTGCCTTACAAGTAAAAAAAGCTTTTCCTGAAGGAATTTTTATTTTCTTAGCCCCTCCGAGTATGAGAGAATTACAAAATAGAATTGTAACAAGAGGTACAGAAACTGAAGATGTGATTATGAATCGTATGAATGCAGCAAAAGAAGAAATTGAAATGATGGATGCTTACGATTATGTAGTTGAAAATGATCAAGTTGATTTAGCTTGTGACCGTATTAAAGCAATTATTTTAAGTGAACATTTAAAACGTGAACGAGTTGCAAATTATTATAAAAGAATGATGGAGGCCGAATAAACTATGTTATATCCTTCGATTGACCGTTTATTAACAAAATTAGACTCAAAATATACGCTTGTAACAGTTGCTTCAAAGCGTGCTCGCGAAATGCAAGTAAGTAAAGATACTCGTGTTGAAAAACCAGTGTCAGATAAATTTGTAGGAAAAGCATTAGAAGAAATTAATGCTGGCTTATTATCTTATAGAAAACTTGAAGAAGTTAAAGAAGATTAATATTTAACTGTGTGATGAGGCTGTCCCAAAACATTTGCTAATTTTCCATATGACTAAAAAGGACAACGTGGTGTTTAACACCTCTCCTAAAAGTTTCGTGGTGATTAGAAATGGGGGCAGTCTTATTTTTGTGATAAAATAGCCAAGTAGTTTAATCGACGAAAAGCACTGACTTTAAAAAAGGATAAGTACACCTAGGCATATGACTTTGAAGATCAGCTTTATTGGTGAGCTTTTTTTAGAAAAGCCTATAACATTTATTCAATCATATTTGTGGTATCTTAGACATAGAACGTCCAAAAGACCTATTTTTTGACATATAACATAGAAAGAATAAAATTTGAAAGGGTGAAGGTGAGTGGAACAAAAAAAGATTCTCCTATGTGTTACAGGTGGAATTGCAGTCTATAAAGCAGCAGCACTTACAAGTAAACTAGTACAAGCAGGATATGACGTTAAAGTAATGATGAGCTTATCCGCTACAAAATTTGTGACACCTTTAACGTTTCAAGCTTTATCAAGAAATGATGTTTATATAGATACTTTTGATGAAAAAGATAGTTCAAAAATTGCACATATCGATTTAGGTGATTGGCCTGATTTAATCATTGTTGCTCCAGCAACTGCTAATACAATTGGAAAATTAGCAAATGGTCTTGGAGATGAAATGATTCAGGCAACATTACTGGCTGCAACAAAACCAGTTTGGATCGCACCAGCTATGAATGTTAATATGTATAACCATCCAATTGTTCAAAAGAATATGAACACATTGAAAGAGATTGGTCATCGATTTATTGAGCCAAATGAAGGATATTTAGCATGTGGCTATGTAGGAAAAGGTAGATTAGCAGAGCCAGAAGAAATCGTTCAATTCGTGAATGATCATTTCCAAAGAGAAGTTGGTTTATTAAAAGGTAAAAAAATTATTATTTCCGCTGGCCCAACAGTTGAAAAAATTGATCCGGTTCGCTTTGTTTCCAATCATTCAACGGGAAAGATGGGCTATAGTATTGCAGAAGTTGCAGTTTCTTTAGGAGCAGAAGTAATTCTCGTTTCTGGACCAACAAATTTAACTCCACCTGAAGGGTGTAAATTTATCCAAACCGAATCGGCTGAGGAAATGTTTGAAGCGATTTGGTCTTATTATAATGAAGCGGATGTTGTAATAAAAACAGCAGCAGTTGCGGATTATACTCCTTCAATTACTTATGATCAAAAAGTTAAAAAAGCTGATGGTGATCTTTCAATTGCTTTTAAACGTACGAAAGATATTCTTCTAACTTTAGGTCAACATAAAACACATCAAATTTTAGTAGGGTTTGCTGCAGAAACTGATCAAGTAGATGAGTATGCAAAAAGTAAACTTTTAAAGAAAAATGCTGATATGATTGTTGCTAATGATGTAACAAAAGCAGGGGCTGGTTTTGGATCTGATACGAATATTGTCACCATTTTTAAGCGTAATGGTGAAGTTAAGCCACTTCCTAAAATGAGTAAAAAAGAAGTAGCAGAAGAATTACTACTTGAAGTTCATCACTTATTAAATGAGGTAGAAAGATGACATACGCATCAGTTTTAGTTGATGTATCAGTCAGACAAACAGACCGTCCTTTTGATTATAAAGTACCAACTAGATGGCAGGATGCAATACAACCTGGAATGCGAGTAATTGTTCCATTTGGGCCTAGGAAAGTACAAGGATTCGTATTGTCTATAAAAGAAACAACGAATGTAGAGAAGGTTAAAGAAATTGAAGAAGTTCTTGATGTCATGCCAGTTTTAACAGAAGAACTTCTTCTTTTAGGTTCTTATCTATCTCAAAAAACACTTTGTTTTTTCATTTCTGCATATCAAGCAATGCTTCCGACAGCTATTAAAGCTGTATATAAAAAACATGTTCAAGTAACATCTGAAGAAGCATTAGATCAATTAGTTCCTGAATTAGCAAATCTATTTTCGATCGTAAAAAGAAGAGAATGGACTGAAATAGAAAGTCTAGTTAGTAAAATTTCATTAGTTCAACGAGCAATTAAAGAAGGATTGCTTGAAATTGAATATGAAGTGAAAAATAAAGCAAATAAAAAAACAGAACGTGTAGTGTCACTATTAAAGGTATTAGACCAAGAATTACCTATCATCAAATCTCCACAACAAAAAGACATTATTGAATACTTACGTATGAATGGTCAAACAAGTGTCAAGGAGTTAAAAGAATGTCTTGGCATCACTGATTCACCTATTAAGACATTAGAGAAAAATGAGGTAATTTCAATTAAAACAGTTGAAGTTTATCGTGATCCTTATGAAGGTAGGGAAATTGAACGTTCTAAGCCTTTACCACTAATAGAAGAACAACAGATTGCATTTGAGCAAATCGTTTCTTCATTTCATGAAAGAAAGAATAAGATTCATCTTTTACATGGGGTAACAGGTAGTGGAAAGACAGAAGTTTATTTGCAAGCCATTCAAGAGGTCCTAACTGAAGGGAAAGAAGCAATCGTATTAGTACCAGAAATTTCACTTACCCCACAGATTGTAGGTCGTTTTAAAAGTAGATTTGGAAATGATGTTGCAGTACTACATAGCGGTCTATCTATTGGTGAGAAATATGATGAATGGAGAAAGATTCAGAGAAAAGAAGTTAAGGTAGTAGTGGGTGCCCGCTCAGCTATCTTTGCACCATTTGAAAACATTGGCATGATTATCATTGATGAAGAACATGAGACAACTTATAAACAAGATGAACATCCAAGATATCATGCAAGAGATATTGCAATTTGGAGAGGAGAATATCATCATTGTCCGATCGTTTTAGGAAGTGCAACTCCTACACTAGAATCATTTGCTAGAGCTGGTAAAGGTGTTTATGAGTTAAATACAATGTCTAAAAGGGTTAATCAAGGCCCATTACCTGAAGTGGAAATAGTCGATATGAGAGAGCAGTTAAGAATCGGTAATCGTACGATGTTTTCTACAGCTTTACATGAAAAAATATTGGATCGATTAGAGAAGAAGGAACAAATCATCTTATTTTTAAACCGTCGAGGCTATTCTTCGTTTGTAATGTGTAGGGATTGTGGTTACACAATTCAGTGCCCCCATTGCGAGGTTTCCTTAACTTATCATAAACATAACAATCATCTAAAATGTCATTATTGCGGATATGAAACGTATATGCCAAAACAATGTCCATCTTGCCAAAGTGAACATATTCGATTTTTTGGAACTGGAACGCAAAAGGTAGAGGAAGCTATTACAAAAACGTACCCAGAAGCACGAGTCATCAGGATGGATAATGATACGACTAGTCGTAAAGGTGCCCACGAAAAAATGCTTAATCAATTTGGTAACGGTGAGGCAGATATATTACTTGGTACACAGATGATTGCAAAAGGACTTGATTTTCCAAATGTTACATTGGTTGGTGTATTAGCTGCAGATAGTTCACTTCATTTACCTGATTTCAGAGCAAGTGAGCGAACATTTAGCTTATTGACACAAGTAAGCGGAAGAGCTGGACGTCATGAAAAACCTGGTGAAGTAGTTATACAAACATATTCACCAGAGCATTATAGTATTGAATTAGCTAAAACACAGGACTTTGTAGCGTTTTATGAAGAAGAAATGAAAATAAGACGCTCATTTCGATATCCACCTTTTTATTATTTAGTTTTAATTTCAATAGCACATAATGATTTGATAAAAACAGTAAAAGTAAGCGAACAAATTGCAGGCTATTTAAGAGAGTACTTATCAGAAGGATCAATCGTACTCGGACCAGTAGCATCACCAATCGCAAAAATAAAAGACCATTTTCGATATCAATGTGTGATAAAATACAA
Source organism: Gottfriedia sp. NPDC057948 (assembly GCF_042887255.1). Taxonomy (NCBI): domain Bacteria; kingdom Bacillati; phylum Bacillota; class Bacilli; order Caryophanales; family Bacillaceae; genus Gottfriedia; species Gottfriedia sp. NPDC057948. Next base: position 611,201 of record NZ_JBHVPN010000001.1, read on the forward strand.
ATCTGAACCTGCACTCTATGACGTGCTAAACCGAATCCAACAATACTACCAAGACGAAACAGACAAAGGCAAACTACAATTAACAATCGACTTTCAACCTACTATGTTTATGTAACGAAAAGCGGAAGGCGTTTGTTCAGCCCCGACAAGTATAAGACAAAGACCGAGAAAGGTTGGTCTTTAACCTTTATTGGGCTTTGGCTTATGACCTCGAGGGGCTAACGCCTGGAGCTAGACAGAACGAAAAGTGGAGGCGACTGGTCAGCCCCAACACCTCGAGGGGCTAGGAGCCGGAACTAGACAGAACGAAAAGTGGAGGCGACTGGTCAGCCCCGACACCTCGAGGGGCTAACGCCTGGAGCCTAGACAGAACGAAAAGTGGAGGCGACTGGTTAGCCCCGACACCTCGAAGGGCTAATGCCTGGAGCTAAGACAGTCTAAAAAGTGGAGGCTACTAGTCAGCCCCAACAAACATAAGTCGAAGGTCGTTTTTAGAAAATAAATTTATCGTACAATCAAGATAGGAGTTGTGAAATTGGCTTTATTAAAAATAGTAGAATATCCAAATGAAGTTCTTGAAACACCTTGTGAAAAAGTGACGACATTTGATAAAAATTTAGTAAAACTTTTAAATAATATGTATGAGACAATGCTGGCTGCAGATGGTGTTGGATTAGCAGCTCCACAAGTTGGAATTCTGCAACAAGTAGCTGTTGTTGATGTTGAAGATGAGAATGGAAGAATAGATTTAATTAATCCAATCGTAATGGAAACAAAGGGCGAGCAAAATGATGTTGAAGGTTGTTTAAGTTTCCCTAACTTATATGGTGATGTAACAAGACCTAGCTATGCAAAAATCAAGGCACAAAATAAACGTGGAAAATATTTTATTATAGAAGCTCGTGGATTTTTAGCTCGTGCACTTTTACATGAAATTGATCATTTAAATGGAGTTTTATTCACTTCTAAAGTCTCGAAATACTATGAAGAAAGTGAATTAGAAGGGTAGGCAAAAAAATGACAAAGATTGTTTTTATGGGGACGCCAGATTTTTCTGTTCCTGTTTTAAGAAGATTAATTGAAGAAGGATATGATGTAGTAGGTGTAGTAACTCAGCCAGATCGCCCTGTTGGTCGAAAAAGAGTGCTAACTCCACCACCTGTTAAAGTAGAAGCTTTAAAACATAATATCCCAGTTTTACAACCTGAAAAAATTAGACTTCCAGAAGAAACAGAAAAAGTATTGGCTTTGAAGCCAGACTTAATCGTAACTGCAGCTTTTGGACAAATTCTTCCGACAGATATTCTTGAAGCTCCTAAATTTGGTTGTATAAATGTACATGCTTCATTGTTACCAGAATTACGAGGTGGAGCTCCAATTCACTATTCGATCATTCAAGGCAAGAGTGAAACTGGTGTAACAATTATGTATATGGTTGAAAAGTTAGATGCAGGTGATATGTTAGCCAAAGTCGTTGTTCCGATTGAAGAAAAAGATCACGTTGGAACGCTTCACGATAAATTAAGTATTGCTGGTGCGAATTTACTTTCAGAAACAATCCCACCATTATTAAAAGGTGAAATGACTGCAGTGAAGCAAGATGAAAGTAAAGTTAGCTTTGCGAAAAATATTAAGCGTGAGGAAGAACAAATAAATTGGTCAAAAACTGGTGAAGAGATTTATAATCATGTAAGAGGTTTACACCCTTGGCCAGTAGCTTATACTACATTAAACGGAGAAGTTTTAAAAGTTTGGTGGGGTGAAAAAGTAAATACGAATCAAAATTCTACACCAGGTGAAATAATTGATGTTTTAAACGATGGCATATTAGTAGCAACAGGTAATCATACTGCTATCAAAATTACTGATTTACAGCCTGCTGGTAAAAAGCGTATGGAAGCAAAGCAATATATTAATGGTGCAGGTTCTTTTATTGAACGTGGAATGAAGTTAGGAGAATAACATGAGTAAAAATGTACGAGAGATTGCCTTGGAGGCTCTTCTTTCAGTTTATAAAAATCAATCGTATAGTAATTTGTTAGTAAATAACTATATTCAAAAGAATGATTTATCTTCGGCTGATTCGGGACTATTAACAGAAATAATCTATGGAACAATCCAAAGAGATCAATTATTAGATTTTTATTTAGAACCATTCATTAAAAATCAGAAGAAATTAGAAGAATGGGTTTATATTTTAATAAAACTTTCATTATATCAACTGCATTTTTTAGATCGTATACCTCCTCATGCAGTTTTAAATGAGGCTGTTAATATTGCTAAAAAGCGAGGACATAAAGGAATTGCTTCTTTAGTAAATGGGGTTTTAAGAAATATCCAAAGAAATGGTTTACGATCAATCAATGAAATAAAGGACCCAATCGAAAAGCTTTCAATTGAAACGAATCATCCAAAATGGTTAATTGAACAATGGATAAAAGAATTCGGAGAAGAAGAAACAAGAAGAATTTGTGAAGAGAACATACTTCCACCGTTTCAAACTGCAAGAGTCAATACAATGAAAGCAACTAGAGAAGAAGTTCTTAAAATGCTTGAAGATGAAGGGGTACAGGTTAAGGAAGGAAAACTGTCTCCATTTGCAATAGAAATCCAAAAAGGAAATGTTGCTCATACGAATGCATTTAAAGAAGGTTTCCTTTCAATTCAAGATGAAAGCTCGATGTTAGTTGCACAAGCACTTGGAGTTGAAAAGGGTGAAGATATATTAGACACATGTGCAGCACCTGGAGGTAAATCAACACATATTGCTGAGTTGTTAGGCGGTACTGGGTCAGTCACTTCATTGGATTTACACAAGCATAAAGTAAAGTTAATAAAAGAACAAGCTAATCGTTTAGGGTTAGATAATATAGAAACGAAAGCTCTAGATGCAAGAAAAGCACCTGAAGAGTTTGAAGGAAGATTATTTGACAAAGTATTAGTAGATGCTCCATGTTCTGGTTTAGGGGTTATTCGACGTAAACCAGATATTTTATTAAAAAAGAGCCCTACTGATGTAATGAATTTACAAAGAGTTCAGAAGTCTATTTTAGACGAAGCTTCAAAGTTGGTTAAGCCAGGTGGAACTTTAGTATATAGCACCTGTACAGTTGGACATGAAGAAAATATTGATGTGGTCGAAGCTTTTTTAGATGAGCATCACGATTATGAATTAGATCATTCATTAATTGATCATGTTCCGGAAAAATTAAATGAAAATAAATCGGTTCAAAAAGGGTATGTACAGCTACTACCACATTATTTTGGAACGGATGGATTTTTTATTGCAAGATTAAGGAAGAAGGTGTAACGTTGAAATTAGAAAATACTACAAATTCAGTCAAAATAGAAAAAACGCATAAACCCTCAATTTACTCGTTAAAAGTGAGTGATATAGAGGATTGGTTAAAGGCACAAAAGCAGCAGGCTTTCCGTGCAAAGCAAATTTATAATTGGCTATACGTACAACGAGTTGAAAGCTTCGAAGAAATGCAAAATATTCCAAAAGAGCTACGTATGTTACTTGAAGAGAATTTTACAATAACGACATTAAAAACATTAGTTAAACAAACCTCTTCAGACGGTACGATGAAATTTTTATTTGAATTACATGATGGATATTCGATTGAAACTGTTTTAATGAGACATAATTATGGCAATTCTGTATGTGTAACGACACAAGTAGGTTGTCGAATTGGATGTACTTTTTGTGCATCAACTCTTGGCGGTTTAAAACGAAATCTTGAAGCAGGTGAAATCGTTGCACAAGTATTAGAAGTACAACGTGCTATTGATGAAGTTGAAGAAAGAGTTAGCTCAATCGTAGTTATGGGTATAGGCGAACCATTTGATAACTATAATGGTTTAATGGATTTCTTAAGAATTGTTAATTCTGAAAAAGGTCTTAACATTGGTGCAAGACATATTACAGTATCAACAAGTGGAATTATTCCAAAAATCTATAACTTTGCTGATGAGGGACTTCAAATTAATTTTGCGATTTCACTACATGCTCCTAACAGTGAGTTACGTTCTAAATTAATGCCAATTAATCGTGCATACAAATTACCGGATTTAATGGACGCTGTTCGTTACTATGTTGAAAAAACAGGTAGACGTGTAACGTTTGAATATGGTTTATTCGGTGGTGAAAATGACCAAGTTGAGCATGCTGAAGAACTTTCTAAGTTACTTAAAGGAGTTAAATGTCATGTTAATTTAATTCCAGTTAACTATGTACCTGAAAGAGATTACGTAAGAACACCTAAGGAACAAATTTTTGCATTTGAAAAAGTTCTTAAAAATAATGGAGTTAATGTTACAATTCGTCGTGAACAAGGTCATGATATAGATGCAGCTTGTGGACAGTTGCGTGCAAAGGAGCGTAAAGAGGAGACGAGGTGAAACAATGCAAACTTTTTTTCAAACTGATACGGGGAAAGTTCGAGAGCATAATGAAGATAGCGTAGGTATATTTACGAACGATTCAGGAATCGTATTAGCTGTAGTTGCTGACGGTATGGGTGGCCATTTAGCGGGTGAGGTTGCAAGTATGATGGCGATCAATTTCCTTGAAGCAGAGTGGAAAAATACAAGTAATTTTGAAACACCGATAGAAGCTGAATCATGGCTAAAAAATATTGTAGCGCAATTAAATACAAACTTATTAGTTCATTCAGAGCAAAATGAAGAGTGCAAGGGTATGGGGACAACCCTTGAAGCGATTATTTGTACTCCTTTATTTTTTACGATTGCTCATATAGGTGATAGTAGAAGTTATTTGAGAAATGATGAAGGGTTCAAGCAAATAACAGAAGATCATACTTTTGTCGCTGAACTCGTTAAATTTGGGCAAATTTCTATGGAGGATGCAGAAATTCATCCTCGTAAAAATGTTATAACGCGAGCACTTGGTACCGAGGAAACAGTTGATGTTGATATTAAAACTTTAACTTGGGAAGAAGATGATTTAATCATTTTATGTTCAGATGGTTTATCGAATAAAATATCAAATGAACTTTTTAATGAAAAATTAAATGAAAATCTACCAATCGATATTCTTGGTAACCAGTTGATCTCAATCGCAAATGATCTTGGTGGAGAAGATAACATCACGCTTGCCATTATTAAGTTTGAGCCTAGAAATATAGAGAAAGGGTGATGATGAGCGTGATGATTGGTAGACGCCTAAACGACCGATATAAGATTTTAAAATTAATTGGTGTTGGCGGTATGGCAAACGTTTATTTAGCCCGTGATATGATATTAGATCGAGATGTAGCTGTGAAAATGTTAAAAGCTGATTTTTCAAATGACCCTGACTTCTTAAGAAGATTTCAACGTGAAGCATATTCAGTTACTTCGCTTTCTCATCCAAATATCGTAAGCTCATATGACGTTGGGGAAGAAGATGGATTACAGTATATCGTCATGGAATACGTTGAAGGTGAGACATTAAAGGAGTATATTCAGAATCATACACCTATAAAGCCAAAAGAAGTATTGAGGATTATGGAGCAATTAGCCTCAGCATTAGCTCATGCGCATCATTTTCAGATCGTTCATAGAGATGTAAAACCGCAAAATGTTTTAATCAATAAAGAAGGAAATGTAAAAATTACTGATTTTGGAATTGCAACAGCTTCTACAGCTGCAACAATTACACAAACAAATTCAGTACTCGGTTCTGTTCACTATCTTTCACCTGAACAAGCAAGAGGTGGCGTTGCGAATAAAAAGTCAGATATTTATTCTTTAGGAATTGTAATGTTTGAGCTTTTAACAGGAAAACTACCATTTTCGGGTGAGAGTGCAGTTGCAATCGCGTTAAAACATTTACAAAGTGAAGTTCCACCACCAACAAAATTTAATCCAGAAATACCACAAAGCGTTGAAAATATCGTTTTAAAAGCTACTGCCAAAGATATCTTTTATCGATATGATACAGCAGATGAGATGAAGCTAGATTTACAAACTGCTTTGGATAGTGACCGTTTGAATGAAAAACCTTTTGTGATCCCTACAAATGATGATGAAACGAAGGTAATTCCGATCATAAAGGATATTCCTGTATTAACTAATGATGATACTGTTGTCGTACCATCAAAGAAAAAATCAACTAAAGAAAAAGAACCAATCAAAAAAGAACCTGTCAAAAAAGATGCTGTCAAAAAAGAACCTGATAAATTAAAACGGAAGAAGAAAAATTCTTTTGCAAAGTTTATTATAGGTACATTTATTGCACTTTTAATTGGTGGTTTATTAGCAATAACATTGATTCCTGCATTATTTTTACCTGAAGACGTAGAAATTCCAGATGTTAAGGATATGACATACGAAAGTGCGGTTACATTGCTTGCATCAAAAGGGTTAAAGATAAGCGATCCTAAAGAAATCTTTGATGATGAAGTTGATGTAGGGAAAGTAGTTAAAACTTCTCCTAATATTGGGGAAACTGTTAAAGAAAATTCATCGATAACGATCTATAAATCAAAAGGTAAAAAAAGTAACGAGATGGAAGACTTAAAAGGCTTCAAATACAACACGATAAAATCTCGATTACAAGACGATTATCGCTCTGTTACGACGCATTTTATCGAAAATGATGAATCAGAAGGTGAAATAATCGACCAATCTCCGAACGTTGGGGCTGAAGTTGTTCCGTCAGAAACGGATTTAAATGTATGGATTAGTAAAGGGGCATCTACGATGACTCTTCGTGACCTAAAAGGATGGTCTAGAAAAGATGTTGAAACCTATGCAGGTGACAATAACCTAAAGCTTAACGTAACGAAGGAAGATTCTGGAACAGTTGCTGAAAATCATGTTATTTCACAATCTCCATCTGCTAACGTTGCAGTAAAAGAAGGGGATACATTAAATGTTGTTATTTCGTCTGGAAAACAAAAAGAAAAGACAAAAAAAGTAACAATCAATATACAAGTACCATATACCCCAACAAATCCTAGTTCACCTCAGCTAATAGAGGTATATATTAGGGATAAAAATAATAATGGTGAAAAACCTGCAATTTCAAAATCGATCACCGAAACAACTACTATACCAGTAGAAGTGACAATTGATCCTGGACAAACTGCTACCTATAAAATTGTTAAAGATGGTCAAGTTATTGCAGAGAGAGATGTACCTTATCCATCGAATTAAAGAGCTGTAGGAGTGAGTATATGCCAGAAGGCAAAATCATAAAAGCGTTGAGTGGATTCTATTATGTCGAAACAGATGAGACAGTAGTTGCTTGTCGTGGTAGAGGTAATTTTCGTAATAGGAAAATAACACCTTTAGTTGGAGATGAGGTAGAATATCATATCGAAAAAAGTGGAGAAGGTTATCTACTTGAAATTAAGGAGCGAAAGAATGAACTTGTTCGACCTCCAATTTCAAATGTTGATCAAGCAATTTTAGTTTTTTCAGCAGTAGAACCCGATTTTTCTCCAATATTATTAGATCGATTTCTTGTTTTAATAGAGTTTAATGAAATTAAACCTTTAATTGTCATTACAAAGATTGATTTGTGTTCAGAAGCACAATTAAAACTAGTGTACGAATACGTTTCTTATTATCGCCAAATTGGATATGAAGTATGTTTAACTTCTTCAAAAACTGAGGAAGGATTAGAAAAAGTACTTCCACATATGTCAAATAAAATATCTGTGTTTGCAGGACAATCCGGCGTTGGTAAGTCAACTTTACTAAATGCGATTAATCCAGAGCTAGATTTAAAAACGGGAATCATTTCCTCTCATTTAGGTCGAGGAAAACATACAACTAGACATGTTGAATTAATAAAAATTGGACAAGGGCTAGTGGCAGATACTCCTGGTTTTAGTTCATTGGAATTTATGGGAATCGATTCCGAAGATTTATCGTATTGTTTTGTAGAAATGCGAGAAAAAAGTCAAGAATGTAAATTTAGAGGTTGTACCCACTTAAAAGAACCAAAATGTGCCGTAAAAGCTGCGGTTGAAAGTGGGGAAATTTCTCCTAAACGATATGATCATTATGTATCATTCATAGAAGAAATAAGAGATAGAAAGCCGAGGTATTAATCATGGTTAAAATTGCACCATCAATCCTTTCAGCGAATTTTGCTAAACTTGGAGAAGAAATTTTAGATGTAGAACGTGGAGGAGCAGATTATATTCACGTCGATGTAATGGATGGTCATTTTGTACCAAATATTACAATTGGACCACTAATTGTAGAAGCAATTAGACCAGTGACGAAGCTTCCACTAGATGTACATTTAATGATTGAAAAACCTGATCAATACATAGAACAATTTGTAAAAGCTGGAGCGGACATTATTACGGTTCATGTTGAAGCTTGTACACATTTGCACCGCACGATTCAAACAATTAAATCATTTGGTATTAAAGCAGGTGTAGTTCTTAATCCAGCGACGCCAGTTTCAACAATTGAACAGATTATTGATGATGTCGACATGGTCCTTTTAATGACCGTAAATCCAGGCTTTGGAGGACAGAAATTTATTCAATCAGTTGTTCCTAAAATTAAACAAGTTGCTAATTTGATTAAAGAACGCAATTTATCAGTTGAAATCGAAATAGACGGTGGCGTTGACGAGCATACAGCTAAAATTTGTGTAGAAGCAGGTGCTACCGTATTAGTAGCCGGTTCAGCAGTTTATAATAAGGAAGACAGAAAAGAAGCTATAGCGAAAATTAGAGGATAATGTAATAGCTAAAATTGCATGGAAAATCTAATTATGAAACAAAAAATGCAATCGACATTCGATTGCATTTTTTTTAAAGGTGGAAAAAAAGTTGATAATACATATTGTAGGTGCAGGACCGAAATCGAATACAATTACTGAAATTACTCAGAAAGACGAAAAACTGTTACTGATTGGCGTAGATAATGGAGCTCATTACTTAATTGAAGAAGGATTAATTCCAGAGGCAATATTCGGTGATTTTGATTCATTAAGCGATGAAAATTTAGAAAAGATAAAAAGGCTAGTACCAAATGTTTTTATTTACCCTCCTGAAAAAGATGAAACAGATTTAGAACTTGCTGTTCAATGGGCAATTAAACAAAAACCAGAAAAGATTTTTATCCATTGTGTAACCGGGAAACGTTTAGATCATGAATTTGGCAGTATGTCATTATTAATAAAATTTATGAATTCTGGTGTTCCAATAAAAATCGTTGATGAATATAACGAAATATATGTCATTCAGGAAGGTACCCATTTTATTCCTAAACTGGAGCATTTTAAATACGTATCCTTTTTTTCATTAGGTGCTAAAGTAGAAAATTTAACTTTAAAGGGCTTTAAATACCCACTAACTAATCATTTATTGGAGATTGGTTCATCACTATGTGTAAGCAATGAACTGGTAGAGAGTGAAGGGTCTATTTCATTTAGCGAAGGCATAGCATTAGTAGTAAGGAGCAAAGATTAACAATTTCATGTCATAGTTTTCGCTCATCGCAAGTAGAATGTAATAGGATTAATCTTTTCCTTAAAAATGCTAGAAAGCTTGTAGGAGGGAAAGCATGAGATTTTATACGATTAAATTACCTAGATTTCTTGGCGGACTTGTTCGTGCCATGCTGAGTACATTTAAAAAAGACGCTTAGCTTTAGTTAAAGTAGGGTTTTTTGGTTAGAGGCAACAGGAATCATAAAAAAAGTAAAAAAGCATAGCGGATCGCTATGCTTTTTAGTACGTTAATAAATTAAACGCGCTCAATTTTACCTGATTTTAATGCTCTCGCTGAAACGTAAACACGCTTTGGTTTACCGTTTACTAAAATACGAACTTTTTGAAGGTTAGCACCCCAAGTACGTTTTGAAGCATTCATAGCGTGAGAGCGACTGTTACCAGAACGAGACTTTCTACCTGTGATTACACAAACACGAGCCATCTATTTCCCTCCTAACAAAAAACGGAATAACATTTCAATGATTATTTTCATTCAAACACTACTATAATTTATCATACCGCTCTGCTTAATGCAACAGTTATTGGTAAGTTGTTCAAGAAAAAAACCTTGACATCGAAATGTATGATATACTAAATATTAAAGAGGGACCTTAGACTTATTTAAAAGAAATTCATTAAAAATTGTATTTTCTATAATTAACCATGAATATTATTGAAATGCTAATAAATAGTAGTGAGTCAATAGAATTATTTTGGAAAAAGGTATACAATAATAAGTAAGTAGTATAACTAACTATACTTGGATTATCCAATAAGGGGGACCAAATTATGTCATTAGAAATGAAAACTCAATATGGAACAATCGAGATTGGTACAGATGTGATCGCTACAATTGCTGGTGGAGCTGCCATTGATTGTTACGGTATTGTTGGAATGGCTTCTAAGAAACAAATTAAGGATGGTCTTACAGAAATCCTAAAAAAAGATAACTTTACAAAAGGTGTTATTGTTCGTCAAGTAGGTGAGGACGTTAATATCGATATGTACATAATTGTAAGCTATGGTACGAAGATTTCTGAAGTTGCTAATAACGTACAAAATAAAGTGAAGTATACTCTTGATCAAACATTAGGCTTGTCAGTTGACTCTGTTAATATTTTTGTTCAAGGTGTGAAAGTAGCTAACCTGTAAAGACGCATTAAGGAGGAGAATTTGTGTCGATAAAACGTATTGACGGTAAATTATTTGCAGATATGGTGATTCAAGGTGCAAATAACTTAACGAAAAATGTAAAATTTGTAGATTCATTAAATGTATTCCCAGTACCAGATGGTGATACTGGAACAAATATGAATCTTTCGATTACTTCTGGGTCAAAGGAAGTAAAAGAAAAACCAAATAGTCATGTAGGGAAAGTTGGTCAAAGTTTTGCAAAGGGCTTATTAATGGGGGCGCGTGGAAATTCTGGTGTAATCCTTTCTCAATTATTTAGAGGTTTTTCTAAATCAATTGAAACAAAGGATACAATTTCAACAACTGATTTTGCTTTAGCATTAGAAGCAGGGGTAGAAACTGCTTATAAAGCTGTTATGAAGCCTATTGAAGGAACAATCTTAACAGTTGCAAGAGAAACAGCAAAAAAAGCAATTGTCATAGCAAAAACACATGAAGAATTTATTCCTTTTCTTGAGGAAACAATTATTGAAGCAAATGCATCTTTAAACCGTACCCCAGACTTACTGCCAGTGTTAAAACAAGTAGGTGTAGTCGATAGCGGAGGTCAAGGCTTAGTACTTGTGTATGAAGGTTTCTTAGCATCATTAAAAGGTGAAGAAATTTCCCTAGAAGGTGCTGAAGCGGCTCTTTCACTAGAGGAACTTGTTGAAGCAGAACATCGAAATGTACAAAGTATGTTAAATACTGAAGACATTGTTTATGGATACTGTACTGAATTTATGGTGCGATTTGAAAAAGATAAATTAAATAAGCATCCTTTTGACATAGACACTTTCCGTAAAGAGCTAAGTGCATGGGGTGATTCTTTATTAGTAGTTGCTGATGATGAAATTGTAAAAGTTCATATTCACGCTGAGTACCCTGGGGAAGTATTTAATTTAGGTCAACGATTTGGAAGCTTTTTAAAACTAAAAGCTGAAAATATGCGCGAACAACATACTAACTTACTACATGAAGAGGTTTCAAATGAATCTCCTTCTAAAAATGAGTCTACACAATCTACTGAAAAACAAGAATTTGGTATCGTTACGGTAGCTATGGGATCAGGGATTAAGGCATTATTTGAAAGTATTGGGGCAACTGTTGTAATTGAAGGCGGTCAAACAATGAATCCTAGTACAGAAGACATCGTAAAAGCGATTGAACAATGCAACGCAGAAAATGTTATTGTACTTCCTAACAACGGAAATATCGTGATGGCTGCCGAGCAAGCTGCATCTGTTGCAGATTGTAATGTAGCAGTGGTAAAGTCTAAAACTGTACCTCAAGGTATGTCAGCTTTATTATCATTTAATCCTACGACATCATTAGATGAAAATAAATCAGGAATGCAAGATGCATTGAAGACAGTTAAAACAGGTCAAATAACTTATGCGGTTCGAGATACTGAAATTGATGGTGTAGAAATAACAAAAGATCATTTCATGGGAATCCTTGAAAGTAAAATTGTTACAACAGATGCAAATCAATTAGAGGCTGCAAAAAAATTATTACAAGATATGATTGATGAAGATTCTGAAATCTTAACCATCTTATATGGTCAAGATGTTTCAGATGAAGAAATTTCAAAATTAGTTGAATTTGCCGAAGAGAGCTTTGATCACTTAGAAGTGGAAGTTCATAACGGAAATCAACCTTTATATTCATATATTTTTTCGATTGAATAAGATAAAATATAACAAGATAAAAGAGGAAGTGTGATCCACTTCTTCTTTTTTTTTGTAATTTATTTAAAGACTAATGTAAAATAACGTAGAACTCTGTAGAATTTCGTATTACACTATAAAGTGGACATTGTTGTCCATAATACCAACTTTTTATATAAATGATTTGTTCTTACAAAACAAAAACTAAATAAAATACGCTTTTACAATAACGTATTGGGGGAAACGTGATGAAATATAAAAGTGTTTTTGACATAATTGGTCCAATTATGATTGGCCCTTCTAGTTCACATACCGCGGGAGCGGCTAAAATTGGTCGTGTAGCAAGAAATCTTTATGGAAAAGAACCAAAAAAGATTTTGATTTCATTATATGGTTCATTTGCTAAAACATATCGTGGACATGGTACAGATGTTGCGCTTATTGGTGGATTATTAGATTTTGATACATTTGATGAGCGTATTCCAGAATCATTAAATATTGCACAAGAAAAAGGGATGTCAATTGATTTCGTTGAAGAAGATGCAGTAACGGAGCATCCAAATACAGTAAAAATTTCTATTCTCGATGATGACCAACCATTTGAATTAGTGGGAATTTCAATCGGTGGAGGAAAAATTGAAATTATTGAATTGAATGGATTTGAACTTAAACTTTCCGGTAATTATCCTGCAATCCTTGTTGTTCATAATGATCGTTTTGGTTCTATTGCTGGTGTAACAAATGTCCTAATGAAATATGCGGTAAATATTGGCCATATGGAAGTTTCACGTAAAGAAGTCGGACAAATTGCTTTGATGGCAATTGAGGTAGACCAAGATTTAGATAATAAAGTAATTAAAGAAATTGAATCTTTACCACATATCATTCGCGTTACTAAAATGGTTGATTAAGGAGAGGGGGAACTCAAATGTTTAAAAATGTTGCTGAATTAGTTGAATTAGCTGAATCAAAAAATGTTAAAATATCAGAAATAATGATTCAACAAGAGATGTTGTTTACAGGAAGAAGTCGTGAAGAGATTATCGGTAAAATGGAGCAAAATCTTGTTGTTATGGAAAAGGCAGTTGAAAGAGGTCTTGCAGGTGTTCACTCGCCAACAGGTTTAACTGGAGGAGACGCTGTATTACTACAAAATTACATCGCAAAAGGTAATTTTCTTTCAGGTCACCTACTTTTAGATGCTGTTAGTAAAGCGGTTGCTACAAATGAAGTAAATGCTGCAATGGGTACGATTTGTGCAACTCCTACAGCTGGTTCTGCTGGGGTAGTTCCTGGAACTCTTTTTGCTGTAAAAGAGAAATTAAATCCTACTCGAATGCAAATGATTGAATTCCTATTTGCATCAGGTGCTTTCGGTTTTGTTGTAGCTAATAATGCGTCAATTTCAGGTGCTGCAGGTGGCTGTCAAGCGGAAGTAGGCTCTGCAAGTGGTATGGCAGCAGCTGCGATCGTTGAAATGGCTGGTGGTACTCCAAGTCAAAGTGCTGAAGCATTTGCTATTACATTAAAAAATATGCTTGGTTTAGTATGTGACCCGGTTGCAGGTTTAGTAGAAGTACCATGCGTTAAGCGAAATGCAATGGGTGCTGCAAACGCAATGGTAGCAGCAGATATGGCATTAGCAGGTATTACAAGTCGAATTCCATGTGACGAAGTAATTGATGCTATGTATCGAATTGGACAAACAATGCCATCTGCGCTAAGAGAAACTGCAGAAGGAGGACTAGCGGCAACGCCAACAGGACGTGAATTGGAAGCAAAAATATTTGGTGTTTCGCTAAAAAAATAGTGAGTATTGAACTTGAACAAAAAGTATCTGTATTAAGTGGTGTCGGCGAGGAAACTGAAACACAATTAAATGATATGGGTATTTTTACTATAAATGACTTAATCGAATATTTACCGTATCGATATGAGGATTTTCGAAATAAGGATTTATCAGAAGTGAAGCATGAAGAGCGCGTGACTGTCGAGGGGATTGTTCATAGCGCTCCTCTTCTTCAATATTTTGGCAAAAATAAATCACGACTAACATTTCGACTTTTAGTTGATCGATACTTAATTACTGTTATTTGTTTTAATCGACCGTATTTTAAAACAAAGATAAATTTAAATGAGCATGTAACTGTTTCTGGTAAATGGGATCAACATAAACAAACCATTTCCTTATCAGACCTTGTATTTGGTTCTCGTACAAATAGTCACGAAATTGAGCCTGTCTATTCAATTAAGGGGAAAATGTCTGTAAAAACAATGCGTAAGTTTGTTGAGCAGTCTTTTAAAAAATATGGACATTTAATAAATGACTTAGTGCCATACGAACTAATTCAAAAATATAAACTTTTAAATCGTTCAGAAACAATGAGATTACTTCACCACCCAATCGATGCGAATAGTTTAAAACAAGCTAGAAGAAGCTTTGTTTATGAAGAGTTTTTTCTTTTTCAACTAAAAATGCAAGCACTTCGAAAAATTCAGCGTAATCAATCAAAAGGTATCCCAAAAACTTTAAACAATGAAAAAATTCAACAACTAATCCAATCCTTACCATTTCCTCTGACATCGGCTCAAAATAGAGTTGTACAAGAAATTTTCACAGATTTAGAAAGTCCTTATCGAATGAATCGCTTATTACAAGGTGACGTTGGGTCGGGAAAAACCGTTGTCGCTACTATTGCATTGTATGCATGTACACTTAATGGTTATCAAGGTGCATTAATGGTGCCTACAGAAATTTTAGCTGAGCAACATTTTGAATCATTAGCAAAAATGTTACAACATACTGAAGTGAATGTTGAACTGCTTACAAGTTCTGTAAAAGGTAAAAAGCGTCGTGAAATCCTAGAACGACTTAAAAACGGTGAGGTACATATTTTAGTCGGTACCCATGCTTTAATTCAAGATGAGGTTCAATTTAATAAATTAGGCATTGTAATAACGGATGAACAACATCGATTTGGTGTTGGTCAACGAAGAGTTTTAAGAGAAAAAGGCTATTTCCCAGATGTTTTATTTATGACAGCAACTCCAATCCCAAGAACTTTAGCAATAACAGCTTTTGGTGAAATGGATGTATCAATCATTGATGAATATCCAGCTGGTCGTAAAAAAATAGAAACGTATTGGGTAAAACAAGAAATGTTTGATCGTGTTTTAGATTTTATCAGTAAAGAAATCAAAAATGGACGACAAGCATATCTAATTTGTCCACTTATTGAGGAGTCAGAGAAATTAGACCTTCAGAATGCATTAGATTTACATAGTGTTCTAACTTTTCATTATCAAAATATGGCGAATGTTGGATTGATGCATGGAAAGCTCTCATCAACAGAGAAAGATGAAGTGATGAAGGCATTTGCAGCTAATGATGTTCAAATATTAGTTTCAACGACAGTTGTAGAAGTAGGTGTAAATGTACCGAATGCAACTGTGATGGTTATTTATGATGCAGATCGCTTTGGACTTTCACAATTACATCAGCTAAGAGGACGAGTTGGACGAGGTTCCGAACAATCGTATTGTATTTTAGTTGGCGATCCAAAAAGTGAAGTAGGAAAAGAAAGGCTAACAATCATGACAGAAACAAACGATGGTTTTGAGTTAAGTGAAAAGGATTTAGAACTTAGAGGACCAGGAGATTTCTTTGGAAAACAACAAAGTGGTGTGCCCGAATTTAAAATGGCTGATATGGTACATGACTATCGTGCATTAGAAGTTGCGCGAAATGATGCAACATTACTTGTTAATTCAGATGTATTTTGGAAAGCTAATGAATATCAGGAATTAAGAATGTACTTAGACCGAACGGGAATATTTAATTCAGAAAAATTAGATTAGTACTAGGTATTAAAAGTTTGTCAAAAAACTATTGTAATACGTGTATTTTTAATATAAACTGTATTTAATACCTGGTCACAAATTAGTAGTTGAGGTATGTAATATGAGAAGAAATAAAAAAGATCGTCATGAATTGTTAAAAAAAATTATAAAAGAAAATCCGTTTATTACAGATGAAGATTTAGCTAATCAATTATCTGTGAGCATACAAACTATTCGTCTTGATCGTCTTGAATTATCAATTCCTGAGTTAAGGGAGCGCATCAAAAATGTTGCCACTCAGCAATTAGAAGATGTAAAATCACTACCAGTAGATGAAATAATCGGTGAAGTTATTGATATTCATTTAAACGAAAGTGCCATTTCTATATTTGACGTTAAGGAAGAGCATACTTTTAGTAGAAATGGAATTGCCCGAGGTCATCACTTATTTGCCCAGGCTAATTCTTTAGCAGTTGCAGTTATTCATGATGATTTAGCTCTTACAGCTAAATCCAATTTTGTTTTTATTAAACCAGTAAAAACAAATGACCGAGTAATTGCGAAGGCAAAGGTTTTACCGCAAAAAGGAGATCCGAGGCGTACTACAGTTGATATCAATGGCTATGTTGAAAAAGAACATGTATTCCATGGCTTATTCGAAATGTACCACCGAAGTATTGAAGAATAGGAAGTGAACAAGATGAAATTAGCTATCGATGCAATGGGTGGAGATCATGCCCCAAAAGCCATCGTCGAAGGTGCGATGCTTGCAGTTGAAAAATTGAATGATATACAGATTACTTTAATAGGTGATGAATCAAAAATTAAACCATTCTTAACGAATGATAAAAATATAACGATTATCCATACAGATGAAGTAATTGAAGGAACGGAAGAGCCAGTTAGAGCAGTTAGAAGAAAGAAGAATGCTTCTATGGTCTTAATGGCAAACCAAGTAAAAGAAGGTAATGCTGATGCATGTATTTCTGCTGGAAATACTGGCGCATTAATGACAGCTGGACTATTAGTTGTTGGCCGAATGGAAGGTGTAGAACGACCTGCACTTTCACCTACAATGCCTACTTTAGATGGAAAAGGCTTCGTTTTCCTCGATGTTGGAGCTAATGTTGATGCAAAAGCAAATCATTTACTTCAATATGCGATAATGGGATCTGTATATGCCCAAAAAGTAAGAGGGATACATAATCCGACTGTAGGATTACTAAATGTCGGTACGGAAGATAAAAAAGGTAATGAACTTGCTAAACAAACTTTCCAATTACTAAAAGAAAGTAATTTGAATTTTATAGGAAATGTTGAAGCTAGAGACTTAATGAACTCAGTAGCAGATGTAGTAGTTACAGACGGGTATACTGGAAATGTAGCTTTAAAAGCGATTGAAGGTACTGCACTTGCAATGTTTTCATTAATTAAAGATGCGATGCTTACTAATTTCACATCAAAGCTTGCAGCAGCTGTATTAAAGCCAAACTTAAAAGGTGTAAAAAAGAAAATGGATTACTCTGAGTATGGTGGAGCAGCTTTATTTGGCTTAAAATCACCTGTTATTAAGGCTCATGGAAGTTCTGATGCTATGGGGATATTTAGTGCAATTAAGCAAACGCAAACGATGGTTGAACATAATGTTGTAAAACTAGTAAGTGATCACATGGAGAAAATCGAATCAAATGCATAAGGGGGTCACTCCAATGGGTAAAGTGGCGTTTATTTTTCCTGGACAAGGATCACAAAAAGTTGGAATGGGTAAAGAAGTAGCTGAGAGCTATAATGAATGTGGGTCTATTTTTGAAACTGCTAACGAACAAATTGGTTTTAGTCTTTCTGACATTATTTTCAATGGAACTGATGAAGAGTTAACAGCAACATATCATGCACAGCCAGCAATCTTAACAACTTCAATTGCTATGCTTGAGAAGATTAAATCAGCTGGAATTAAACCAGACTTTGTCGCTGGTCATAGCTTAGGTGAGTTTACAGCGCTTGTAGCTGCAAATAGCATTTCATTTGAAGACGGTGTTAGATTAGTACATAAACGTGGTCAATTAATGGAGCAAGCTGTACCAGTAGGACAAGGTGCTATGGCAGCTGTATTATTTCTAGCTCCAGAAAAAATTGAAGAAGTTATTTCTGAAGTGAATAAAAATGGCCATTCTGTAGGAATTGCAAATTATAATTCTCCTACACAAGTAGTTATTACTGGAGATGCAGAAGGCGTACAAATTGCTTCTGGTTTACTAAAAGAAGCTGGAGCTAAACGTGTATTACCTTTAAAAGTAAGTGGTCCATTCCACTCATCTTTAATGAAACCTGCAAGCGAAGAATTCCAAAATGAGCTTGGTAAAATAAATGTAAATGATTGTGTAACGCCTTTAATTTCAAATGTTACTGCTAAAGTAGTGACTGATGCAAATGAAATTAAGGAATTATTAGTTAATCAATTATATTCTCCGGTAAAATGGAATCAATCTATTCAAGAATTAGTTGATCTTGGTGTTGATACATTCGTTGAAATTGGTCCTGGAAAAGTTTTAACTGGATTAGTAAAAGCAATCTCTCCATCATCAAAATTAGTGAATGTTTACGATGTTGAAACATTAAACCAATTTTTAAATGAATGGGAGGAAATAAAATCATGCTAAATGGTAAAGTTGCATTAGTTACAGGTGGATCTCGTGGAATCGGACGAGCAATCGCATTAACTTTAGCAAAAAATGGTGCGAATGTAGTTGTTAATTATTCTGGGAATGAATCAGCTGCTCTTAAAGTTGTAGAAGAAATTACAGCACTAGGAGTTAAAGCGATTGCATATAAAGCAAATGTATCAAATGGTGAAGAAGTTGCTGCATTAGTAAAAAATACTGTTGATGAATTTGGTAGTATTGATATACTAGTAAACAACGCAGGTATTACAAGAGATGGTCTTTTATTGCGTATGAAAGATGCTGATTGGGATGATGTAATTGATACAAACTTAAAAGGTGTATTCAATTGTATCAAAGCAGCAGCGAAGTTTATGACTCGTCAACGTAATGGCCGTATCATTAATATTAGTTCAGTTGTTGGACAAATTGGTAATCCAGGGCAAATGAACTATGTAGCTGCAAAAGCTGGCGTATTAGGTTTAACAAAAACAGCAGCAAAGGAATTAGCTTCTAGAAATATTACAGTTAATGCAATTGCTCCTGGTTTTATTGAAACTGATATGACAAATGAATTAAATGAGCAAATCAGAACACAAATGTTATCGAATATTCCATTGCAATCTTTTGGTCAGCCAGAAGATATTGCAAATGCAGTAGTATTCTTAGCAATGGATGCAAGTAGATACATTACTGGACAAACAATCAATGTTGATGGTGGACTTGTAATGAATTAGTTTGGCGTTTGCCACATTTTTATGTATAATGCATAAGTAGACAACTTTGGGGGGAGGTGAATAATAATGCAAGATGTATTAGAGCGCGTATCAAAGATTATTGTTGACCGTTTAGGTGTAGAAGAATCTGAGATCCAAGTTACTAGCCGTTTCAAAGAAGATTTAGATGCAGACTCATTAGACGTAGTTGAATTAGTAATGCAATTAGAAGATGAGTTTGAATTAGAAATTTCTGACGAAGATGCTGAAAAAATCGTCACAGTTGGTGATGTTGTGAACTACATAGAGAGCAACATGTAATGAGAAAAGTCCCGTATTTTATACGGGACTTCTCATCATTTTCTTGACTAGTAGGTTTAGCAGCATATCATCAAACTGCTTTTTAGTTGGAGGTAAATATGCCGCATTCAAGAAGAGTAAGAGAATATAAACTTTCTGATGTTGAAAAAGAAAACTTTGTAAAATTCCAAAAACAAATAAATATTATGTTTAATAATGAGAGCTTGCTAATTCAAGCGTTTACACATTCATCCTATGTGAATGAGCATCGTAAAAAACCATATGAAGATAATGAGAGATTAGAATATTTAGGGGATGCTGTTTTAGAGCTTACCGTTTCACAATATTTATTTCAAAAATATATTACTATGAGTGAAGGCGAGTTAACAAAATTACGTGCCGCAATCGTTTGTGAACCATCACTTGTGAAATTTGCGAATGAATTAGATTTTGGTCGATATATATTACTTGGTCGCGGAGAAGAATTGACAGGTGGTCGAACACGTCCAGCACTACTTGCTGATGTTTTTGAAGCATTCATTGGATCATTATATTTGGACCAAGGATTACAAACAGTAATTAACTTCTTATCTCTTCATATATTCCCAAAAATAAACGATGGTGCTTTTTCGCATGTGATGGATTTTAAAAGTCAATTACAAGAGTTTGTACAAAGAGATTCCACAGGTTCAATTGAATATAAAATACTGCAAGAAAAAGGACCAGCTCATAACCGAGAATTTGTTTCAAAAGTATTATTAAATGGTGAAACATTAGGAATCGGTAGTGGTAGATCTAAAAAAGAAGCAGAACAACAAGCAGCTAAAGAAGCATTATTAAAATTAAAAGAGTCAAGTAAATAGATTAACTATAAAATCTAGTAGAAACTTGTCAATTAAACGATCAAACTTGATTTTTAGACTGATTGCAAGCGCTTGACATTCGAGGGTTGAAGCCTGGTGAGGAGCTTAAGTTCCCCTAGACGGTTAAGAGCACCGTTAGACAGGTGAAGTAACGAAGAAAACGAGCGTTTGGCGGGCAGTCTGCTCCCCCTTTTATGGGGGAGTTTTTGTGTATATAATTAAATCAAAAAGGGGGAATTCAGTTGTTCCTCAAACGACTAGATATAATTGGATTTAAATCATTCGCTCAGCGAGTTACGATAGATTTTGTAAAAGGTGTTACAGCAGTTGTAGGGCCAAATGGAAGTGGTAAAAGTAATATTACAGATGCCATTAGATGGGTACTAGGCGAACAGTCAGTCAAATCATTACGAGGAGCGAAGATGGAGGATATCATTTTTGCTGGTAGTGATGGAAGAAAGCCTTTAAATTATGCAGAAGTGACGCTGACTCTAGATAATGAAGATCAACAATTACCACTAGAGTATAGTGAAGTAAGTGTAACAAGACGGGTTTACCGTTCTGGAGATAGTGATTTTTATATTAATAAACAATCTTGTCGATTAAAAGATATTGTAGATTTATTTATGGATTCTGGACTTGGAAGAGAAGCATTCTCTATTATTTCTCAAGGAAAGGTTGAAGAAATATTAAGTAGTAAGCCAGAAGAACGAAGAGGAATTTTTGAAGAAGCAGCTGGGGTATTAAAGTATAAAAACCGAAAGAAAAAGGCTGAAGCAAAATTATTCGAAACGCAAGAAAACTTAAATCGAGTTGATGATATTTTATTTGAATTAAGTTCCCAAATCGAACCATTAAGAATGCAAGCTTCAATTGCAAAGGAATACATAGAACATAGAGATGAGCTAGAAAAGGTTGAGGCAGCTCTCTTAGTATACGAAATTGAATCGCTTCACAAGAAATGGGAGGAGCTTAAACTAGAAATTGCCCAAAACTCTGATTTAGAGATTGCGTTATCGACTGAGATTTCGACTGAAGAATCAAAACAACACGAAATACAAGAGAAATTAAATGCATTAGACGAATCAATTGATCAATTGCAGCAAGTTTTATTATCCGTTACGAAGAACTTGGAAAAATATGAAGGTCAGAAAGAGCTAATGAAGGAGCGAAAAAGAAATACTTCAACTCAATCTGAACAATTAAGAAAACAAGTTGACGAAGTTACGGTACAAATAAACGAGACGACTAAATTAATCGAAGCAGAAAAAGAACAAGAAAAACTTTCTCGTCAAAATGTAAACAAAACGAAAACAAATATTGCCCAGATCCAAAATGAGATTACATCTTATGAGGGTGATATTGAAGAACAAATCGAATTAATAAAATCTGACTATATTGAGCTTTTAAATAATCAAGCATCGATTAAAAATGAAAAAACAATGCTTGAAAAGCAAAGCCAACAATATTCAGTAAAATCGAGTCGATTAGATTTAGAAAATGAAAAATACATTCGTCAAAGAGAGCAATTACAGAATAAAAAAACTGAATTGCTAAATGAGAAAGAACAATATGATTTAACATATAAAGAGTTAAATGAAAAGTTTGAAGCCCTGAATAAGCAGCATGATGAAACTTCAACAATTCTAAAGGAAAAAGAAGAATTACTAAATAAAGCTTATCAGTTTATTCAACAAACAAAATCAAGAAAAGAAACACTTGAAGAACTTCAAGAAGATTTTGCTGGTTTTAATCAAGGTGTTAAAGAAATTTTGAAAGCAAGGGGCACAAGATTAGAAGGTATTAAAGGTGCGATTGCTGAACTAATTACAACAAACAAACAATACGAAATTGCGATTGAAATTGCACTAGGTGCAGCTACACAACAAATTGTTGTTGAAAATGACGAACATGCTAGAAGAGCAATTCAATTTTTAAAGCAACAACGACTAGGCCGTGCCACATTTTTACCAATGAATATTGTTAAAGCCCGTTTTGTACCAGCTAATGTTATTGAAGGATTAAAAAGAAATCCTTCCTTTATTGGGGTTGCATCATCACTTGTTAGTTATTCAAGCGAGTATGAGCAAGTGATTCAAAACTTACTTGGATCTGTTTTAATCGCACAAGATTTAAAAGGTGCTAATGAACTGGCTAAACTCGTTGGACATCGCTATCGCTTTGTCACGCTTGAAGGTGATGTAGTTAATCCTGGTGGAGCGATGACTGGTGGGGCCGTTAGAACAACTAATTCTTCACTTATAGGAAGACAGCGAGAATTAGAAGAAATCACCGTGAAGCTAAAGGATATGCAAGAAAAAACGAACTCGCTTGAGAGTGAGGTTCAAATCCTTAAAGCGACAAACCTAGAAAGTTCTACTAAAGCTCAAACGTTAAATGATGATATTCAAAAGGTTAAACAAATAATTGTTTCAATTATGGAGCAACTAAAAAGTATCGAATTTGAAGAAAAAAATATAAACGATGCTTTAGCAATCTATGATTTAGAAATGGGAAGTTCAGCAAGTGATTTATTAAATGTTAAAGACCGTCTAGAGGAATTATCATCGTTAGATGCTAATGTGAAAAATGAGATTATTTCAAAAGAACAGAAAATCAATGAATTGACTGAACGTAAACTAAATCAAAAGGAAATTAAAGATGAATTACAATCGAAGTTAACCAGTCTGAAAATTTCCCTAGCACAAGAAGAGCAAAAGTTAAGTTATAGTAACGAAAGAATTCGCCAGTTTGAAGAAAATTCTATAAAACAAAAGCAAATTCTTGAAGAAACGAAGGAAAAAATAATTTTCTTATCAAGTGAACTTATGACGAATGAAAATGGTAAGGAAGAGCTCGAGAAAATAATTTCGGATACTCGAATTGAATTTTCAAAGACGACGGAAATTATTTCGAAACGTCGAGAGCAACGAATTGCTTTCCAAACAGAGCTAGAAGATTATGTTCAATCATTACGTGAAAAGCAACGTCAATATAAGTCACTTTCTGATTTACTAAAACAGCAAGAAGTAAATAGTAATCGACTTGATGTAGAGCTTGAAAATCGTCTTGAACAACTAAATGTAAAGTATATGACTACTTATGAAGCGGCAAAAATGAAATATACACTAGAAATGACAGTTGATGATGCAAGGAAACGAGTTAAACTATTAAAGCGTTCAATTGAGGAATTAGGAACTGTTAATATTGGTGCAATCGATGAGTATGAACGTGTATCTGAACGTCATGATTTTCTTCAAGAACAAAGAACTGATTTAAATGAAGCGAAAATCACACTTTACAATGTAATTGGTGAGATGGATGAAGAAATGACAAAACGGTTCGAAACAAGTTTTAGTGCAATTCGTGAAAAATTTCAAGTCGTCTTTACTCAGTTGTTTGGTGGAGGAAGAGCTGATTTAGTCCTAACGGATGCGGAAAATTTATTGTTAACAGGTGTTGATATTGTTGCTCAGCCACCAGGTAAAAAGCTTCAAAACTTAGGTTTATTATCAGGAGGCGAACGAGCGCTTACGGCAATCGCACTACTTTTTGCAATTTTACAAGTACGTCCAGTACCTTTCTGTGTACTTGATGAGGTTGAAGCTGCACTAGATGAGGCCAATGTAGCTCGATTTGCAAAATTCTTAAAATATTTTAGTGAACAAACCCAATTTATAGTTATTACACACCGTAAAGGTACGATGGAAGAATGTGATGTATTATACGGTGTTACAATGCAAGAATATGGCGTTTCTACGCTAGTATCAGTTCGTTTGGATGAAGGTGAAGCATTATTATCGAATGGTAATTAGAAAGGATTGAAATTATGAGCTTTTTTAAGAAATTAAAAGAAACAATCTCGAAGCAAACGGAGTCAGTTACTCAAAAGTTTAAAACTGGATTAGAGAAATCTAGAAATAATCTAACAGAAGGGTTAAACGATTTATTTGCTAGATATCGTAAAGTAGATGAAGATTTTTTTGAGGAACTTGAAGAAATTCTAATTATGGCTGATGTTGGTGTTAACACAGTAATGGAATTAGTAGAGGACTTGAAATTTGAAGTTAAACGAAAAAATATTCAAGATCCAAAAGGTGTACAAGAGGTAATTTCTGAAAAATTAGTTGAATTGTATAAAGGTGCTGATTTAACTGATGATTCATTTGAGTTAAATTTAAATCCTGATGGTTTAACAGTTGTTTTATTTGTTGGAGTTAACGGAGTAGGAAAAACAACTTCAATTGGTAAAATCGCTCATAAACTAAAAACTGAAGGCAAAAAAGTACTACTTGCTGCTGGTGACACATTTAGGGCTGGAGCTATTGAACAATTAGAAGTTTGGGGAAATCGTGTTGGTGTAGAGACAATTAAACAAGGTGAAGGATCAGATCCTGCTGCAGTAATGTATGATGCAGTTCAAGCTGCAAAAGCTCGTAAAGTAGATGTTTTACTTTGTGACACAGCTGGCCGCCTACAAAATAAAGTAAACTTAATGAAAGAACTTGAAAAAGTACGTAATGTCATTGCTAGAGAAGTACCTGGTGCACCACACGAAGTATTACTAGTAATTGATGCTACAACTGGCCAAAATGGTCTTGTTCAAGCAAAAACATTCTCCGAAGCTACAAATGTTTCTGGTATCGTCTTAACGAAACTAGATGGAACGGCGAAAGGTGGTATTGTTTTAGCGATCCGAAACGAACTAAAAGTACCTGTTAAATTCGTCGGCCTTGGAGAACAAATGGACGACCTACAACCATTCCAAGCAGAACAATTTGTATATGGCCTATTTGGGGATTTAATGAATAAAGAAGCATAATTTAAAAATGAAGAAATGACGTGGATATGTTTTATATTGAAAGACATATCCACTTTTTTTAAATTGTGCAATAGCGAGATTAGTAAGACCATGGAATGAACGCATGGAGGGTCCTTAAAAAGCTTGCACTCCACAGTGGAAATTTAATTAACAAATAACATGAGTTTCGACTTTGCTATAGTTAAGACTATTAGGATAAAAGTTCAATTTAATTTTGTTGTTTGTTTTGATTTTAATTAATCGTCAAGTAAAAAACTTGACAGATATTTGTGTATTAGGTAAACTAACATATGTAAAGGCAATTCACTTAACAAAGGAGTGATAGTTTTGGCAAATCATACAATGTTAGATAAGACGATGAGAATCAATTATCTATATGATTTTTATCATTCTCTTTTAACTCCTAAACAACAAAACTATATGTCATTATATTATTTGGATGACTATTCTTTAGGTGAGATTGCGGAAGAGTTTAACATAAGTCGACAGGCGGTTTATGATAATATAAAACGTACTGAAGCTATGTTAGAAGAATATGAAGAGAAATTATTACTTCTAAAAAAATTTCAACAACGAAATGAACTTTTAAATCATTTGAAAACTTATACTAAAACAGGTAAAGTTGTAGATGACGAGTTTCTTCGAGTAATCGATGAGTTAGAGAAATTAGAATAATAAGGAGGACGGTTTTATGGCATTTGAAGGATTAGCCGACCGACTTCAAAAGACATTACAAAAGGTTCGAGGCAAAGGTAAAGTATCTGAATCTGATGTCAAAGAAATGATGAGAGAAGTTCGTCTTGCTTTACTAGAGGCGGATGTTAATTTTAAAGTTGTTAAAGATTTTGTGAAACGTGTTTCTGAACGAGCTGTAGGACAAGAAGTATTACAAAGCTTAACGCCGGGGCAACATGTTGTAAAGGTAGTTCAAGAAGAACTAACGGCATTAATGGGTGGAGAACAAAGTAAAATTGCTGTTTCTAATCGCCCGCCGACTGTTATTATGATGGTTGGTTTACAAGGTGCTGGTAAAACAACAACGACTGGTAAATTAGCAAATTTACTTCGAAAAAAGTACAATCGTAAGCCTCTTTTAGTTGCAGCAGATATTTACCGTCCTGCCGCTATTAAACAGCTTCAAACATTAGGTAAACAATTAGATTTGCCAGTATTTGCATTAGGAGATCAAGTAAGTCCGGTTGAAATTGCGAAACAAGCGATTCAACACGCTAAGGATGAACATCATGACTATGTCCTAATTGATACTGCTGGTCGTTTACATATTGACGAAGGGTTAATGGAAGAACTTGCACAAATTAAAGAACTTTCAAAACCTGAAGAAATCTTCCTAGTTGTTGATGCAATGACTGGACAAGATGCAGTCAATGTGGCACAAAGCTTTAATGATCAATTAGGTTTAACTGGAGTCGTATTGACGAAGCTTGATGGCGATACTCGTGGTGGTGCAGCATTATCAATTCGTGCTGTTACAAATACTCCAATTAAATTTGTTGGACTTGGTGAAAAACTAGATGCAATTGAGCCGTTCCATCCAGAACGAATGGCATCACGTATTCTAGGAATGGGTGATGTGCTTACTTTAATTGAAAAAGCACAAGAAAACGTAGACCAAGAAAAAGCAAAAGAAATGGAACAAAAATTAAGAAATGCATCTTTTACTTTAGATGATTTCTTAGACCAACTTTCTCAAGTTAAAAAAATGGGACCACTTGGTGATATTTTAAAAATGATGCCAGGTGCAAACAAAATTAAAGGATTGAATGATCTGCAAATTGACGATAAACAAATCGCTCATGTAGAGGCAATTATTCAATCGATGACAAAGCAGGAAAAGCTTACACCAGATATTATTAACTCAAGTCGCAGAAAGCGTATAGCTAGAGGTTCTGGTCGCCCTGTACAAGAAATAAACCGTTTATTAAAACAGTTTGAAGAAATGAAAAAAATGATGAAAATGATGGGTGGCATGCAAAAAGGGAAGAAGAAAGGTTTTAAATTTCCGGGCTTATTCTAACCTATTTGTATAATTTTCCAACATTTAAACATCATTTAATAAAAAATTATGCTGTTAAGAAATTTTACTTTACAAACAGTATTGGTTTTTGATAATATATAAATCGTTGTAAATATTTTCGGAGGTGCTTTAAAAATGGCAGTTAAAATTCGTTTAAAACGTATGGGAGCTAAAAAATCTCCTTTTTACCGTGTAGTAGTAGCAGACGCTCGTTCTCCTCGTGATGGACGTTTCATCGAGGAAATTGGAACTTACAATCCAGTTGCTCAACCAGCTGAAATCAAAATTAACGAAGAAGCAGCATTAAAATGGTTAGGAACAGGTGCTAAACCATCTGATACAGTTCGTAACTTATTCTCTAAAGCTGGTATCTTAGAGAAATTCCACAACGCTCGCAACGGCAAGTAATTATGGAAAAAAAGATGAATACACTCATAAATGCAATTGTTTCAAGTCTTGTAGATCATCCAGAGGATATTTCACTTCAAGTTAAAGAAGATGAGAACAATCTATTCTTTCATTTACAGGTAAATCCTGAAGATGCTGGTAGAGTGATTGGCAAACATGGTAAAATTGCAAAAGCGATTCGTACGGTTGTATATGCAGCAAGTAATGAAAACGCAAAACGTATTCACTTAGATATTCAGTAATGCAAAACGGTCCTTGGCTATAGCTAAGGGCCGTTTTCAACATTACAGAGATTTACGGGATAGCCCGAAAAAGAGGTGTGATAGTCCCTATTGAATAGATGTAAGTCCTTTGGGCAATAGGTAGCTTTTGATGCTTTAGTGACTTTAAGATATGCTATACTTGGTATTAGGCAACCTGTTTAACCATTGAAGTCTCTTAGTAGACATATATACAATCTAAATGGTCAAACTAATAATAAACATAGAAATTTTAATATAGAGGTAAAAGAATGGAAAAATATTTAAATGTCGGAAAAATTGTAAATACACATGGAGTTCGAGGAGAGGTTCGTGTTATTTCAAGAACTGATTTTCCAGAAAAACGTTATGTAAAAGGCAATACACTATATTTCTTTAAAGAAAACGAATCGACACCAATTGAATTAATCGTAACAAGTCACCGTGTACATAAAAATTTTGATTTACTTACATTTGAAGGGTATGAGTCTTTAAACTCTGTAGAACCACTTAAAAATGGGATTTTAAAGATTACTGAAGATCAATTACACGAACTAGATAAAAATGAGTACTATTACCATGAAATCATTGGTTGTGTTGTTGAGACAATTGATGGAGAAGAAATCGGAAAAATAAAAGAAATATTATCTCCAGGTGCAAATGATGTTTGGGTTATTCAAAGAAAAGGTCAAAAAGATGCCCTTATTCCTTATATCGAGCAAATTGTAAAAGAAATAGATGTTGCCAATAAAAAAGTTAAAATCGAATTAATGGAAGGTCTATTATGATGAAATTAGACTTTTTAACCCTTTTTCCAGAAATGTTTGAAGGAGTTTTAAATTCTTCTATTTTAAAAAAAGCACAAGAAAAAGAGGCTGTTAAGTTTCGCTGTGTAAATTTTAGAGATTTCTCTACGAATAAACATTCAAATGTTGATGACTATCCATATGGTGGTGGCGCTGGTATGGTACTAGCTCCACAGCCGATTTTTGATGCTGTTGATGAATTAGTATCAAAAAGTGAAAATAAGCCGAGAGTAGTCCTTCTATGCCCTCAAGGAGAGCGATTTAATCAACGTAAAGCTGAAGAGCTTGCAAAAGAGGAACACTTAATCTTAATTTGTGGACATTATGAAGGATATGATGAACGAATTCGAGAACATGTAGTGACAGATGAAATCTCAATTGGAGATTATGTATTAACAGGTGGAGAACTTGGCGCTATGGTCATTGCTGATAGCGTTGTTCGTTTATTACCTGGGGTACTTGGTAATACTACTTCAAAAATTGAAGATTCATTTAGTACAGGATTGTTAGAGCATCCTCATTACACGAGACCTGCCGAATTTAGAGGGCATAAAGTACCAGACGTTTTATTATCAGGAAATCATGCGAAAATCGAAGAATGGCGTACAAAACAATCTTTTAAACGTACGATAACACGCCGTCCAGATTTACTCGAAAACTACTCTCTTTCTGAAAAAGAGTCAAAATGGATGGATCAAGTAAAAGAAGAATTAAAACAAGAAAACTAGTTGCGTCCACTAATAGAATATGTTAATATAACTTGTGGCTTGAGTAAATACTTAAGCCTTTATTCTCGGTGTTCCGCTGCGAGTCACTAAATCTTGTAAGAGCATCGGTTGGAAAAGGAGAGCATACATTATGCAAAATTTAATCAACGAAATTACAAAAGAACAACTAAGAACTGACTTACCAGCATTCCGTCCTGGTGATACTGTACGAGTTCACGTTAAAGTTGTTGAGGGTACTCGTGAGCGTATCCAATTATTCGAAGGTGTAGTTATTAAACGTCGTGGTGGCGGAATTAGCGAAACTTTCACAGTTCGTAAAATTTCTTACGGAGTTGGTGTTGAACGTACGTTCCCAATTCACACTCCAAAAATTGCTAAATTAGACGTTGTTCGTCGCGGTAAAGTACGTCGTGCTAAACTTTACTACCTACGTGCACTTACTGGTAAAAAAGCAAGAATTAAAGAACTTCGATAGTCTTTTGAAAGGAGCTTGTATTAAACAAGCTCCTTTTTTTCCAATATTTGTAGATTATGGATATAATAAAAAGTAAAATAGAATACATAAATAAAGTTATTAACTTAACTGGTTAAAACTGCAAAACGTATGGTTATAAAATGGAGGGATTAGGTTGAAAGAAAGCAATAGTGGTGGAATTTGGGAATTAGTTAAAACAATTTTTATTGCGCTTGTACTTGCACTTGGTATTCGAACATTCCTTTTTACACCGGTTTTAGTTGATGGGATCTCAATGATGCCAACACTACAGGATCAAAGTAGAATGATTGTAAATAAGATCGTATACAAACTACATGAACCTAGACGTTTTGATATTGTAGTCTTCCATGCTACAAAGGAAAAAGATTATATTAAACGAGTTATTGGATTACCTGGTGACACGGTAGAATATAAAAATGATGTCCTATATGTTAACGGTAAACCGTATAAAGAACCATATTTGAACGAATATAAAAAAGAAACGACAGATGGTCCTCTAACTGAAGACTTTAAGTTAGAAGAGATTACTGGTAGAAAAACTGTACCTAAAGGACAAGTATTCGTTTTAGGTGATAATCGTCGATTAAGTAAAGATAGTCGTATTATCGGAACAGTTAGTCAAAAAGAAATTTTAGGCCGAGCAAGTTTTGTTTTTTGGCCGTTATCTGAGGTTGAAATGGCGAAATAAAAGCCAAATTAATCTTGATTATTCAATGTATAAGAAGGTGGCAACATGACGATACAATGGTTTCCTGGCCATATGGCAAAAGCTAGAAGACAAGTTACTGAAAAACTATCATTAATTGATGTTGTAATTGAATTAGCGGATGCAAGGGTACCTGCTGCTTCTAGAAATCCAATGATCGATGAAATAATTTCAAATAAACCAAGATTGCTTTTATTAAATAAAGCAGATTTAGCAGATCCAAGAATTACTCAGCAATGGTTAGCGCATTATGAAAAACAAGGCGTAATGGCAATTGCTATTGATGCAGCATCTGGACAAGGGTTAAAAGCGATTATTTCTTCCTGTGAAATACTTGTAAAAGAGAAATTTGATAAAATGAGGTCAAAGGGGATCAAACCTCGCGCAATTCGAGCGTTAATTGTTGGAATCCCGAATGTTGGAAAATCGACTTTAATCAATAAGCTCGCACGAAAAAATATTGCTAAAACTGGTGACCGTCCTGGCGTAACGCAAGCACAGCAATGGATAAAAGTAGGGAAAGAAATTGAACTACTTGATACACCGGGTATATTGTGGCCTAAATTTGAAGATCAACTTGTAGGTCTTCGTTTAGCAACTACAGGAGCAATAAAAGATAGTATCATTAACCTACAAGAAGTAATGATTTATGCGATTAAATATTTAAGAGAGTTTTATCCAAATGTATTAAAAGAAAGATATGACATGAATGAGGAAGTTTTATTTTCTGAAGAAGTCGTTGATATTTTTGATCATATTGGTAAGAAACGTGGATTACTTATGTCAGGCGGAATTATAGATTATGATAAAACATCTGATTTATTTTTACGTGAGC
The DNA here is from genome assembly GCF_042887255.1 of Gottfriedia sp. NPDC057948. Taxonomy (NCBI): domain Bacteria; kingdom Bacillati; phylum Bacillota; class Bacilli; order Caryophanales; family Bacillaceae; genus Gottfriedia; species Gottfriedia sp. NPDC057948. Next base: position 642,967 of record NZ_JBHVPN010000001.1, read on the forward strand.
TAAGAGCTGGGAAATTAGGAAGATTAACTTTCGAAAATCCATCAATGCTTGAGGTAACTGATGAAATATTAGAAGAAAGTGCGCAAGAATAAGCGTACTTTCTTCTTTTTTAATGAAATTTTAATGTCAAAACTTAAACGTATGTATAAAAGGAGTTCTAAAGTATGTCTCTGAAAATAGATGAAATAAAAAATATACTAAGTGAATTAACTGACCCAACAAATGAACTCTTAAAAGAATTTGAAAGTGATCAAAGAATTGGTGTGCAAAAGCTAGTAGCTAAATGGTATAAAGAACAAGAAAAAAGAGATTTAGCTAGGGAGAAATTCCTTAAAATGATGGAATATGAACAAAATCTTTATAGCCAAAATATAAAGTTAATTGCAGGAGTAGATGAAGTTGGTCGAGGTCCATTAGCTGGTCCTGTTGTAGCAGCGGCAGTAATTTTAGCGGAAAATACTGAGCTAATTGGATTAGATGATTCCAAAAAATTATCTAAAGAAAAACGACAGTATTTCGTTGAGCGGATTAAGGAAGAAGCAATTTCTTATGGGGTTGGTATGGCCAGTTCAACAGAAATAGATGAAATCAATATTTATGAAGCGACTAAATTAGCGATGAGACGTGCGATCGAACAACTGACTCATTCACCTGAACATTTATTAATTGATGCAATGAAACTTCCGCTAGATATTTCTCAAACATCAATCATTAAAGGCGATGCAACAAGTATCAGTATAGCAGCTGCATCTGTACTTGCAAAAGAAACCAGAGATTCTTTAATGTGCGAACTTAGTTTAAAGCATCCAAATTATGGATTTGAAAAGCATATGGGATATGGAACAAAGGAACATTTAAAAGCGATCGACGAGCATGGAATTATTAATGAACATAGAAGATCCTTTGCACCAATCAAAGAAAAAGTTTGATTGTAAAAATAATTGATAATTAGATTACATCAATTTACTGAAGTGGTCTAAAATAGAGTAGATTAACGACGTTTAAAATTACATAACATTTTAAGTTTGTATAAAATAGATAAATGAATCGAAATGATGTAAACCTAAAATCAAAAATGATATTAACTGTCGTTAATCTATTTTTAAAAAGACAAGGATATATTATTGGAAAAATAATATTGTAATATGATAAACTACATTAACTATTGTATATGAAAGGGTTTTCTATATAAAAACATAGAATATTAAATTCTTTTCTACTAAAGTATTTACAGTATATTCTGTAAGAGATACAATAGGAATGTGTTTTAATTTGTCTTGTTCTAAAAGGGGAGGATGGATCATGAATATCCATGAGTATCAAGGGAAAGAAATCCTACGAAGCTATGGCGTAAAAGTACCAAATGGTAAAGTTGCATTTACAGTTGAAGAAGCAGTAGAAGCAGCGAAAGAATTAGGTACAGCTGTATGCGTAGTAAAAGCTCAAATTCACGCTGGTGGCCGCGGTAAAGCGGGAGGCGTAAAAGTAGCGAAAAATTTAGATGAAGTAAATACATATGCTAGTGAAATTCTAGGTAAAGTATTAGTTACTCATCAAACTGGACCAGAAGGTAAGGAAGTTAAGCGCTTACTTATCGAAGAAGGCTGCGATATTAAAAAAGAATATTATGTTGGTTTAGTTTTAGACCGCGGATCTTCACAAGTTGTATTAATGGCTTCTGAAGAAGGTGGAACTGAAATTGAAGAAGTAGCTGAAAAAACACCTGAAAAAATCTTTAAAGAGTATATTGATCCAGCAGTAGGTCTACAAGGCTTCCAAGCTCGTCGTATTGCGTTCAATATCAACATTCCAAGCAACTTAGTAAACAAAGCTGTAAAGTTCATGATGGGCTTATATTCTGCGTTTATCGAAAAAGATTGCTCAATCGCTGAAATTAACCCATTAGTAGTTACAGGTGATGGAGAAGTAATGGCATTAGATGCAAAGTTAAACTTTGACTCAAATGCTTTATATCGTCATGCAGACATTTTAGCTTACCGTGATTTAGAAGAAGAAGATCCAAAAGAAATCGAAGCTTCTAAGTATGACTTAAACTATATTTCTTTATACGGAAATATCGGATGTATGGTTAATGGTGCTGGTCTAGCAATGGCTACAATGGATATCATTAAACACTACGGTGGAGATCCGGCTAACTTCCTTGATGTAGGGGGCGGTGCTACAGCTGAGAAAGTTACAGAAGCGTTTAAAATCATCCTTTCTGACCAAAATGTTAAAGGGATTTTCGTTAATATCTTCGGTGGCATCATGAAGTGTGATGTTATTGCTGAAGGTGTAATCGAAGCAACTAAACAAGTTGGTTTACACTTACCATTAGTAGTTCGTTTAGAAGGAACGAATGTTGAATTAGGTAAGAAGATTCTTAATGAGTCAGGCTTAAACATTGTTGCAGCAGATTCAATGGCTGATGGCGCTGAAAAAATCGTTGCACTTGTAGGCTAAGAAAGGGAGGATAAAAATGAGCGTTTTCATTAATAAAGATACAAAAGTCATTGTACAAGGTATTACTGGTTCACAAGGCTTATTCCATACAACTCAAATGCTAGAGTATGGTACTAAAATCGTTGGTGGTGTAACTCCTGGTAAAGGTGGAACTGACATTGCTGGCGTACCTGTATTCAATACAGTTAAAGATGCAGTTGAAACTACTGGTGCTAATGCATCTGTAATCTATGTACCACCAGCATTTGCTGCTGATGCAATCATGGAAGCAGTTGATGCAGAATTAGATATCGCGATTTGTATTACAGAAGGTATTCCAGTACTTGATATGGTAAAAGTTAAAAAGTACATGGAAGGCAAAAAGACTAGATTAGTTGGTCCTAACTGCCCTGGTGTAATCACTCCAGATGAGTGTAAAATTGGTATCATGCCTGGTTACATTCATAAAAAAGGTCATGTTGGAATCGTATCACGTTCTGGTACATTAACTTATGAGGCTGTACATCAATTAACTCAAGCTGGTATTGGTCAATCTACAGCTGTAGGTATTGGTGGAGACCCTGTAAATGGAACAAACTTCATCGATGTATTAAAAGCATTCAATGAAGATCCTGAAACTTATGCAGTTATTATGATTGGTGAAATCGGTGGAACTGCAGAAGAAGAAGCTGCTGAGTGGGTACAAGCTAATATGGCGAAACCAGTAGTAGGTTTCATTGGCGGTCAAACAGCTCCAGAAGGTAAACGTATGGGACATGCTGGTGCAATCATCGCAGGCGGTAAAGGTACTGCTAAAGAGAAAATGGCTACAATGGAAAGCTGTGGCATTAAAGTTGCACTTACTCCAGCAGTAATGGGCGAAACTTTAATTGGTGCATTAAAAGAGCGTGGCTTATATGAACAATGTAAGACACATGAAGCTTTAGTTTAAGAATGATAAAATAAGTAGCCTCCGCTAGGAGGCTACTTTCTTATAAGAAAGGAGAATGTATGGAAAAAATTCGACTTATTCATTTGCATCATTTTTTATTTGAAAACTATCAAGCAATCAAGAAGATTCTTCTCTTTGATCCAAATTTAGAAAACCTCTATCGATATTCACCTTCTACATTTAAAACTACATTTCAAATGACTTCGAAAGCCGCTGAAAAATTATATGATCAACTTCATTCAACGTCCATTTTTGATATTTTAAAGGAAAGCTATAAAAAAAATATTAAAATTATTACAATATATGATGATGTATATCCAGAATTGTTAAGAGAAATATGTGACCCTCCGTTTGTTTTATATTTAAAAGGTAATCAAAATATCCTTAATAAACAATTTATGTTGAGTATAATTGGAGCTAGAAAACCAACTGCATTTGCAAAAATTATTTGTGATTCATTAATATTAGGTCTAATTAAAGAAAATTGTGTTATTGTTAGTGGGATGGCATCTGGATGTGATTCAATCGCACATAATTCAGCTATTTTTCACAACGGAACAACGATTGCAGTTGTCGGATGTGGGTTAGACTATATTTATCCGAAAGAAAACCGTAATTTATTTAATGAAATATCATTAAATCATTTAGTTATAAGCGAATATCCATATTATATTAGACCAGAAAAAAGATACTTTCCTAGAAGAAATAGAATTATAGCTGGTTTATCTAAAGGTTTAATCGTTCTAGAGGCTAAGGAGAAGAGCGGGACGATGATTACTGCAAATTTTGCAATTCAATATAATAGAGAGGTATTTGCAGTGCCAGGTCCGATTATAATGGAAGAATATAAAGGAAATCATCGATTAATTCAGGATGGAGCGAAATTAATTACATGTACAAATGATATTTTAGAGGAATTTTAGGAATATACTAAAAAATAAAAAAATATGTTTATATTACAAAATATTGACAATACTAATGCGACTTGTGTTATTTTATATCTAAATAAAATTTGACTAATGTATAGAATAAACTATACAATTTGAAATTGTATGAAGGAAAATCAAAAATATAAATTGAACTCTTCTTATTATGAATCTATTTGAGAATACATAAGAATAAAAGAATGAAATAAGGAATACAGAGAGTAATGAATAGGAAACTCTCGGGAGGCTTAAAAGATGGCAGAAAATTTAGTTATAGTGGAGTCCCCTTCAAAGGCTAAAACAATAGAAAAGTACTTAGGTAAAAAATTCAAAGTAATCGCATCAATGGGACATGTTCGAGATCTACCTAAAAGTCAGATGGGGATTGAAATAGAAAACGATTACAACCCGAAGTACATAACAATCCGTGGAAAAGGTCCAGTTTTAAAGGATTTAAGATCTGCTGCGAAAAAAGCAAAAAAAATCTATCTAGCAGCCGATCCAGATCGTGAAGGTGAAGCAATAGCATGGCATATTGCGAATACACTCAATATCGATACATCATCGGATTGTCGTGTAGTGTTTAATGAAATTACAAAAGATGCTATTAAAGAGTCTTTTAAAAAACCTAGACCAATTAATATGAATTTAGTAGACGCTCAGCAAGCAAGACGTGTACTAGATCGTTTAGTAGGGTATAACATAAGCCCATTACTATGGAAGAAAGTGAAAAAGGGCTTAAGTGCTGGTCGAGTTCAATCTGTCGCTCTTAGACTGATCATCGAACGAGATAAAGAGATTGAAATCTTCCAACCTGAAGAATATTGGACAATTAAAAGTAAAGCTTTAACAAAGAAAGAAACATTTGATACTTCTTTTTACGGAGTTAATGGTAAAAAATTAGAATTGAATTCTGAAACTGACGTAAAAAATGTTTTATCACAAATTAAAGGTGATCACTTTGAAGTTCAAAGTGTTACAAGAAAAGAACGTAAACGTAATCCAGCAACTGCTTTTACTACTTCCTTACTACAGCAGGAAGCAGCTAGAAAATTAAATATGCGTGCAAAGAAAACGATGATGATTGCACAGCAATTATATGAAGGTATTTCCCTAGGTAGTGGAGGACAGGTCGGATTAATCACATATATGAGAACTGATTCGACTAGAATATCCGATGTTGCGGCTGAGGAAGCAAAATCTTATATAATTGAAACTTATGGTGCAGATTTTATTGCTACAAATAAAAAAAGTGAAAAAAAATCAGATAAAGTACAAGATGCACACGAAGCAATTAGACCAACGTCAACTTTACTTTCACCTGATACAATTAAAGCACATGTTAGCCGTGATCAATATCGTCTTTATAAATTAATATGGGAACGATTTGTTGCTAGTCAGATGGCATCAGCAGTACTCGATACGGTTAAAGTTGACTTAATTAATAATGACGTAATATTTAGAGCTAATGGATCAGTAGTTAAATTCCCTGGTTTTATGAAGGTGTATATAGAAAGTAATGATGATGGCACAGAAGAAAAAGACCGTATCCTTCCTCCGTTAGCTGAAGGTGAAAAAGTAAAATTAGAAGATATATTACCTGAACAACATTTTACGCAACCACCTCCACGTTACACGGAAGCTAGATTAGTAAAAACGCTTGAAGAGTTAGGAATAGGTCGACCATCAACATATGTACCAACTTTAGAAACGATTCAGAAACGTGGATATGTTTCATTAGATAATAAACGATTTGTACCTACTGAACTAGGTCAAATAGTATTTGATTTAGTCGTTGAGTTTTTCCCAGAAGTAATTAATATTGAGTTTACGGTTCAAATGGAAGGTGACCTTGATAAAATTGAAGACGGCAATGTGAACTGGATTCAAATCATCGATCAATTTTATAGAGGTTTTGAGAAACACTTAGAAATAGCTGAGAAAGAAATGCAAAAAGTTGAAATTAGAGATGAACCTGCTGGTGAAGACTGTGATTTATGTGGAAGCCCGATGGTATTTAAAATGGGCAGATACGGTAAGTTCATGGCGTGCTCGAACTTTCCAGATTGCAGAAATACAAAAGCAATTGTAAAGGATATTGGTGTCAAATGTCCTACATGTAAAGATGGGAATATAATTGAACGTAAATCGAAAAAGAATCGAATATTTTATGGATGCACGAATTATCCAGAATGTGAATTCTTATCATGGGATAAGCCAATTGCTAGACCTTGTCCGAAATGTGAAAACTTATTAGTTGAAAAGAAAATGAAAAAAGGTATTCAAGTTCAATGTGTATCATGTGACTACAAAGAGGATCAACAAGTGTGAGCAATTAATATACTCACCTGTAAAGTGCCAGCAAAAATCAGTCTGAAATTCATATTTCTTGAGACTTTGTCCAAATAAAAGTGTGAGCAATTAATTTGCTCACTTTTACTTTTCATATCAACTTTTAATTAAGAAATCTTTAAGAAAAAAATTATAAAATATTATTACGTAATTTTGATTGAATCAGCGTAGAAGGAGTTAACAATGAAAGAACAATTTATTAATGTAATTGGAGCAGGTTTAGCAGGAAGCGAGGCTGCTTATCAAATTGCAAAAAGAGGAATTAAAGTACATTTATATGAGATGAGACCGGTTAGACAAACACCTGCTCATCATACTGATAAGTTTGCTGAATTAGTTTGTAGTAATTCACTAAGAGCGAATACACTAACGAACGCTGTAGGTGTATTAAAAGAGGAAATGAGAAGATTAGATTCAGTTATTATTCGATCTGCTGATGAGTGTGCTGTACCAGCAGGTGGAGCGTTAGCTGTAGACCGACATGAATTTGCTAGCCGTGTAACTGAGTATGTAAAAAATCATCCAAATGTAACTGTGCATAACGAAGAAATGACTAAAATACCTGAAGGACCAACAGTTATCGCAACAGGACCTTTAACATCACCTGAATTATCACAGCAATTAAAAGAATTAACGGGTGAAGATTATTTCTATTTTTATGATGCAGCGGCTCCGATAGTAGAAAAAGAAAGTATTGACTTAAATAAAGTATATTTAAAATCAAGATATGATAAAGGTGAAGCAGCTTACTTAAACTGCCCAATGACAGAAGAGGAATTTGATCGTTTTTATGAAGCATTAACTACAGCAGAAACGGTTCCTTTAAAAGAGTTTGAAAAAGAGATTTTCTTTGAAGGCTGTATGCCAGTTGAAGTAATGGCTAAACGTGGAAAACAAACATTATTATTTGGACCTATGAAACCAGTTGGATTAGAGGATCCAAAGACTGGTAAGACGCCGTATGCGGTTGTCCAACTACGTCAGGATGACAGTGCTGGAACTTTATATAATATAGTAGGATTCCAAACGCATTTAAAATGGGGGCCTCAAAAAGAAGTTTTACAATTAATACCTGGCCTAGAGAATGCTGAAATTGTACGATATGGAGTAATGCATCGTAATACGTTTATAAATTCACCGAATCTATTAGAGGCAACATATCGTTTTAAAGGTCGTGAAGATTTATTCTTTGCAGGTCAAATGACTGGAGTGGAAGGTTATGTAGAATCTGCAGCATCTGGTTTAGTAGCAGGAATAAATGCAGCTAGATACGTAATGGAGAAAGATTTAGTCGTATTCCCAGCAGAAACTGCAATTGGAAGTATGGCTAATTATATAACGACAACAAGTGCAAAACACTTCCAACCTATGAATGCTAATTTCGGTCTATTCCCTAAGCTTGATGTCAAAATTAAAAGAAAACAAGAACGATATGAAGCATATGCAAACCGTGCATTAGAATCAATTATGAATTTTGTAGAATGTTAAGAAAATAAATTGCAAATAGCTACTTAATATGTTAGTATGTAGTGGCTTGTGAGGAGAAATTACCTTGAATATTAAAATATTGTGTCAATTATTCATTCAGTATTTACAATTAGAGAAAAACTCTTCACAATACACATTAAATAGTTATAAAAAAATTGTTGAACAATTTCTAGTTTTTATGGAGCAACAATCCATTATTTCATTTTCTTCAGTTACTTATTCTGATGTTCGTCTCTATTTAACAACTTTGCATGACAAACAGCTATCAAGACGTACAGTCTCGAAGCATATTTCTTGTTTAAGAAGTTTCTATCGTTTTCTTATGAGAGAAAATGAAGCAAAAGAGAATCCTTTTGTATTAGCGTCACTTCCTAAAAAAGAAACTATGATACCAAGATTTTTATACAAGGAAGAACTTGAAAAACTATTTAAGATTAGCGATCTAGATACGGAACTTGGACAAAGAAATCAAGCTCTTTTAGAATTGCTATATGCTACCGGAATCCGAGTAAGCGAATGCTGTAATTTGAAATTAAAAGACATAGATTTTCAAATTGGGACTATTTTAGTAACTGGCAAAGGGAATAAACAGCGGTATATTCCCTTTGGCAGTTATGCAGAAAAAGCTCTTCATACATATATAGAAGATGGCCGAAATAGACTGATAGTAGCTAACAAGCAAATGAATGACGATCTTTTTTTGAATCACCGTGGTACAAAACTAACGGCAAGAGGTGTCCGTGGTATATTAGAAAAAATGATCAAAGATACTTCGTTGACTAATAAAATCTATCCACATATGTTAAGGCACACCTTTGCTACGCATATGCTTGATAACGGTGCTGATATTCGTAGTGTTCAAGAATTACTTGGACATGAGAATTTATCATCTACTCAAATCTATACACATGTAACGAAGGAAAGATTACAAAAAGTATACAATTTACATCATCCTAGAGCATAAATTCGCTCAATTTTAGAAATTAATCGACGTTTCTAAGGAGGATTCACATGTCCAATTTTCATGCTACAACGATTTTCGCAATCAGACACGATGGTAAAAGTGCCATGGCTGGTGATGGCCAAGTAACTTTTGGAAATGCAGTAGTAATGAAGCATACTGCCAGAAAAGTTAGAAAGCTTTTTAATGGAAAAGTTTTAGCTGGTTTTGCAGGATCTGTTGCAGATGCATTTACTTTATTCGAACTTTTTGAGGGCAAGTTAGTTGAATATAATGGTAATATTCAACGAGCAGCTGTTGAATTAGCAAAAAAATGGAGAACAGATCGAGTATTACATAAACTTGAAGCATTGCTAATCGTAATGGATCATAATTCATTATTATTAATTTCTGGTACTGGTGAAGTAATTGAGCCTGACGATGGAATTCTTGCAATCGGTTCTGGAGGGAATTACGCTCTTGCAGCAGGCCGTGCATTAAAGGAAAACGCAGGGGAAAATCTTTCAGCAAAACAAATTGCATATGCTAGTTTAAAAACTGCAAGTGATATTTGTGTGTATACGAACGGAAATATAATTTTAGAAGAATTAGAATAGGAGAGTGTATTATGAGTACTTCTTTCACGCCTCGTCAAATTGTTGAAAAACTTGATCAATATATTGTTGGACAGCAACAAGCGAAAAAAGCAGTAGCAATTGCACTCAGAAATCGATATCGTAGAAGTTTACTTGAAGAGTCATTCCGTGATGAAATTTCACCAAAAAATATTTTAATGATTGGACCAACAGGTGTTGGTAAAACTGAAATTGCTAGAAGGATGGCAAAACTAGTTGGTGCGCCATTCATTAAAGTTGAAGCTACTAAATTTACAGAAGTTGGTTACGTTGGAAGAGATGTAGAATCAATGGTTCGCGATTTAGTCCAAACTTCTATTCGAATTGTAAAAGAAGAGCGTATGAATAAGGTGAAAGATCAAGCTGAAAAAAATGCGAATCAAAGATTAGTAAAACTTCTAGCACCAAGTATGAAAAAACAAGCTTCATTCAAAAATCCACTTGAGATGCTTTTTAATCAAGATTCACAAAACTCGAATGCTGAGCAAGAAGAGAATGATACAGAATTAACATCTAAAAGAAGAAATATAGAATTTCAACTTTTATCTGGAAAACTAGAAGAAGATCTTGTGTCTATTGAAGTAGAGCAACAACAAGCTCCGATGCTAGATTTTATGCAAGGAACTGGAATGGAACAAATGGGAATGAACTTCCAAGAGTCAATAGGTAGTCTATTTCCAAAGAAAACTAAAAAAAGAAAGCTTCCTGTTAAAGAAGCTCGAAAGATTTTAACGAATGAAGAAGCTCAGAAATTAATCGATATGGATGAAGTAACTCAAGAAGCAGTCTATAGAGCTGAGCAACTAGGGATTATTTTCATTGATGAGATTGATAAGATTGCAAGTAAGCAAAACTCTACTCAAGATGTTTCGAGAGAGGGCGTACAAAGAGATATCTTACCAATCGTTGAAGGAAGTACGGTTGTGACAAAATATGGACCGGTTAAAACGGATCATATTCTATTTATTGCAGCTGGTGCATTTCATATTTCCAAACCATCAGATTTAATACCTGAATTACAAGGTCGCTTCCCAATTCGTGTAGAATTAGGGAAATTATCTGTTGAAGATTTTGTGGGTATTTTAGTTGAGCCTGATTTTTCAATTATTAAACAATATAAAGCTTTATTGTCTACAGAAGGTATACAAATCGAATTTTCTGACGATGCTATACGTAGAATAGCAGAAATAGCATTTGAAGTTAATCAGACAACAGACAACATAGGCGCAAGAAGATTGCATACTATTATGGAAAAGCTTCTTGAAGATCTATCCTTTGAAGCTTCTGAAATTCAAATGGGAACAATTATGATTACACCACAATATGTAAATGAAAAGCTCGCAAATATTGCAAAAGATAAAGATATAAGTCAATTCATTTTATGATTTAGCTAAAGAACATTTTTGAATTCAGCCATGAGATTGCTAGAAGTTCAAAGGAAACGTACAATTAAATAGGAGGCATTTAGAAAGATGCAATTATTAGAAAAAACAAGAAAGATTAATAAGTTATTACAACAATCTGCAGGGAAGCCAGTAAACTTTAAAGAAATGGCAGATACATTAGAAGAAGTTATTGAATCAAATGTTTTTATTTTAAGTCGTAAAGGGAAATTATTAGGTTACGGTCTTCACCAAAAAATCGAAAATGAGCGTATGCAAAAAATGTTCAGCGATCGCCAATTCCCTGAAGAATATACACAAAACCTATTTAATATTAATGAAACATCATCAAATATAGACATCAACAGTGAGCACACTGCATTCCCAGTTGAAAATAAAGATTTATTTTCTGGCGGTTTAACAACTATTGTACCAATTATTGGTGGCGGTGAGCGCTTAGGTACTCTTGTTCTAGCTCGAATTAATCATGATTTTGAAAATGATGATTTAATCTTAGCTGAATATGGCGCAACAGTAGTAGGTATGGAAATTCTACGTGAAAAAGCAGAAGAAATTGAAGAAGAAGCTAGAAGTAAAGCTGTTGTACAAATGGCTATTTCATCTCTTTCTTATAGCGAATTAGAAGCAATCGAACATATTTTTGAAGAATTAAATGGCTATGAAGGTTTATTAGTAGCAAGTAAAATTGCTGACCGTGTAGGAATTACAAGATCTGTTATCGTAAATGCACTACGTAAATTAGAAAGTGCTGGTGTTATCGAGTCAAGATCACTAGGAATGAAAGGTACTTATATTAAAGTACTAAATGACAAATTCTTATTAGAGTTAGAGAAATTAAAATCTAACTAATTAATAAGGTCACTTCTTAAAGAAGGCAAAAGATAATATTTTAGTTTAAACCTTTTCTCAATTAATAATTGGGAAAAGGTTTTTTTGTCTTTATTAAATTAAAAATGATTAGAATTTTTAAAATTTTTATATCAGAATAAAAAGATTTGTTAAATAGAGACTATTTTCCTTTTTTGTATAAATGAGATATATAGACGAATTGGAAATTATGGTATGATTAAAAAATATTTACTTGATTATAGTGATAAAATATAAACATTATTTTTGAGAGGGAATTAGATAATAGAATTGTAATGATGTTTTTAGTTTTATATTGTTGGCTGCTTTCAAATATATTGTTGTTTTTTAGTATATGTCAGTTATTTCCACTCCAGATACATACTCTCCTTAAGACGAAGATTAAGAACTACAATATCAAACAAAAATTTGTACTCTTTACATTTGTTCTTTATTAAGTATAACTAAAATCACGTCATCCTAAAGATTAATCTATTATTAAAAATAGAATTCTTGAATATATGTACAATTATTTTAAAAAAATGAAAAAAATAATATTTTTTATTGTGCTAAATAAAGTTTCACATTATTTTAAAGAATGAGTGAATACATTAAAGAGTTTTAATAATATAATTTTTAAAAGGGTAGAAAAGTGAATAACTGAGTTTTATCGAAACTTACATTGAAAAAGCATTTTGAGACCTAGTATATAAAATTATACAATACGTGGTGCTTATGTATGGCGAAATGGATTGATTCGTACCGAGTATTGAATGAAATTAATAGATTCATATTTATTCCTATTTAGCCGTTTAATAATAGGGGAATTGAAAGGCTAAATAGTAATAAAAGAAGAAGAATTTGATGACTTGATTCTAGATATATTTTAATCTCCTTTTTATGAATTCACTCGACTCCTTGGGAAATCGACATGATATTACATATTTACCCAAATCACTATTTAAAAATAAATTGTCAATCAAGTATTAAACATAATATGGTAATTCGCTGAGGTGAAAGACGTGTTGCAAGTTCAAAAAAATGTTTCACAAAGTTATTGGAAAATGTGGATTGAAGATCGTGATTTAGATGCCGGAGATGCGTTAATGCAGGTCTATATGCCACTAGTTCACTATCAAGTAAATCGTATAGCTCAAAGATTACCTTCAAGTGTCAGCAGAGATGATTTACACAGCTTAGCGATGATGGGCTTATATGACGCACTAGAGAAATTTGACCCGAAAAGAGATTTAAAATTTGAAACATATGCTTCAATTAGAATAAGTGGTAATATATTGGATGGTCTTCGTAAAGAAGACTGGTTACCTAGATCAATTAGAGATAAAGCAAAAAAAATTGAATGTGCAATTGAAAAGTTAGAACCGGCTCTTGAACGAAAAGCTACACCTGAAGAAATAGCATTTTATACTGGTTATTCTTCGATGGAAGTTGTTAATGTCATAAATGATGTGTTTTTCTCAAATATGTTGTCTGTAGATGAACAAATCAAAGATGCTGGAGATGGACAAGTTAATTTTATTCATACAATAAAAGATCATGAGACATTAACACCAGAAGAAATGCTACTGAAAGATGAACAAATAAGGCTACTTGCCAAGACGATTGTAACTGAATTAAATGAGAAAGAGCAGCTTGTAATAAGTTTGTATTATCATGAAGAATTAACATTTACTGAAATTGGAACAATTATTAATTTATCGATTTCTAGAGTTTCTCAGATCCATGCTAAATCTATTTTTAAATTAAGGAATCTTTTAAGTAAAAGTAATATATAGGAGCTTTGTAAACTCTACATTGAATTCATTTAGAAGTTTAAATGGCAATTCTATTAGAAATAATTAGTATAAATGATTTTTAAGATTATTTATATTTGAGTAGTGGAAATCAGCCTCACATTCCTTACTTTATTGACAATTTCTTTTTTAACAATTTTATTGAAGAATACGATTAAGTTGAATAAATTAACAAAAATTCCCAATACTGATAAATATTCAGTTATTTGGACAGGTGAATTCTTAATTTAAATACTTATTTTAATGCATAATGTGTTGATCATTTAGTATGGAAGAAAAGACCAAATTCGAATAATAGAAGTTCGATGTTCTAAAAAATAGACTTACTATGGATGAAAATGGTAGAAGGATTTATATAGAGAAAAGGAAAAACAACGATTGTTGAAACTTCGACAATAATTTCTCGTTTTCTCTTGATAATTAATGTTGTATATGCTATAGTAGTCCATGGTGTTAATACACACGCTTGCCGATTTTCTTATTGGTGCTACCCAGTTTGGGAGTGATAGGAGAAGAAGACGTGAGCGGAGGAAAAAGAACCATTAGGAGGAAATAAAATGTCAGTAATTTCTATGAAGCAATTATTAGAAGCTGGTGTTCACTTCGGTCACCAAACACGCCGTTGGAACCCAAAAATGAAACGTTACATCTTCACTGAGCGTAACGGTATCTACATCATCGACCTACAAAAAACAGTTAAAAAGGTTGAAGAATGTTACAACGTAATGAAAGGTATCGCTGCTGAAGGTGGAAACATCCTTTTCGTTGGTACTAAAAAACAAGCTCAAGAAGCTATTAAAGATGAAGCAATCCGTTCTGGTATGTACTTCATTAACCAACGTTGGTTAGGTGGAACGTTAACAAACTTCCAAACAATCCAAAAACGTGTTAAACGTTTAAAAGATATCGAAAAAATGCAAGAAGATGGCACTTTTGAAGTGTTACCTAAGAAAGAAGTTATTCAACTTAAAAAAGAATTAGAACGTCTTGAAAAATTCTTAGGCGGAATCAAAGACATGAAGCAACTTCCTGATGCATTATTCGTAGTTGATCCTCGTAAAGAGCGTATCGCTGTTGCTGAAGCTCGTAAGTTAAACATTCCTATCATCGGTATTGTTGACACTAACTGTGATCCAGATGAAATCGATCACGTTATCCCAGCAAACGACGATGCTATTAGAGCTGTAAAACTTCTTACATCAAAAATGGCAGATGCGATTCTTGAAGCGAAACAAGGCGAAGAAACAACTGCTTAATGAGAAATTGAAAGGTGATAAGAGGTTTTAGCCTTTTATCACCTTTTTTTAAGGTTAAAATAATCGAAAATTGTTTACCTTATAAAACGATTGAATAAAATAAGCTTACATATAGGAGATGAATTATTATGGCAATTACTGCACAAATGGTAAAAGAATTACGTGAAAAAACTGGCGCTGGTATGATGGATTGCAAAAAAGCATTAACTGAAACTGAAGGTAACATGGACAAAGCAATCGATTACCTTCGTGAAAAAGGGATCGCTAAAGCTGCTAAAAAAGGTGACCGTATCGCTGCTGAAGGTTTAACTTTCGTTGAAGTAGCTGGAAACGATGCAGTATTAATCGAAGTAAACTCTGAAACTGATTTCGTTGCTAAAAACGAAGGTTTCAAAGAATTAGGTTCTGTTCTTGCTAAACATATCGTTGCTAACAAACCTGCAACTGTTGAAGAAGCATTAGCACAAACAATGGAAAATGGTGAAACTGTTGAAACATACATCAACCATGCAATTGCTAAAATCGGAGAAAAAATCTCTTTACGTCGTTTTGAATTAGTTTCTAAAACTGATGCTGATGCATTTGGTGCTTACTTACACAGTGGCGGCCGTATCGGTGTTCTTTCAGTAGTAGAAGGAACAACTAAAGAAGATGTTGCTAAAGACGTATCTATGCACATCGCTGCAATCAACCCTAAATATATCTCTCGTGATGCTGTTTCTCAAGAAGAAGTTGAGCATGAGCGTGGAATTCTAACTCAACAAGCATTAAACGAAGGTAAACCTGAAAACATCGTTGCTAAAATGGTAGAAGGACGTATTGGTAAATACTTCGAAGAAATCTGCTTATTAGATCAATCTTTCGTTAAAAACCCAGACGTTAAAGTAGGTCAATTCGTAAAAGCTGCTAACGGAACTGTTAAATCTTTCGTTCGTTATGAAGTTGGAGAAGGCTTAGAAAAACGTGAAGATAACTTTGCTGAAGAAGTAATGAATCAAGTTAAAGGTAACTAATTGTTACTTTGAATGAAAATAGGGGACACTATGTGTTCCCTATTTTTTAAAGAAATGTAAATACATAGATGTACGTAAATGGAGGGTATTATGAGTAAAGCAAAGTATAATCGCGTAGTATTAAAACTTAGTGGTGAAGCACTAGCTGGCGGGCAAGGATTTGGAATTAATCCATCAGTTATTAAATCAATTGCTGAACAAGTTAAAGAAATTGCAGAACTAGATGTTGAAGTTGCAGTAGTAGTAGGTGCTGGTAATATTTGGCGTGGTAAGACAGGTAGCGAAATGGGTATGGACCGAGCTACAGCTGACTACATGGGCATGTTAGGTACTGTAATGAACTCATTAGCACTACAAGATAGCCTTGAAACACTTGGTGTACAATCTCGTGTACAATCATCAATTGAAATGCGTCAAGTTGCAGAACCATATATCCGTCGTAAAGCAATTCGTCATTTAGAGAAAAAACGTGTTGTAATTTTTGCTGCTGGTACAGGAAATCCTTATTTCTCAACTGATACTACTGCTGCATTACGTGCTGCTGAAATTGAAGCAGATGTTATTTTAATGGCAAAAAATAATGTAGACGGAGTATATACCGCTGACCCATCAATCGATAAAACTGCTGTAAAATACGAAACTCTTACATATTTAGACGTATTAAAAGAAGGTTTAGGTGTAATGGATTCAACTGCATCTTCTTTATGTATGGACAATGATATTCCATTAATTGTATTCTCAATTATGGAAGAAGGTAATATTAAACGTGCCGTACTTGGCGAAAATATTGGAACAATAGTAAAGGGGAAATAAAAATGTCTAATCAAATCATTTCTTTAGCAAAAGAAAAAATGACAAAAGCTGTTTCTGCTTTCTCTAGAGAATTAGCAACAGTACGTGCTGGTCGTGCGAACCCAGCTATTTTAGATAAAGTTTTAGTTGAATATTATGGTGCTCCAACACCAATCAACCAAATGGCAAATATTTCAGTGCCAGAAGCAAGATTATTATTAATTACTCCTTACGATAAAACAGTTATTAATGATATGGATAAAGCGATTCAAAAAGCTGACTTAGGCTTAAACCCTTCAAATGATGGAACTGTAATCAGAATTAGTTTCCCACCATTAACAGAAGAGCGTCGTCGCGATTTAGTAAAAGTAGTTAAAAAATCTGCTGAAGATGCTAAAGTTGCTGTACGTAACATCCGCCGTGATGCAAATGATGATCTTAAAAAAGCAGAAAAAAATGGTGAAATTACTGAAGATGAATTACGTGGTCTTGTAGAAGACATTCAAAAACAAACAGATTCACACATCGAAAAAATCGATGGAATTACAAAAGATAAAGAAAAAGAGATAATGGAAGTTTAATACTGCATTGCAAGGTATATCTTACTAGCGCTTAGAAAAATAATGAATTTTTCACATTATGCTATTACATAATTTCATTATTGCATTATAATTAAATAAACTAAGCGCTTTGAGTAAAAAGACCCTCTGTTTAAGGGGGTTTTTTTACTCAATGCTTTAATTAGATATACTTAAACGGAGGATTAAAGATGTTTAAATTAATTTCTTTTTTTAAAAGAAATAAAGAAGAGAAAAATGTACCTCCAAGTTCGCAATTAAATGGGGTCGACGGAGTAATTCCTGAGCATGTTGCAATAATAATGGATGGTAATGGTAGATGGGCACAAAAGAGGAATCTACCAAGGGTTAAGGGACACTATGAGGGAATGAAAGTAGTTCGGAAAATTGCTAGAACTGCTAGTAAATTAGGTGTAAAGACTTTAACTTTATATGCTTTTTCAACTGAGAATTGGAAAAGACCTAAAACTGAAGTAGAATTCTTAATGAAGTTACCACAAGAATTTCTGGGGACATTTTTACCTGAATTAATCGAAGAAAATGTGCAGGTAAGATTAACTGGAAATAAAGAGCAATTACCAAGCTATACTACAGAAGCAGTATTAAGAGCAGTAGAGGAAACTAAAAATAATACGGGTATGGTATTAAATTTTGCCCTAAATTATGGTTCTAGAGACGAAATTATTTCTGCTGTTAAAAAGATTTCTTCAGATGTATTGGATAATAGAATAAATAAAGAAGAAATTAATGAAGACTTGTTTAATCGGTATTTAATGACTAGTGATTTTAAAGATCCAGATTTGTTAATTAGAACAAGTGGTGAATTAAGGATTAGTAATTTTATGCTTTGGCAAATTGCTTATTCTGAACTATATTTTACAGATGTATTATGGCCCGATTTTACCGAAGAGTGTTTAATAGATGCGGTTAAAGAATATCAAAATCGAGCAAGAAGATATGGTGGTATTTAAGAAAGCGGTGAACGAACTTGAAACAGCGTATTATAACAGGAGTTATAGCTGGAGCATTATTTTTAGGATTAGTAATATTTGGTAGATGGCCGTTTGGGTTACTTGTATTTGCACTTGGCACAATCGGTTATTTTGAATTGATTAGAATGAAAAAGTTTAATTTATTTAGTGCACAAACTGTACTTGGATTAATCTTAACTTGGGTAGCAATTACTCCAAATGATTTATCAAATAAGCTTTTTCCTATAGAAATCGGTAAAACAGAAATTTCAATTGTACTAATCCTATTACTTTTATCATATACGGTAATTACAAAGAATACATTTACTTTTGAAGATGCTTCTTTTGTAGTATTAAGCAGTTTATATGTAGGATTAGGATTTCATTATATGTACGAGATGAGAAATATGGGAATTTCATCCTTCTTCTTCCCATTATTCGTAATTTGGGCAACTGATTCAGGTGCATATTTTATTGGGAAAGCTACAGGTAAAACTAAACTTTGGCCTGATATTAGTCCCAATAAAACGATTGAAGGTTCGATAGGTGGAATTATTTGTGCTGTAGTAGTTGCAGTAATTTTATCGATTATGTTAACTTTAAATCATTCAATACTATATTTAGTACTAGTAGCTGTTCTTGTTTCGATTTTTGGTCAATTAGGTGATCTCGTGCAATCTGCATATAAAAGATACTACGGTGTTAAAGACTCAGGAAATTTATTACCTGGTCATGGTGGGATTTTAGACAGATTTGATAGTATCATTTTCACATTACCGATCGTCTATTTACTATTTACGTTATAGTATTAGTTTTTGTATTTAAGGAGACATATGAAAATGAAGAAAATCAGCTTACTTGGAGCAACTGGTTCAATCGGTATACAAACACTCGATATTATTAGAAATCAATCAAATGATTTTGAATTAGTCGCGTGTTCAGCTGGAAGAAATATTGATCAATTATATAAGATTATTTTAGAATTTAAACCAAAACTAGTTTCAGTTGCTGGTAAAGAAGAGGCTGAAAAACTGACGAGCTTAGGTATCCCTTCGAAAACCAAAGTTTTATATGGTGAAGAAGGTCTCATCGAAGTTGCCGTCCATGAAGACAGTACAATACTTGTTAACGCTGTTGTTGGAAGTGTAGGTTTAGTTCCAACTATGAAAGCAATCCAAAATGGTAAAACAATCGCACTTGCGAATAAAGAGACATTAGTAACTGCAGGTCATATTGTAATGGCTGAAGCAGAAAAATATGGTGTCTCCATTTTACCGGTAGATAGTGAGCATTCAGCAATCTATCAATGTTTAAATGGTGAAAACCCGAATGAAATACATAAATTAATCATCACAGCTTCAGGTGGTAGCTTTAGAGATAAAACAAGAGATCAATTAAAGGATGTTACAATTGAAGATGCTCTAAACCATCCAAATTGGTCAATGGGTGCAAAGATTACAATTGATTCAGCTACAATGATGAATAAAGGATTAGAAGTGATTGAAGCACATTGGCTATTTAATATGCCATATGAAAAAATTGATGTAGTACTTCATAGAGAAAGTGTTATTCACTCTATGATTGAATTCGATGACGGAAGTGTAATGGCACAATTAGGAACACCTGATATGAGAGTACCGATTGCCTATGCACTTAACTATCCTTCAAGAAAACCGATTAATAATCATAAGCCATTAGATTTAATTAAATTTGGGACACTTCATTTCCAAGAGATGGACTTTAACAGGTTTAAATGTTTAGATTATGCTTATGAAGCTGGAAAAGTTGGCGGTAGTTTACCTACTGTATTAAATGCAGCAAATGAGGAAGCGGTAGCTGCTTTTCTACAGAATAAAATATCATTCTTACAAATTGAGAATTTAATAGAAAACGCTCTTGAAAAACACAATGTAATTAGTAAACCTTCGTTAGAAGAAATTCGTAACATTGATGAACAAACAAGACAATTCGTTTCATCACTAATAAAGTAAGGGTGGTAATTAGATGAATACAGTTATAGCGTTTGTTGTAATTTTTGGCGCACTTGTATTTTTTCATGAACTAGGACATCTATATTTTGCAAAACGTGCTGGTATTTTATGTAGAGAATTTGCGATTGGATTTGGTCCAAAGGTTTTCTCATTTTATCGAAATGAAACCACATACACAATAAGATTATTACCTCTTGGTGGTTATGTTCGTTACGCTGGAGAAGATCCAGAAATGGTACAAGTAAAGCCTGGATCACATATCGGTTTGCAATTTAACACGGTAGGTGAAGTTACTAAAATTGTAGTTGACCAGTTTGATCGTTTCCAAGATCTTCGTTTTGTTGAAGTTGATTCAATAGATTTAGAGCATAAGTTAGAAATCATTGGTATTGAAGAAGGAACTGAAGGTGTATCAAAATTCAATGTAAATGAAAAAGCGTTCATTTATAGTGAAGGACAAGGGCACCAGATTGCTCCGTATAACCGACAATTTAATAGTAAATCTGTAGGAAAAAGAGCGATTGCCATTTTTGCAGGCCCAATGATGAATTTTGTTTTAGCTTTGGTCATCTTTATCTTATTAGGATTACTTCAAGGAACTCCAGTAAATGATGCTAAAATTGGTGAATTACTTCCAAAAGGTCCAGCACAAACTTCTGGTCTAAAAGAAGGCGACATTGTTTTATCAATTGATCATAAAGAAGTTTCAAAATGGGCAGAAGTAGTTAAAATTGTAAGAGAAAGTCCAAGTAAAGAATTATTATTTAAAGTGAAAAGAGATAGCAAAGTTATTTCGATTCCAATCACTCCAAAATCAGAAGAAATCGATCATAAAGTTAATGGTTTAATCGGTGTATATGCACCTGTTGAAAAAAATGTTTTTTCTTCAGTTAAATATGGTATAACTGAAACAATTGGATGGACAAAAGAAATAGTATTAGCAGTTGGTCATTTAGTATCTGGTCAATTCTCAATCAATAATCTTTCTGGTCCAGTTGGTATTTATCAGGTTACAGATCAAGCTGCACAATCAGGTATTTTCTACTTAATGAAATGGGCAGCATTTTTAAGTATTAACCTTGGTATTATGAATTTATTACCATTACCAGCTCTTGATGGAGGAAGACTAACATTTTTTGCAATAGAAGCATTAAGAGGTCGACCAATAGATCGTCAAAAAGAAGGTGTCGTTCACTTTATTGGTTTTGCGCTTTTAATGTTATTAATGATCATCGTAACTTGGAACGATATTAAAAGATTTTTCTTATAAGAAGCTCTGTTTAATTTAATCGTGTAATTTCATGTATTTTGTTTAAAGAATCCGCGACTTACTTGCTTATAAAACGGGCTTAGTGACATACTGTTTGTCAATTAGCTCGTTTTAAGTGGGAGCGGATTCTTATCTTGCATAGTGCTTTTTTTGAACTTGTTCGTTTGTATGGTTACATATAGCTTTTAAGACAATTATGAAATCTATTTAAAATTGATTAAAAAAGAATATAAGAATAAAATATGAGGTGAATCCTTTTGAAACAAAGTATCGTATATAGTCCAACTCTTCGTGAAGTACCATCAGATGCAGATATAAAAAGCCATCAATTATTATTAAGAGCTGGTTTTATTAGA
Organism: Gottfriedia sp. NPDC057948; assembly: GCF_042887255.1. NCBI lineage: Bacteria > Bacillati > Bacillota > Bacilli > Caryophanales > Bacillaceae > Gottfriedia > Gottfriedia sp. NPDC057948. Next base: position 664,992 of record NZ_JBHVPN010000001.1, read on the forward strand.
CAAAATGCATCTGGTATATATAGTTTCTTACCTTTAGGCAATAAAGTTCTTCAAAAAGTAGCAAATATCGTTCGAGAAGAAATGAATAATGCTGGTGCGATGGAAATGTTAATGCCATCAATGCAAGCGCAGGAATTATGGGAAGAATCAGGTCGTTGGGAAAATTTTGGTCCAGAACTAATGCGTTTAAGAGATCGTCACGGTAGAGGATTTGCATTAGGAGCAACACATGAAGAAGTTGTTACTTCGATTATTCGTGATGAATTAAAATCATATAAAAAATTACCGATTACACTTTACCAAGTACAATCAAAGTTCCGTGATGAAAAACGTCCTCGTTTTGGACTACTTCGTGGGCGTGAATTTTTAATGAAAGATGCATATTCTTTCCATGCATCACAAGAAAGCTTAGATGAAGTATATGATCGTTTATTTACGGCTTATAGCAACGTATTTACTCGTTGTGGATTAAATTTCAGAGCTGTTGTTGCTGATTCAGGAGCGATGGGTGGAAAAGATACGCATGAATTCATGGTGTTATCTGACATTGGTGAAGATACAATCGCATTTTCAAATGAATCTAGCTATGCAGCAAATATTGAAATGGCGCCAGTTGTGACGAATTACGAACCATCTGATGAGAAATTAGAAGAAGTTCAAAAAGTAGAAACGCCAAATCAAAAAACAATCGATGAAGTAATTGAATTCTTAAACTTACCGATTGAAAAAAGCATTAAATCAATTATTTTCAAAGCAGATGAAAGTTTTGTATTAGTGCTTGCTCGTGGTGACCACGAAATCAACGATATTAAATTAAAGAATTATCTAGGTGCACATTCAGTTGAGCTTGCTACTAAAGAAGAAGTAAAAGAACTAATGAACTGTGAAATCGGATCATTAGGTCCAATTGGAGTAAAATCTGATTTATTAGTATTAGCGGATAATGCAATTAAAGATATTGTAAATGGTTGCTGTGGAGCAAATGAAGAAGGTTATCACTTCATTAACGTAACTGTAAATAGAGACTATGATGTGAAAGATTTCGTAGACTTAAGATTTATTCAAGAAGGTGACTTATCACCAGACGGTAATGGAACTATTTCATTCGCAAAAGGTATTGAAGTAGGTCATGTATTTAAATTAGGTACAAAATATTCTGAGGCTATGAATGCAACATTCCTTGATGAAAATGGAAAATCGAATCCAATCATTATGGGTTGCTATGGAATCGGTGTATCTCGTACTTTAGCTGCAATTGTAGAGCAATATAATGACGAGAAAGGTATTGTATGGCCTAAAAACCTAGCTCCATTTGATGTACATGTCATTACTGTAAATACAAAGAATGAAGAGCAAGTAAATTTAGCAGACGATATTTATAAAACGTTAAAAGAGATTGGACAAGATGTATTATTAGATGACCGAAATGAACGCGTAGGTGTAAAATTTGCAGATGCTGATCTTTTCGGAATTCCTGTACGTGTAGTTGTTGGTAAAAAAGCTGCAGAAGGAATTGTAGAACTAAAAACTAGAGATGGACAAGTTAGTAAAGAAGTAGAAATTTCTAACCTTGTGAATGAAATAAATATGTTAAAATAAAATAAAAGTGGAAGCGACACCTAACTGGAATCGCACACAAATAAAAAGTACCTCTGACTTTTAGAGGTACTTTCGATTTTTTTTACACATATACTGCAATTTAACTGCAATTTATATAATAAGGTTGGTGAAAAAATGGGACAAACACGTCAGGAGCGGTTTCAGCTATTATTAGATCAGCTTCAGTTTCCCGAAGATATGCGAGATCTATATTTTAAAAATGGGGAAATCGTAAATCTTGAAGTAAATAAAAGCGAAAAAAAATGGCAGTTTACTTTTAAAATAGATAATGTTTTACCTTTTGCAACATTTCAAGTATTTGTAACAAGTTTATTAAGAGCTTTTAAACATATAGCAGATGTTTCCGTCGTTATTAATACTGAAAATCCAAAAATAGATGAACAAAAAGTAATTGATTATTGGTCATTTATGATTCAATCTGTTGAATCGAAATCTCCTATATTACAACATATTGAATCTGCTCTACCTTCAGTTGAAAATAATAAAGTAATCATCGATTTAAATAGTCTAATTGAAGAAAATGCTTTTACAAATCGATACGTTCCTCAGCTGCAGGATTTATATCAAAAAGTAGGTTTTCCTAAGTTGTTTTTTGAGAATACGATAAAAGATAATGTTGAAGAAAAAACTGAGTTTCTTGAGAAAAAAGCTGAAGAAGATCGCAAGCGAGCGATGGAAGTACTTGTTGAATTAGAAAAGAAAGAGGCTGCTGAAGAAGCTGAAGGAGATGAGCCTCAGGGTCCTCTTGTCGTTGGATATTATATTAAAGAAACTGAAATTAATACGATTTCGTCAATCATTGAAGAAGAAAAACGAGTAGTTCTACAAGGATATGTATTCGATTCTGAAATTCGTGAACTTAAGAGTGGCCGTGTCTTAATTACCTTTAAAATTACTGATTACACTAGCTCAATTCTAGTTAAAATGTTCTCTAGAGATAAAGAAGATATCCCAATGTTAAATAAAATTAAAAAGGGTATGTGGGTAAAAGTTAGAGGATCAGTACAAAACGATACATTTGTTCGTGATTTAGTCATGATTGCAAACGATATAAATGAAATTACGCCAGATGAACGCAAGGATAAAGCAAAAGAAGGAGAGCGTAGAATTGAGTTACATGCTCATACACACATGAGCCAAATGGATTCAGTCGTTTCAGCAGGTGATTTAGTCAAACAAGCAGGTAAATTTGGACATGAAGCTATTGCAATAACGGATCATGCAGTTGTTCAATCCTTCCCCGAAGCATTTGGAGCAGGGAAAAAACACGGTGTGAAAATTCTATATGGCGTTGAAATAAATCTAGTAAATGATGGTGTACCAACAGCATATAATCCATCTCATGTTTCATTAGAGGAAGCAACCTATGTTGTATTTGACGTAGAGACAACAGGTCTTTCTGCTGTTTACGATACGATCATCGAGTTAGCTGCTGTAAAGATTCATAAAGGTGAAATCATTGACCGATTTGAACGATTTGCAAATCCACATCATCCACTATCTGCAACTACGATTGAATTGACGGGAATTACTGACGATATGGTAAGAGATGCCCCAAATGTTGATGTTGTACTTCGTGAGTTTAAAGAGTGGATGGGTGACGATATTTTAGTAGCTCATAATGCTTCATTTGATATGGGTTTTATTCAAATGGGCTTTAAAAAATATGAAATTGGTATTACAAATAACGGTGTAATCGATACGCTTGAGTTAGCTAGAACATTATATCCAGATTTTAAAAACTTCCGATTAAATACACTTTGTAAAAAATTCGATATTAACTTAACACAACATCATAGAGCGATTTACGATGCCGAGGCCACTGGCTTCTTACTCTTAAAAATGCTAAAAGATGCAGCAGAGCAGGATATGTATTATCATGACGAGCTAAATAATAACATGGGGAAAGGCGATGCTTATAAACGAGCAAGACCATCACATGCAACTCTATTAGCTACCAATGAAACTGGACTAAAAAACTTGTTTAAAATTGTTTCATATTCTCATATTCATTATCACCATCGAGTTGCAAGGGTTCCTCGATCATTATTAGTGAAACATCGCGAAGGATTATTAGTCGGATCTGCATGTGATAAAGGTGAAGTTTTTGAGGCAAGTGTTCAAAAATCTCCTGAAGAAGCAGAAAAGCTAATGGAGTTTTATGATTATATCGAAGTAATGCCGCCAGAGACACTTTTACATTTAGTAGAATTAGAAATTGTTCGAAATGAACAACATTTAAGAGAAGTAATTTCAAAGCTCGTAAAAATGGCTGAGAAGGTAGAAAAAATTGTAGTTGGTACTGGCAACGTTCATCACTTACAAAAAGAAGACCAAATTTATCGAAAAATTTTAGTTGGTTCTCAGGGTGGAGCAAATCCATTAAATCGACATCGATTACCAGATGTTCATTTTAGAACAACCAATGAGATGCTATCTTCATTCGCATTTTTAGGAGAAGAAAAAGCAAAAGAAATAGTCGTCACAAATACTCAAAAAATTTCTAGTTTGATTGAAGATATTAAACCAATTAAGGATGACTTATATACTCCAAAAATTGAAGGTGCTGAAGATGAAGTTCGCGATATGAGCTATCAAATGGCAAGATCTATTTACGGAGAGCAATTACCAGAAATTGTAGAAGCCCGTCTTGAAAAAGAGTTGAAAAGTATTATTGGGCATGGTTTTGCCGTAATTTACTTGATTTCGCATAAACTTGTAAAAAAATCTTTAGATGATGGGTATCTAGTGGGTTCAAGGGGATCTGTAGGTTCATCATTAGTAGCAACCATGACAGAAATAACGGAAGTAAATCCACTTCCACCACATTACGTCTGTCCAAATTGTAAACATTCTGAGTTTTTCAATGATGGATCAGTAGGTTCTGGATTCGATTTACCGAACAAAGATTGTCCAGAATGTGGTACCGCATTTAAAAAAGATGGTCATGATATTCCGTTCGAAACCTTCCTTGGATTTAAAGGGGATAAGGTTCCTGATATCGATTTGAATTTCAGCGGTGAATATCAACCAACTGCTCACAATTATACAAAAGTACTTTTTGGTGAGGACTATGTCTATCGTGCAGGTACAATTGGTACTGTAGCTGACAAGACAGCTTACGGCTATGTTAGAGGGTATGCAAATGATCATAATCTAAATTTACGTGGTGCTGAATATGATCGATTAGCTATGGGATGTACAGGAGTAAAAAGAACGACTGGACAACATCCAGGTGGAATTATCGTAGTTCCAGATTATATGGACATTTATGATTTTTCACCGATTCAGTTCCCAGCTGATGATGTAAAGTCTGAATGGAAAACGACACATTTTGATTTCCATTCAATCCATGATAATTTATTAAAACTAGATATTCTTGGACACGATGATCCAACCGTTATCCGCATGCTTCAAGACTTAAGTGGAATCGATCCAAAAACGATTCCAACTGATGACCCTGAAGTTATGAAAATATTTGCTGGCCCAGAACCTTTAGGTGTTTCAGAGGAACAAATAGGCTGTAAGACAGGTACTTATGGAATTCCGGAATTTGGAACAAAATTCGTTCGTCAAATGTTAGAAGATACGAAGCCATCTACTTTCTCAGAGCTAGTTCAAATTTCTGGTTTATCACATGGTACAGATGTATGGTTAGGAAATGCATCTGAATTAATTAACAGTGGAACTTGTACACTTTCTGAAGTAATTGGTTGTCGTGACGACATCATGGTTTATTTAATATATCAAGGATTAGAGCCTTCATTAGCTTTTAAAATAATGGAATCAGTTCGTAAAGGTAAGGGCGTACCAGCAGAGTGGGAAGAAGAAATGAGAAATAATAAAGTACCTGCTTGGTATATTGATTCATGTAAAAAAATTAAGTACATGTTCCCGAAGGCCCACGCGGCTGCATATGTTTTGATGGCAGTACGAATAGCATATTTCAAAGTTCACCATCCAATTCTTTATTATGCTGCATATTTTACAGTACGAGCAGAAGATTTCGATATCGAAGCAATGATTGCTGGTCCAAGTACGATTAAAGCTAAAATTGAAGAGATCGCGATAAAAGGTTTAGATGCATCAGTAAAAGAGAGAAGTTTAATGACTGTACTAGAGTTAGCATTAGAAATGTGTGAAAGAGGTTTTTCATTTGAAAAAATGGATTTATATCGATCAAGTGCAGATGAATTTTTAGTAAATGGTAACAAATTGATTCCACCGTTTAATTCGATTCCTGGATTAGGGACGAATGCGGCTAAAAATATTGTTGCGTCTAGAGAAGACGGAGAATTTCTTTCGAAAGAAGACTTACAACAAAGAAGTAAAATTTCAAAAACAGTATTAGAGTATTTAGATAAACAAGGCTGTTTACAAAACTTACCTGATCAAAACCAATTATCACTTTTCGATGGCTTTTAACAGTTTGCAAAACTTGGGAATTATGGTATAGTAGATACAGATGTAATTTAGCACGGGATTTTTCTTGAAGAGCAGGGGCAACCTGCTCTTTCTTATTACCCTTATGATCCAATTCATCTCTTACGTAGTGTGCAACTTGAATTTTAAGTTACAATAATTGCGTAAATTGGAAATACTAAAGATAATTTCCCTGCTAAATAGCAGGGAATTTTCATCTTGTAATGTTTGGAAGGAGGATACTTCTTGAGTAAGAAGGTCACAGAGGTTGTATCAGAATTAGCACAACCAATAATTGAACAACTAGGATTAGAGTTAGTTGATGTAGAATACGTAAAAGAAGGAAAAGACTGGTTCCTTCGAGTATTTATAGATAGTGAGTCTGGAATTGATTTGGAGCAATGTGCTGCAGTAAGTGAAAGACTAAGTGAAGTCTTAGATGAAAAAGATCCAATTGAAAACCTATATTTTTTAGATGTTTCGTCACCTGGTGCTGAGCGTCCTTTAAAGAAAGAACAAGATTTTATTAAAGCAATTGGAAAACAAGTTTTCATTAAAACATATGAACCAATCCTTGACGAAAAGAAATTTGAAGGGAAATTAATTTCCTATACGTCAGAGGAAGTTCAGTTAGAATTAACAATTAAAACAAGAAAAAAAATGATTACAATTCCAACACCAAAAATTGCAAGTGCAAGACTTGCTGTTACGTTTTTTTAAGTAGGGGGTACTTTTAATGAGTTCGGAGTTATTAACAGCATTAGAAATAATTGAAAGAGAAAAAGGAATTAGTAAAGATGTAGTAATTGAAGCAATTGAAGCTGCTTTAATTTCAGCATATAAACGTAATTTCAATCAAGCACAAAATGTTCGAGTTGATTTTAACCTACATAACGGTTCAATTCGTGTTTTTGCAAGAAAAGAAATTGTAAGCAATGTGTTTGATACTCGTTTAGAAATTACAGTTGAAGAAGCACAACAACATAATCCAAACTTTATGGTAGGCGATATCATTGAATTAGAAGTAACACCTAAAGACTTTGGACGAGTTGCTGCAACTACTGCTAAACAAGTCGTAACACAAAGAGTACGTGAAGCAGAACGCGGTGTAATTTATTCAGAGTATATTGACCGCCAAGAAGATATGATGACAGGTACAGTTCAACGTATCGATTCACGCGCTATTTATGTTAACTTAGGAAAAATTGAAGCAGTTCTTCCTGTAACAGAACAAATTCCAACTGAGAAATACAGAATCCATGATCGCATTAAAGTATTTGTTACAAAAGTAGAAAAAACTTCAAAAGGTCCACAGATTTTTGTATCACGTACTCACCCTGGATTATTAAAGCGTTTATTTGAAACAGAAGTACCTGAAATTTATGATGGTGTTGTAGAAATTCGTTCAGTTGCACGTGAAGCAGGTGACCGTTCTAAGATTTCAGTATATACAAGCAACCCTGATTTAGATCCAGTAGGTGCATGTGTAGGTCAAAAAGGTCAACGTGTACAAGCAATTGTTAATGAATTAAAAGGTGAAAAAATTGATATTGTACGTTGGTCTTCAGATCCAGTTGAATTTGTTGCAAATGCATTAAGTCCATCTCAAGTTATTAGAGTTTTAGTAAATGAAGAAGAAAAAGCAACTACTGTAGTAGTACCAGATCACCAATTATCTCTTGCAATTGGAAAAAGAGGTCAAAATGCTAGATTAGCTGCGCGTTTAACTGGTTGGAAAATAGATATTAAATCACAGTCAGACGCAGATAAAATTGGTATTGACTATACATCACCAGCGCAAGAAGCAACAGTATCTAATGATGATTTCGATGCTTACGCTGACGACTTTAATGAGGAGTGAGTAAACTCATGAATCGAAAAATTCCTTTACGTAAGTGTGTTGTCACACAAGAAATGAAACCAAAAAAAGAATTAATTAGAATTGTTCGTTCTAAAGAAGGAGAAGTTTCCCTTGATCCAAGTGGAAAAAAATCGGGTCGTGGAGCTTACTTAACTAAATCTGTTGAAGTTGTAAAACAAGCGCAGCAAAAAAACACTTTAGAACAGCAATTAAACGCTAAAATTGATGCTAGTTTATATGAAGAACTTTTAGCGTATATTGAAAAGGAAAAAGCATGACAAACAAAGGATTGTCTTTATTAGGACTTGCAGCTAGAGCTCGTAAAGTGGTTTCAGGCGAAGAGTTAGTTGTAAAAGAAGTCCAACAAAAAAGAGCAAAACTAGTTATTTTGTCAAAGGATGCTTCTGAGTTAACTGCGAAGAAAATAAAAGACAAAACAACTTTTTACAATACTCCACTTTGTTATGTTGAAAATCGCTTTGAATTAGGGCACGCTATTGGGAAAGACGCTCGAGTGGTCGTTGCAATTACTGACCAAGGATTTGCAACAAAACTTCAGACATTATTAAATTAATGGACTAATCTGGGGGTGAACGTATGACGAAAATTAGAATTTATGAGTATGCTAAAAAGCAAAATGTTTCAAGTAAGGAAATTATTGAAAGACTCAAGGATTTAAAAATCGAAGTAAAGAATCATATGGCCACAATTGCAGAGGATATTGTTGAAAAATTAAATAAGAGTTTTCAACCAAAGTCTGTGGAGATAAAACAACCCCAAAAAGCTGTGTCAAAATCTTCTTTTAAGGTAATTCCTGCATTTAATGTAGAAGTTAGTGAAGAACTTGATTACGAAGTAGACGATCAATTAGAAGATACGAAAGAAAAATCAAAAAAGAACAGTAATAAAAAGAAAAAGACTGACAGCCAAAAGCAAAGCAGTCAAAATGAAGATCGACAAACGACAGGGATAAAGAAAGGCAATCAAAATATGAATCATAAAAATAACTCAACCGAGAACACCTCAAATAAAATAATCTTCTCAGGTTCATTAAAAGTATCTGAGCTTGCAAAAAAATTAGGTAAAGAACCATCAGAATTAATTAAAAAATTATTTATGTTAGGCATTATGGCGACAATCAACCAAGACCTTGATAAAGACACAATCGAATTATTAGCAAGTGACTACGGAGTTGAAGTTGAAGAGGAAGTTATTGTTGATGAAAATGACTTCGAAAGCTTTATTGATGAAGCTGACGATGAAGCTAATCTACAAGAACGTCCACCAGTTGTAACGATTATGGGTCACGTTGACCACGGTAAAACAACTTTACTTGACTATATTCGTAAATCAAAGGTAACTGCTGGAGAAGCAGGTGGAATTACACAACATATCGGTGCTTACCAAGTAGAAATCGAAGGAAAGAAAATTACGTTCTTAGATACGCCTGGTCACGCCGCATTTACTACAATGCGTGCACGTGGAGCACAAGTTACTGATATTACAATTATCGTTGTAGCAGCTGATGACGGTGTTATGCCTCAAACAGTGGAAGCGATCAATCACGCAAAAGCAGCAGAAGTTCCTATTATTATAGCTGTGAATAAAATGGATAAAGAATCTGCAAACCCAGATCGTGTAATGCAGGAATTAACTGAACACGGTATTGTATCAGAAGCATGGGGTGGAGACACAATCTTTGTTCCTATTTCAGCATTAAACGGTAATGGTGTTGATCAGTTACTTGAAATGATTCTTTTAGTTAGTGAAGTAGAAGAATATAAAGCTAACCCTACACGTAAAGCACTAGGTACTGTAATTGAAGCTGAATTAGATAAAGGTAAAGGTGCAGTTGCAACTTTATTAGTTCAAAATGGTACATTAAAAGTTGGAGATCCAATTGTAGTTGGTACTTCATTTGGACGAGTACGTGCAATGGTAAATGACTTAGGTCGCCGAATTAAAGAGGCTGGTCCTTCAATGCCAGTTGAAATTACTGGTTTAAATGAAGTTCCTCAAGCAGGTGACCGTTTTATGGTATTTGCTGATGAGAAACGTGCGCGTCAAGTTGGTGAAGCACGTGCTTCACAAGCAGTTCTGCAACAACGTAGTGAAAGCTCAAAATTATCTCTTGAAGATTTATTTGCTCAAATTCAAGAAGGTAACGTAAAAGAAATCAATCTAATTGTTAAAGCAGACGTTCAAGGTTCTGTTGAGGCGATGGCTGCTTCATTACAAAAAATTGAAGTAGAAGGCGTTAAAGTTAAAATCATCCACACAGGCGCTGGTGCAATTTCTGAATCAGATGTAATTTTAGCTTCTGCATCTAATGCAATTATTATTGGTTTCAACGTACGTCCTGATGTAAATGCAAAACGTACTGCAGATTTAGAAAATGTAGATATTCGATTACACCGTATTATTTACAAAGCAATTGAAGAAATTGAAGCTGCGATGAAAGGTATGTTAGACCCTGAGTTTGAAGAAAAAGTAATCGGTCAAGCAGAAGTTCGTCAAGTATTCAAAGTATCAAAAGTTGGTACAATTGCTGGATGTTATGTAACTGATGGAAAAATCACTCGTGACAGCGGTGTTCGTTTAATTCGTGACGGTATTGTTGTATTCGAAGGTCAATTAGACACATTAAAACGTTTCAAAGATGACGTTAAAGAAGTAGCGACAAACTACGAATGTGGTATCACGATCGAGAAATACAATGATATTAAAGAAGGCGACGTAATCGAAGCTTACGTAATGGAAGAAATTAAACGTAAGTAACGAAAAGTGGAAAAAGCTTGCCCAGCTCTGAAGGGAATATCTCCGACAACTTGAAGAAGTGGTGGTTTGTCCACTTCGAAAGTAGTTGGAATATTACCGAAGAGCTAGCTTTTGGAACTAGACATTACGAAAAGTGGAATCGACTTGCTCAGCCCCGACAAGCATAAGAACAATAGCAGAAAAGGTTGGTTTTTAACCTTTACTGCTATTGGGCTTATGACCTCGAGGGGCAAGTCGCTGGAACTAGACATCATAATATTTCTTCTAGAAGATGATTTAAAACTGGAAATAAATAATGGACTTATCACAAATGAATAAGTTCAGCATAATAAATAATTATTTATACAATTAGTTAAACTAATTGTATGAAAGCACGAATTGTTTTGCTTTGTAAGATTGAGGTGAAAGTATGAAAGTAAGAGCACATCGTGTTGGGGAACAAATGAAGAAAGAACTTGGTGAGATTATTGGTAGAAAAATAAAAGATCCAAGAATCGGCTTCGTAACAGTTACTGATGTTCAAGTAACTGGTGACCTTCAACAAGCTAAAGTCTATATTTCAGTATTAGGTGACGACGAACAACGTCAAAATACATTAATTGGATTAGCGAAAGCAAAAGGATTTATTCGTTCTGAAATTGGTCAACGTATTCGTTTACGTAAGACACCAGAAATAATTTTTGAATTTGATGAATCAGTCGATTATGGTAATCGAATTGAGACATTGCTAACTCAAATTAATAAAGAGAATAACTGATAATGAATGGATAGGCGAGAGATTCGTCTATCCATTTTTCATCATGCTAAATAATAAACGATAGGTGATAAGATGAATGGTGTAATTGCACTAAATAAACCAGCGGGTCTTACCTCTCATGATTGCGTCTTTAAAATAAGAAAGATTTTAAAGACAAAAAAAGTCGGTCATACAGGAACCCTAGATCCAGAAGTAACGGGCGTCTTGCCGATCTGTGTAGGTGAAGCTACAAAGCTAATACCATATTTAACCGATGATCGGAAAAAATATATTGGTGAAATTACTTTAGGATTTTCTACAACAACTGAGGATGCTCATGGTGAAACTATTGAGCAAAAGAAGGTTGATCGAGCTATTACTCGTGAAGAAATTTTAAAAGTACTAAATCAATTAACTGGAGAAATTAGTCAAACTCCACCTATGTACTCTGCTGTTAAAGTAAATGGCAAAAAGTTATATGAATACGCGAGGGCTGGAATCGAAGTAGAACGTCCAACTAGAACAGTTACAATATTTGAAATCATTTTACTTGATAATCGAGAAGTATTCGAAGGCGATACAATTTCTTTTAAATTTGAAGTTTTTTGTAGTAAAGGTACATATATTAGAACTTTAGCTGTTCAAATTGGTGAGCTTTTAGGATTCCCTGCTCATATGTCTTATTTAACTAGAACAAAAGCAGGTGCATTTACGATTGATGATTGTGTTACATTTGCTGAATTAGAAGAAAATGCTAATGATTTTACTTTAGATCGTGTAATGTTATCGATGGAGCAAGCTCTTAATGAGTATCCACGTCTAACTGTGACAGCTGAAGAAGAAATAAGAGTATTTAATGGTGGATTTTTTCCGAATACGATGAACTGTAAAGAAGGGGAATATATTGCAGTCTACAACGAAAATAATCGAATTATTGCAATGTACACTCCAAACCCTAAAAATAATAATGTAATTAAACCGACAAGAGTATTTCATAACCAATAGAAAAAACTATATAAATTTTATTCATTGTTCTATAATGGGAAAAGAGACTTGATTATAGAAAAGGTGATAAATATGACAAAAATAATAAAAATCACCCATCCTCATTCAATAAAAAAAGAAGATTGTAAAGAAACGGTCTTAGCACTTGGCTTTTTTGATGGAGTACATAAAGGTCATCAACAAGTCATAAAAGCTGCTAAAGAAATTGCGGATGAAAAAGGATTATTATTATCAGTGATGACATTCAATCCACATCCATCTGCAATTCTTGGAAATCGTGATGATGCGATTTCTTATTTAACACCTTTGGAGCTAAAAGTGAAGTGGATGGAGAAACTTTGTGTAGACCAATTATTTGTTGTTGAATTTTCAGAGGAATTTGCGGCACTACTACCACAAGAATTTGTTGATCAATACATTATTGCTTTAAATGCAAAACATGTTGTTGCTGGATTTGATTTTTCATTCGGAAAATATGGTAAAGGGAATATGGAATCATTACCATTTCATTCTAGAGGTGAATTTACTCAATCAACAGTTTCAAAATTCGTTTTAGATGAAGAGAAAGTAAGTTCAACACGAATTAGGGAAGCGATAAAAGCCGGTGAAATGGAAGAAGCTACCCACTTACTTGGCAGACAGTATCAAATTAAAGGGATCGTTGTAGATGGTGACAAACGTGGCCGAACAATTGGATTTCCAACAGCTAATATTTCTGTTTCCATTCCGTATGCATTACCATCAGTAGGTGTTTATGCTGTGAAATGTATTGTTAACGGTGAAATATATGAAGGTATGTGTAATATTGGATACAAACCAACTTTCTATCATGAGTTCCAAAAACAAACAATTGAAGTAAATATTTTTGAATTTAATGAAGATATATACGGAAATGAAGTTGAAATTTTTTGGTATGCTAGAATACGTGATGAAAAGAAGTTTAATGGTATAAATGAGTTAATCGATCAATTACAAAAAGATCGTGAAACAGTAAAAAGTTATTTTCGCGAATAACTAATTTAGAATACTTGCTTTTATAATTAAAACAATGTAATATTATTAAAGTACTTGAAAAACCGTTGCTTGGCAAATCGATTCACCGACGACTGCTAGGTGATAGGTGTTCAACAATATTATTATGAGGTGAAAAAACATGGCATTAACTCAAGAACGTAAAAACGAAATTATCAGCACTTACAAAACTCATGCGAACGATACTGGTTCTCCAGAAGTTCAAATTGCAGTTTTAACTGAAAACATTAACTCTTTAAATGGGCACTTACGTACTCACAAAAAAGATCACCACTCTCGTCGTGGTTTATTAAAAATGGTTGGTAAGCGTCGTAACTTACTTAACTACTTACGTAACAAAGACATTACTCGTTACCGTGAATTAATTAACAAATTAGGTTTACGTCGTTAATTCGAGTATTAATTTGATACTTTAAGAAAAAGCGGGATTCTTCCCGCTTTTTCTTATACATATCGATTTAAAATTACTGATCAATTGAATTTTAAATTTATAAATATTTATTCTCTTTTTCTCGTTAGTTGATTTCTTTACTAAACATAGGAGATAATAGAGAATATACGATTTTTTTACATAATTAGTTTAGACTTTGAATTGTAAATTAGAGAGGGGTATTTATACCATATGGAACAACAAAAGCACGTTTTTTCCACGGAGCTTGCAGGTAAAACTCTTACTGTAGAAGTAGGACAATTAGCAAAGCAAGCAAATGGAGCAGTTTTAGTAAGATACGAAGATACTGTCGTATTAGCAACAGCAACTGCATCAAAGGAACCTAAAAAAGTTAGCTTTTTCCCATTAACAGTAAACTACGAAGAGCGTTTATATGCAGTAGGTAAAATTCCTGGTGGATTTATTAAACGTGAAGGTAGACCAAGTGAAAAAGCAATATTAGCGAGTCGACTAATTGACCGCCCAATTCGACCATTATTTGCAGATGGATTCCGTAATGAAGTACAAGTAATCAGCATGGTAATGAGTGTTGATCAAGATTGTTCATCAGAAATGGCTGCTATGTTTGGTAGTTCACTAGCGCTATGCGTATCTGACATTCCTTTTAACGGACCTATTGCTGGAGTTGTAGTTGGTCGTATTAATGGGGAATTTATTATTAATCCAACTGTTGAGCAAGCTGAAAACAGTGACATTCATTTAACAGTTGCTGGAACGAAAGATGCAATTAACATGGTTGAAGCTGGAGCTAATGAAGTGCCAGAAGAAGTTATGCTTGAAGCAATTATGTTTGGTCATGAAGAAATTAAAAAATTAATTGCTTTCCAAGAAGAAATTGTAGCTCAAATTGGAAAAGAAAAAATCGAAATTCAACTTCATGAACTTGATGCTGAATTAGAAAAACAAATTCGTGAAATTTGTGAAAAAGAACTAAATGCAGCAATTCAAGTTCATGAAAAACATGCTCGTGAAGCTGCGATCAATGAAGTAAAAGAACGTGTTGTTCTTCAGTTTGAAGAAAATGAAGCAGACGATGAGACTATTGGACAAGTTAAAGAAATTCTTTCAATGCTAGTAAAAGAAGAAGTCCGTCGTTTAATTACGGTTGAAAAAGTTCGTCCTGATGGAAGAAAATTAGATGAAATCCGTCCATTATCATCACAGGTTGGTTTACTACCTCGTACACATGGTTCTGGTTTATTCACTCGTGGACAAACTCAAGCATTAAGCATTTGTACACTAGGTGCACTAGGTGATGTGCAAATTCTTGATGGATTAGGTATTGAAGAATCAAAACGTTTTATGCATCATTATAATTTTCCACAATTCAGTGTTGGTGAAACAGGACCTATTCGTGGACCAGGTCGCCGTGAAATTGGACATGGAGCATTAGGTGAAAGAGCACTTGAGCCAAGTATTCCAGATCAAAAAGATTTCCCATACACAATCCGCCTTGTATCAGAAGTACTTGAATCAAATGGTTCTACTTCACAAGCAAGTATTTGTGCAAGTACTCTAGCAATGATGGATGCTGGTGTACCAATCAAAGCACCAGTTGCTGGTATTGCAATGGGATTAATTAAATCTGGTGAACATTATTCTGTTCTTACAGACATTCAAGGTATGGAAGATCATTTAGGAGATATGGACTTTAAAGTAGCAGGAACAGCTAAAGGTGTAACTGCACTTCAAATGGACATTAAAATAGAAGGTTTATCAGAACAAATTTTAAAAGAAGCATTAGAACAAGCAAAAATTGGTCGTATGCAAATTCTTGATTCTATGCTTGCTACAATACGCGAACCAAGAACAGCTTTATCTGAGTTTGCTCCAAAAATCTTAATGATGACAATTAACCCAGATAAAATTAAAGATGTTATTGGACCTGGTGGAAAACAAATCAATAAAATTATTGAAGAAACTGGCGTGAAAATTGACATCGAACAAGATGGAACAGTATTTATTTCATCTGTGGACCAACCTATGAATGAACGTGCAAAACAAATTATCGAAGACCTTGTTCGAGAAGTAGAAGTTGGTCAATTATACATGGGTAAAGTAAAACGAATTGAAAAATTCGGCGCATTCGTAGAAATCTTTGCAGGTAAAGATGGATTAGTCCATATTTCTGAACTTGCAGAAGAACGCATTGCAAAAGTTGAAGACGTAGTTTCACTTGGAGACGAAATCCTAGTAAAAGTAACTGAAATCGACAAACAAGGACGAGTAAACTTATCTCGTAAAGCTGTATTAAAAGAGCAAAAAGAAAAAGCTGAGCAAAACTAGAAAAGCGGAAGGCGTTCGCTCTGCCCCGACAAGCATAAGACAAGGACCAGTGAAGGTTGTTTTTTAACCTTTGCTGGTCCTTGGCTTATGACCTCGAGGGGCAAACGCCTGGAGCTAGACATCATGAAAAGCGGAAGGCGTTCGCCTTCCTAACCCATAAAAACAACAGGCACATAGAATGAGCCTGTTGTTTTTTTATTTTTTTACTTCAACATTCCTTCTTAATCCTCACTTTTTAATTTTCCAGAATTTCATGTGTGCCTAAAATTTTTTTGGTTACAATAAGAAAAGTAGAACTAGAAATTACCAGATAAATTAGTTATTACTAATTTAGTCGTACATAAGTAGAAAGCTTGTTCTATTTTTTAAAAAATATCATATTCCTTCTAGTAGGAGGGCGTTTAGGAAATGAGTAGAAGTCGGTTAAAAGTCTTAGCATTCGTTATGGCATTATTTCTAGCATTTTTAGCAGTTAGAAATCAATATACGAATCAATACGTGAGGAACTTAACTTTAAAATCGTCATTTGTAACAGCAAAAACAAATGGGTTATTGGATGAAATCAAAACAAAAGCGCCAACTTTCGAGATAGCTCCAAAAGATGCCTATGTGGACTCGGTTTGGAAAGCAATACCCGGCTATAATGGTTTAACAGTCGATGTTAATGCGTCATATAAGAAAATGAAGGCAAAAGGTAAGTTTGATGAGAATAAACTAGTATTTAAAGAAGTTTCTCCAAAAGTTCATTTAAAAGATTTACCACCATCACCAGTGTATAAAGGGAATCCTGAAAAACCAATGGTAGCATTTACAATCAATGTTGCATGGGGAAATGAATATATTCCGGAAATGTTAGAAGTATTAAAGAAGCACAATGCAAACGCAACTTTCTTTCTTGAGGGTAGATGGGTAAAAAATAATCCAACTGTCGCTCAACTTATCACTGCTGCAGATCAAGAAGTTGGGAATCATTCTTATACACATCCCGATATGGCAAGATTAGGTAGTCAGCAAATAAGAAATGAAATAACTCAAACAAATTCAGTTATACTAGCTACAACTAATGAAAAAGTTGTATGGTTTGCTCCTCCAAGCGGTAGTTATCGTGACGAGGTAGTTAAAATCGCTTCAAGTTTAGGATTAAAAACAATTATGTGGACAGCAGATACGATTGATTGGCAGAAACCGCCAAGAGAAGTCATTATTAATCGTGTTATGAAAAAAGTAGACAATGGTACAATCGTTCTTATGCATCCAACGAAACCGACAGCTGAGGCACTTGATGAACTAATCACAAAAATAGAGGCATCAGGTCGAAAAGTTGTAAATATTTCAACTTTATTAGATGAAAAACGGTACGATACAATTAAAAAAGTTGAAAACAAATGACAATTACTTTCAGCTTTGTTAAGATGATTGTAAAATATAGTTAAATTTTTCAATCTTATTACAAAAGTGTAAATAGATGGTGTATACATAGGAGGCATTACATGATTGTACGACATACTTGTAAAAATGGAGTTAGAGTAGTAATTGAAAATATTTCAACTGTCCGTTCAGTTGCACTTGGAGTCTGGATTAAAACAGGTTCAAGCAATGAAACGTCAGAACTAAATGGTGTTTCACATTTTCTTGAGCATATGTTCTTTAAAGGTACTAAAACACGCAATGCGAAAGAAATCGCTGAAAGTTTTGATTCAATTGGTGGACAAGTAAATGCATTTACTTCAAAAGAATATACTTGTTATTACGCTAAAGTGTTAGATACTCATGCGGATTACGCGTTAGAAGTGTTAGGAGATATGTTTTTTAATTCAACTTTTGATGAAGGTGAATTAGAAAAAGAAAAAAATGTAGTACTTGAAGAAATCAAAATGTATGATGATACACCAGATGATTTAGTTCATGATTTATTAGGTAAAGTTATGTACGAAACTCATCCATTAGGTTATCCAATTTTAGGTACAGAAGAAACTTTAAAAACTTTTAATGGCGATACTTTACGTCAGTACATGAAGGATTTTTACACTCCGGATCAAGTAGTTATTTCAATTGCAGGTAATATCGATGAATCCTTTATTAAACGTGTTGAAGAATTATTTGGAAATTATGAGGGGAAAAAGAAAGATATAAACTTTGGAATCCCAACAATCCATTATGGACAAATTGCTCGCAAAAAAGAAACAGAGCAAGCACATCTTTGTGTTGGCTATAGAGGTCTTGAACTTGGACATAGCGATTTATATCCATTAATTGCCTTAAACAATATACTTGGTGGTAGTATGAGTAGTCGTTTATTCCAAGATGTTCGTGAGCAAAAAGGACTTGCATATTCAGTTTTCTCATATCACTCTGCATACCATGATAGCGGTACAGTTGCAATTTATGCAGGTACTGGAAAAAGCCAACTAAATCAATTATTTGAAACAATCCAAGAAACTTTAAAAGTATTAAATGCAGATGGAATAACAGAAAAAGAATTAAATAATTGTAAAGAGCAATTAAAAGGTAATTTAATGTTAGGATTAGAAAGTACAAATAGCAGAATGAGCCGAAATGGTAAAAATGAATTAATGCTAGGCAATCACCGTACTTTAGATGAAGTAATTCAACTAATAGATGATGTAACAATTGATAAAGTAAATGATATTGCGAAGTTTGTATTTACTGACGACTATGCAGTTTCATTAGTAAGTCCTGATGGAGTAATTCCAACAAATATTAAACATTAAGTTCAATTAGGGGGTCCCTTATAGGGCCCTCTTTTTTATTTTTCAAATAACCGAGAATAGAAATGCTCAGATTTAAACAGTTTTTCATTACTGCTCCTTAATTTTAGAAAGAATCTTCACCAATGCAATGGAAGATTCATAAGATATTTAGGAGAAAGATGTTAGGCGGTAGTCCTGCTTACAGAGATTAATTTCCATTTACCATAGTGAAGTAAAGAAGGTGAATGCTGCATGTTAACTGGCTTGCATATTGCTGTTATTGGTGGGGACGCCAGACAGCTGGAAGTTATTCGGAAGTTAACAGAGTTAGACGCAAAGGTAACATTAATAGGCTTTGAACAATTAGATAGTGGATTTACCAGTGCATCAAAAGAATTAATGGCAGATGCAAATTTTGAAGATTTAGATGCAATCCTTCTACCTGTACCAGGTACGAATATTGAAGGAGTTGTCGATACAATTTTTTCAAATGAGAAAGTCGTGCTGACAAAAGAAATTTTAGACAGTACTCCTTCGCATTGTACGATTTACTCTGGAATAAGTAACTCTTACTTAGATAGTATAGTTACGGCTTCAAATCGGAAGTTAGTAAAATTATTTGAACGAGACGATGTAGCTATTTATAATAGTATTCCAACTGTTGAAGGTACGATCATGATGGTTATTCAACATACGGAATATACAATTCATAATTCGAAAGTCGCCGTATTAGGTTTAGGTCGTACAGGAATGAGTGTCGCAAGGACTTTTCATAATTTGGGTGCAAAAGTAAAAGTAGGGGCTCGTAAATCAGAACATATTGCTAGAATTGTTGAAATGGGCTTAGAAGCTTTTGAATTTAAGAATATTGAAGAGGCCTTAAAGGATGTAGATGTTGTAATTAATACTGTTCCAGTTCAAATCGTGACAGCAAGTGTCATTTCAAAATTACAACCTCATTCATTAATCATTGATTTAGCTTCTAAACCTGGAGGAACAGATTTTCGTTATGCTGAAAAAAGAGGTATTAAGGCATTACTAGCACCAGGTTTACCAGGAATCGTTGCTCCTAAAACAGCAGGGCAAATAATTGGAAACGTACTAACACAGCTATTAAAGGTAGATTTAGATAAAAGGAAGGAGCAACAAAAATGACGTTGAAAGGTAAGAAAATTGGATTTGGTATTACAGGATCACATTGTACTTATGAAGAGGTAGTACCACAAATTCAAAAGTTAGTCGATGATGGAGCTGACGTATACCCTGTTGTTACATTTACTGTAAAAAGCACAACAACTCGATTTGGTGTAGGAGAAGACTGGATCGAAAAAATAGAAGAAATTACAGGGCGTAAAACAGTTGATTCAATTGTAGGAGCAGAACCATTTGGTCCAAAAGTACAATTAGATTGTATGGTAATTGCACCGTTAACAGGAAATTCAATGAGTAAGTTTGCTAATGCTCAAACTGATAGCCCCGTATTAATGGCGGCAAAGGCAACATTAAGAAATGGAAAACCTGTTGTTTTAGGTATTTCCACAAACGATGCTTTAGGTTTAAATGGAACTAATTTAATGTGACTTAGATGGTAATACCAAATCAGTTAACAAGGTCACTTGGGGAGCTTTGGGTAAAGTATAAGTGTAAAATCATCTAGTTTTTGATGTGGCTCTTTTTGATACTCAACTTTAAATAAAACTGATTTAAGGAGACGATTTTTAAGTTCTATATCAGTTGTTTTGTAATATAAATCTAACACTTTTTCAAAGGTTGGGATAAATTGTACGTTTAGCAACTCTCTATTGTGATATTTAGCTAGTTCATCCAAAATTAACGTCTTACTATTTGAAAGTTCTTTTAGTCGATTAGAGACGATTTCAGAACGTTCATTGTAAATCGATTCATCATAAACACCACGTTCTAGTAAATTAAATAAATTATTTTTTTGTTTTACTACTTCATCTAATTCATTTTCAATTTGTTTAAGAGCCTGTTTTTTTAAATTAATTACTTCAAAATCTTCCTCGTCGGGTTGATTCGTAAAACTTATTTTGTATTCTTTTAACCAAATTTCTAACCCTTGTAAGAGTTTTTCTTCAATTAAATGAGTATAGGAAGAGCGAGTATTACAACGGTTATTTGTACACACAATTTGTCTAGGCTTACCCTTTGGATAACGCTGCTGTAATTTTGATCCACATTTACTACAAAACATTATTCCAGCTAGCTGATTACTTAATTTACTATTATAAGGAGCATGGTATCGGCTACTTAAAATATCTTGTGCTGAGTTGTATATATCAGGGTCAATGATTGCTTCATGTTTACCATCAACAATTAACCAGTCAGATTTTGGTTTTCTTATACCTTTACTTGATTTTTTATTCCAAGTCACCTTACCGATATAAATAGGATTTTTTATCATCTCCAAAATGGAATGGTAACTCCACTTTTTTCCAGTATAGGAAAGGATATTCAATTGATTTAAACGGTTGGCAATTTCATTTGCACCGATCAAATCCTTCGTATACCATTCAAAAATACTTTTTACTACCTTTGCCTGATTGCTATTAATACGTAAAGAGCGGAATTCCTTCGTTTCATAAATCTCATATCCATAGGGTGCAAAGGTTCCTAAATAATTTCCTCTTTGGACAGATAATACTCGACCTCGTTGAAGTCTACGTGTAATTATTTTTAATTCTTTTCGCGCCATAAATGCCTCAAATTCACTGTATTCTTCATCAAACTCATCATGAAGGTCATAGGTCTTTCTCGGTGTAATTATTTTAGTTCTAGATGATTTAAACGTTTCTAAAATAATACCCTGCTCCTTCATATTACCGCGTCCAAGACGGTCCATATCCATTACTAACACGCCATCATATTTTAATTCTTCAACTTCTTGTAAAAGTTTTAACATTTCTGGCCGATAAACAAGCGATTCACCAGATGCAATTTCCTGTCGGATACAAATGATATTTAAATTCTGCTCCTTAGCGAATTTTAAAAGCTGCTCCTTATGCTTTGATAAGGTTTCACCTTCACCTTTAGCTTCTGCATCTAAATCTGCTCGACTTTTACGCAAGTACAATGCAACTCGTTCCATTTAATCACCTCATAGACTATATATATGTCTAATTAAGGAATTAATTAATTTTTGAATCAATCGACAACAAAAGATTGGTTAGTCCGTCATAAAACTAAACATACAATGAATTATGGGGGTGGTGATACTGAGTAAACAAACAGAATTTACTGCTACCTATCAATTTGGAAAAACAAAAGTGAATATAATTGCGCCAAATGATGTGACAGAAGAAAATAGAAAGAAAATTATTGAAGAAATCCATACGATTGGCCGAAAGATTGTTAAAGAAGAATTGTATAAGAAAGATGATCAGTAGGATGAACTTAGTAAGCACCTAAAACCTAAAAAAGGGGTGCTTTTTTTATTTGTTATCTTGGTCAAAGCAGAATTAGCTATTTTTCCAAAAGTCTATATTGCTTGAAAAACAATATTTTTGTACTTATACAACGGTAAAAAACTAAATATGCAATCAATTTAACTGCAGATATAATAGTGACCATGATCAAGATGATTCATGTATTTCAGAAAAATTCTGAGACAGATTACTCAAAAATCTGTCATTTTTTTTACATTACGATCGTAATTATAGTGATAGTGATTCTAAATATTCATCATAGAGAGGAATGTTGGTTATTATCGAATATCATTTAAAAAAACAATTTATTTCAAAGGAAAAATTGATCGAACGTAAACTTGCTGAACATTTAATATTAAATGTAAGAATAAAAGATGTCATAGAACTAGCTTATAATAACTGGGCCTTAGATTATGCTAAAGGTGTAGTTGCTTTTAATCTTACAAATGGTGAATTAATAGGTTATTCACTTAAAGGTGCAAATAATAGAACTAGAAACGACCATGAGATTATTATTTTTGAACTAGATGCAAATGTTGACGTGGAAGATGTTACTGTTTTAATGGGGAATATTGGTGTTCGAGCTGTACGGACATTTTTTGAAATCGACGATGAAACTTTTTCAAACAATATGGTATTTTTTACTGAAACCTATTTACGGTTTCATAATTTGACGATTAAATCAATTAGAGATCGGTTTTTAAAGGTACTATATACTGATTATAAACAAACATTTTATAATACTTGCATTAAAAAACAACTTGATTCTGTTTACACTAAATATATCGTTCATTACAATCATTAGGGTGAGATCTTAAAAATTATTTTACTAAGCTTAATTTTTTGTTTCAATCCCCTTTTAAATCCTTTAATCGGCTCCTTTTAAAGTCAATTTTTTACTGTCCCAAACCAATGATATTCCTTTTAGATTGGTATTATCCTCTAAGTCATAATTTAATGCGTTTAATGAGTACAAAAAATATCTATTTTATTCCCTTTGGTCAAGATGATCCAATTAAAAAACCGAATTCATTAGTGGCAAGAATGGATTCATTGCTTGATACAGTGAAATCTTCTATTGAAGGAAAACAACTTCAACCTGTTTTAGTTGAAAAATATCGCGATCTCCAATAAATATTTTAGAAAAAATAGGACTGAATTATTTTTTCTATGTTAGAATGAAGAAAATTGAGTATGTGTCATTGGATACATACTCGTTACTATGAAATCAATTATTCAAGCGAAAACCTTTGAATTTAAACTTCATTTGACGTAAACTATTTAATAAAAGTGAAAACAGGGATGGTGCAAAAAAAGTGGGGAATAAACAAAGTTATGTAGTAGCTGTAGTAGGTGCAACTGGAGCAGTTGGACAACAAATGATTGCAACATTAGAGAAAAGAAATTTTCCAGTAAAAGAAATTAAATATTTATCTTCAAAACGTTCTGCAGGAACAAAATTAACATATAAAGGTGAAGAAGTAATCGTACAAGAAGCTACTCCTGAAGCATTTGAAGGTGTTGATATTGCTTTATTTAGTGCGGGTGGCTCAGTATCAAAAGATCTAGCTCCTGAAGCAGTTAAAAGAGGGGCAGTAGTAGTAGATAACACTAGTGCATTTAGAATGGCTGAAGATGTGCCTTTAGTTGTACCTGAAGTAAATGACAAAGATTTATTTAATCATAAAGGTATTATTGCAAATCCTAACTGTTCAACAATCCAAATGGTTGTTGCCCTAGAACCAATTCGTCAAACAATTGGTTTAAATAAAGTAGTAGTTTCAACTTACCAAGCCGTTTCTGGTGCTGGAGTTACAGCAATTGAAGCATTAAAGGAACAAGCGCAAGCATTCTTAAATGGTGAAGAAGCGACTCCATCAGTATTACCAGTAAAAAGTGGTGAGAAACATTATCAAATTGCTTTTAACGCAATTCCACAAATCGATGTATTTACTGAGAATGGATATACTTATGAAGAAATGAAAATGATTAATGAAACCAAAAAAATCATGCATTTACCTGAATTACAAATTAGCGCAACTTGTGTAAGGCTTCCTGTAATTTCTGGTCACTCAGAGTCTGTTTATATTGAAGTTGATAAGGAAGTTTCGGTAGCTGAACTTAAATCACTTTTAAGTGATGCACCTGGAATTGTTTTACAAGATGATCCAGAACAACAACTATATCCAATGCCATTTTACAGTATTGGAAGTAATGAAGTATTTGTAGGACGTATCCGTAAAGACCTAGATAATCCATTTGGATTCCATTTATGGATCGTTTCAGATAATCTATTAAAAGGTGCTGCTTGGAATTCAGTGCAAATTGCTGAAAGATTAATTGAGTTAAGCATCATTTAGTGAAAACTGCTAGAGAGGTGCAAAAATGAAAATATTAGTCCAAAAATTTGGAGGGACTTCAGTACGTGACGAAAATGGAAGAAAGCACGCACTTAAGCATATAAAAGAAGCATTAGAAAAAGGATATAAATTAGTAGTAGTTGTTTCTGCTATGGGACGAAAAGGTGAACCATATGCAACAGATACACTATTAAATCTAGTTGGCGCAAAAAAAAGTAAGGTAACACAAAGAGAACTTGATTTATTAATGTCATGTGGTGAAACAATTTCATCAATTGTTTTTTCAAATTTATTGAATGAAAACGGTATTCATGCCATGGCAATGACAGGTGCAACTGCAGGTTTCCGAACAAATGATGAATTTGGAAATGCAAAAATTCTTGATATGAAATGCGGCCGTCTAATTAAAGAGCTAGAAAACTATGATGTAGTAGTAGTAGCAGGATTCCAAGGATCAACATCTAATGGTGATATCACAACATTAGGTAGAGGTGGAAGTGATACTTCTGCTTCTGCACTAGGGGTTGCTGTTGGCGCAGAAACTATTGAAATCTTTACTGACGTTGAAGGCGTAATGACAGCAGATCCAAGGATTGTAAAAGAAGCAAGACCTTTATCAGTTGTTACTTATGCGGAAATTTGTAATATGGCATATCAAGGAGCGAAAGTAATTCATCCTAGAGCTGTAGAAATCGCGATGCAAGGGAAGGTACCTATTCGAATTCGATCAACTTATTCAAATAGTTTAGGTACACTAGTAACATCGAATCCTACACAACGAATTATTGGTGAGAATATTCAAGATCGTTTAATTACAGGAATCGCACATGTACCGAATGTTACGCAAATTAGAGTAACTTCAAAGGAACATACTTTTGATTTACATTCTCAAGTATTTAAAGCAATGGCAAATAAAGGAATAAGTGTAGACTTTATTAATATCTCACCTAATGGTGTAGTATACACTGTAAGTGATGAAGTTGCTTCAAAAGCGATTGATGTATTAAAAGGTATTGGCTATGAACCTTCATACACTACAGGATGTGCAAAAGTATCGATAGTTGGAGCGGCAATTGCAGGAGTACCTGGCGTAACTTCAAAAATTGTAACTGCATTAGCTGAAAAAGGGATTCAAATTTTACAATCAGCTGACAGTCATACAACAATTTGGGTACTTGTCAAAAATGAAGATATGGTCGAAGCAGTTACTGCACTTCATGATGCATTTGAACTTAGTTCAGTTAAAGTGGATTAATTTTTGATCGGAGTGGAACAATGAGTAGATTTGGTAAAATTTCAACAGCGATGGTAACACCTTTTGATTCAAAAGGAAATATTGATTTCGCAAAAACAACAAAACTTGTTAACTACTTAATTGAGAATGGTACGGATTCAATCGTAGTTTGTGGAACAACTGGAGAATCTCCAACGTTAACTTCTGAAGAAAAGTTAGCATTAATTAGCCATGTTGTTTCAGCTGCAGAAAGAAGAGTACCTGTAATCGCGGGTACAGGAAGTAATAATACTCGTGAAACAGTTGAATTAACGAAAAAGGTTTCTGCTTTAGGTGTAGATGCAATAATGGTAGTTGTACCTTATTATAATAAACCGAACCAAGAAGGATTATATCAACACTTTAAAGCGGCAGCTGAAAGTACTGAACTGCCTGTAATGTTATATAATGTACCAGGTAGAACAGTAGCTAGCCTTTCTGTAGATACAGTTGTAAGATTAGCAGAAATTCCGAATGTAGTTGCAATTAAAGATGCGACTGGTAACTTAAGCATCATGACAGAAATTATTGACCGTACTCCTGAAGATTTTGAATTATATTGTGGTGACGACGGCCTAACACTTCCTGCATTTGCAATTGGTTCAAAGGGAACGGTTTCAGTTGCATCACACGTGTTAGGAAATGAAATGCAGCAATTAGCTGAAAGCTTCTTCACAGGAGATATGGCTAAAGCACAATTCTTACACCGTAAACTATTACCATTATTTGAAGGATTCTTCATGGCACCAAGTCCAGGTCCAATCAAAACAGCTTTACAAATGAAAGGTTTAGATGTTGGTGGAGTTCGTTTACCGCTTGTACCACTTTCAGAAGCTGAACGCACAACGATCGGTATATTAATAAATAAATTAGACGAAGCATTACAAAGAAATTAATAATAAAACCACTTATCATTAATCCGATTAATTTGGATGGCGTAAGTGGTTTTTTTAATGTATGGACTAAATCCTCAAAAAAACAGAATTCTCCTATTGAATCACTATAAATGGTCTCATCATTTCATAGTCCTCGTGTTCCAACATATGACAGTGCCAAACATATAATCCTGTGAATGGCCCAAACCTCATGATTATTCTAGTTACTTGATTTGGATTGGCTTGAACAGTGTCCTTCCATCCACATTCTTGTGGGTTTGGTGGAGTCGGTGGATCTGTGTACTGAATGATTCTTTCCTTTTTATACTTTTCTACATCAAAGTTTCTACGATCTAAGATTTGGAAATCAATTAAGTGGAGATGTATAGGATGAGCATCTGGCGTTATGTTAATTAAATACCATATTTCGGTCGTTCCCAATTTCGGATTTTCTGTAATGGGGGCATCCCAATGTTTATTATCCAATAACATAATTTCTCGTCCATACTGATCCATCTTGTGATCTAATGTTAAGTATCGCTGCATTGAAGCAGACTGTTCATTTATTTTTGGAATAGTCACCATATTAGCTGGTATCATACTCGTATCCACGTTTGACAATGGCAATGTAACTAGAAATTGCATCACAGTTCCCGTATTTTCATCAACAGGTCTTCCAGATGGAAATGGGGTAGGAGCATCATTCTGCATAATAATCTTCTTACCCTCAAGATTAGTAAAATCGATGATTACTTCTGCTCGTTCTGCAGGTGATAACATAAGCTCATTTATTCCAATCGGATGCTGCATGAATCCACCCTCAGTTGCGATTTGATACATAAGTTGACCAGTATCAAGCTTAAATCGAAAAAAGCGTGAGTTAGAACCATTTAATAATCGAAATCGGTATTTTCTTGGTTCAACTTTTAAATAAGGATGAACTTTACCATTCACGATTACAGTATCACCAATAAATTCAGGGATAATAGACGTTTGTAGTTCTTTGATTGGTTGATCTGGTTGTTTTGGATAATAAAGTGAACCATCGTGATTAAAACTTTTATCTTGTATCAATAGCGGGACATCATATTTCCCATTCGGTAAATTTAATGAACTTTCCTTCTGATCACTAATTAGATAGAATCCTGCTAAACCAGCATAAATATTAAGCCTTGTAATACCAAGTGCATGATCATGATACCAAAGCGTAGATGCACAATCGCAATTATCATATCGATATACTTGCTTTCTAAAATAACGACCAACTTGTTTATAATCTTTAGTAAACCAAGCTTCCGGATAGCCATCGCTTTCTGGTTCAACACAAGCACCATGTACATGTACAACTGTCCTTACTTGAGGGACATCTTTATGAGCACCATGAACAGTATAATCTATCGGAAACAGGTGTTTGTCTGGGAGAGCATTAATCCATTTAATAAACACGATTTCACCTTTCTCTACTTTAATTGTAGGTCCAGGATAGCTTCCTTCATACCCCCAAACAGTTGAGTCATTTAACTCACTATGGAGCGATTGCTTAAACTCCGTCATCGTTACTTCATAATAAGTATAAAATTGATCTTTCCAGCGAGGTTTTAAAATTGGTGGAATGGGTAGTTCATCAACGAATTTAGAAAGTTTCATTTTTGGGGGCTCACTGTCATTAAAATTCATATCGAACCTCCTTTTCTAACATATTCTTATTCCAGCAATAAGTAATAATTGACTATTCAATTATAAAGAAATTCAATATGACACATTTTAAATATCACCCATAGAGCTGACTTTGTCATTTTCTCATTAAAGAAAGATTTATTAAAAAGGTAACTCTTATTTTTACTACTTAATTCAAGGAATCTTTACTCCTATCGTTAAGAAGGGAAGATGAAGTGGAAACAACAATTTTTCTTTTCAAAGTTAGCTATATCAACCTGAGCGTTAAAAAATGATTAAAAATACATACCCAAAGTAATCCGTTTTTCCTATTTAAGGAAGAATGTATCTTGTTTTACCTGTTCGGACTAGGATATAATGTTTGTAAGATTTTGAACGGTCTGTATATTTAAAGAACTAACTAGGAGGAACAGGTTGTGGTGAAGGAAATGAAGGAACAAGTAAAAGTTTTTGCCCTTGGTGGGGTCGGAGAAATCGGAAAAAACATGTATATAGTCGAAGTTGGTGAATTGATTTACGTGTTAGATGCAGGTTTAAAATTTCCTGACCAAGAAATGTACGGAATAGATCATGTCATACCTGATGTAAGTTATTTAGAGAAAAACGCACATAAAGTTGTAGGTGTTTTTATAACACATGGGCATGAAGATCATATTGGTGCGATTCCATATATTATGAATAAGCTTCCACAGGTAAAGTTTTACACGAATAAATTAGCTTATTTATATATAAGAGAAAAATTAAGTGAAAAGGGTATTAAAAACCTTGAGCAATTTGAACTATATGACGAAAATACTTTATTAACATTTGAAAATAGCTCAATTAGCTTTTTTAGGACTACTCACAGTATTCCTGATTCATTTGGATTTTGTGTAAATACACCACAAGGTGCTGTCGTTTTTACTGGAGATTTCAAGTTTGATCAATCGAAAAGTCCGTATCCAGGAGCTGATTTAGGTAAATTAGCATTAATAGGAGATAAAGGAGTCTTATGTTTGCTATCTGATAGCACAAACGCAGAAAGACAAGGGTTTTCGGGGTCTGAGAAGAAAGTATCAGAAGAAATTAAAAAAGAAATCATGAATGCCAAAGGAAGAGTTTTAGTAGCTTGCTTTTCCTCAAATATATATCGAATCCAACAGGTTATTAATGCAAGTGTAGCTTCTGGTAGAAAACTAGCAGTAGTCGGAAGTAGTATGATGAAATCAATTGAAATAGCGAAGGAATTAGATTATTTATCGATTCCTGATGATTTAATGATTTCAGTTGTGGATACAGATAATTATAAAGAAAGAGATATTGTCATCCTTACAACAGGTACTCAAGGAGAACCGATGGCAGCCCTTTCAAAAATAGCTAAAGGTACGCATAAACAAGTTTCAATTCGAAAAGGTGATACTGTACTAATGGCGGCAACACCTATTCCAGGAAATGAAATGTTAGTTTCAACTTCTGTTAATCTATTATTTAGAGCTGGCGCAAATGTTATTTATGGTTATAAAAAGGTACATGTATCTGGCCATGGCTATGAAGAAGAATTAAAATTAATGCTTGAATTAATGAAGCCAAAATATTTCATACCAGTTCATGGTGAATATCGAATGCAAAAAGCACATTCACATATTGCAGAAGAAGTAGGGATGGCAAAAGAAGATATTTTTATTATTGAAAAAGGGGACATCGTTTCGTTTAAAAATGGTCAAGCTTCTCGTACTGAGAGAGTAGAAGTTGGCAACGTTTTAATTGACGGAATTGGTGTCGGTGATGTTGGAAATATCGTATTACGTGATCGTAAGCTACTTTCTCAAGATGGAATACTAATCGTTGTCGTAACGTTTAACAAGCAAAAGAAAGCAATCATTTCTGGTCCGGAAATTATAACTCGTGGCTTTGTATATGTTCGTGAGTCCGAAAAATTAATAACTAGAGCAACTGAAATTGTTAAAGACATTACAGAAAAAATGTTACAGAACGATCAAATTGAATGGACATTATTAAAAAATTCAATTAGAGATGGATTAAGCGCTTACTTATATGAAGAAACAAAAAGAAGACCAATGATTCTTCCGATATTAATGGAAGTATAATTTTAAAAATTAGGTACTTCTTAATCCAAGATGGGTATGATTTCCTTATTATTTTCACATACTAACTTGTATGAAAAATGATAGGGGGAACCGTTTTGACAAATTCAAATAATGAAACACCTATTCCAAACGAAGATGCACCTCCAAAGCCAAATGATCAAAAGGATATGAGCATTGTTGAAAAAATTCAGCAATTAGGACAAACAAATGTTCCAGCAAGCAATGATTCAAAAATTCATTGTCTAACGATAATTGGACAAATTGAAGGGCATGTAGCATTACCACCTCAAAACAAGACAACGAAATATGAACATTTAATCCCGCAATTAGTTGCAATTGAACAAAATCCTAAGATTGAAGGATTATTAATTGTTCTAAATACTGTCGGTGGAGATGTGGAAGCTGGTCTTGCGATATCAGAAATGATAGCAACATTAACGAAACCTACTGTGTCAATCGTTTTAGGCGGTGGACATAGTATCGGAGTACCAATTGCAGTGAGTACTGACTTTTCATTTATCGCGGAAACGGCAACAATGACGATCCATCCAATTCGTCTAACTGGTTTAGTAATTGGTGTACCTCAAACGTTTGAATATCTTGATAAAATGCAAGAAAGGGTAACTCGTTTTGTTACGAAGCACTCGAATATTACGGAAGAACGTTTCAAGGAATTAATGTTTACAAAAGGTAATTTAACAAGAGATATCGGCTCAAATGTAGTCGGTGGAGATGCAGTAAAATATGGACTAATTGATGATGTAGGTGGGATTGGGCAAGCACTAAGTAAGTTGCAGGAATTAATTGACGAACGAAAAGAAAAGTCTAATAAAGAGGAGAATGAATTTTGATTCTTTATACAATAATGCCAATTGAATCGATTTTTCCTGTTGATCAACAAGAATACACATCGCAGCAGTTTTTGGAATACAATGGTGTTCCAATGTTGGTTGATAGTGTTGGGGGTACAGCTTTTGAAATTAAAAGAATTGTAAGTACCGATCCGCAGCATTTTATGCAATATACACCTGGTCAAAGAATTTTAGTTCTTCCAACTTGAGGTAATTATTAACAATACATGGTAAACATATGTTCTGATATGTTATAATAAATTCAATTTAAGAAAGCAGCCAAAAGGCTGCTTTCTTTGGCGAATCTGCAAATTTTGATGGGGGTGAATTACATGGCAAAGCAGAAGCAGCAAAAGTCAAAAGCTCGAAAATCAGTAACTGGCAATGGTTCAATATGGTATGAAATTAGTGGATTAATATTTTTAGCACTATCAATCGTAACAATATTAAAGCTTGGTATTGTAGGTAAAGCCTTTGTATTATTCTTGAGATTCTTCTTTGGGGAATGGTACATGCTTAGTTTTCTTTTTATCATCGGTTTATCTGCATATAGCATAATTTATCGAAAAAGACCTCCATTTGTTTCGAGTATTACGATTGGTGGATTGTTAATCTTCTTTAGTATATTGATGTTTAGTCATGTTACTCTATTTGATTTATTAGCAAAAAATAATCAATTTCACGATCAATCTGTCATAAAAAGTACGCTAGATTTATTTTTAATTGAAGCCAAAGGCAAAATTAGTACGGTGGATCTTGGTGGAGGTATGATTGGAGCGATACTTTTTGCAGTTTTATATTTCTTATTTGACCGAACCGGTGCGATTCTATTCGGAATCATTGCAATTGTTGCGGGAGTTTTATTTATTACTGGTAAGCCACTTGGTGGTTATGTATATCAATATATAATGCCAAAAGTAAGAAATTTAATTTCAGATACCTGTAAGGATTTTACAAATTTCTGGAAGCGTGGCCGTGAACAAAAAACGACTAGTAGACGAGCTGAGGCTAAGCAAAAGAGAAAATCAAAGAAAGATTCATATGAAGACAATGATCATGAAGAAGAAGTGTCTGCTGGTAATAGTTTAAATTACCAAGTTAAAAATTCATATGAAGATGAGAACAACATCGAGCCGAAAAAAGAAATTCAAATCGAGTATTCTCCTACATATCAGCCACCTAAGGAGCCAGAATTGATCATCGCAAATAATTCAAATCAAATCCAGGCTCATTTTGCAGAGGAAGACGATCAGTCTATCGAATTGCCAGTTGCAGAAGTAAGTATTGATGATAAAGTAGATTACGTATTGCCATCAATGGATCTATTGGCCTACCCAAAGGGTACTAAAAAACGTGAAAATGAATCCAAACTAAAGGAAAATGCGGACAAGCTTGAAAGAACATTTCAAAGTTTTGGTGTAAAGGCTACAGTCACAAAAGTACATCATGGACCTGCGGTAACAAAATATGAAGTATACCCTGAAGCAGGGGTAAAAGTTAGTCGTATTGTTAATCTTAGTGATGATTTAGCACTTGCACTTGCAGCCAAAGATATTCGAATTGAAGCTCCGATTCCAGGTAAATCTGCTGTAGGAATTGAAGTCCCTAATACGAATATAACGACTGTATTACTTAGAGAAGTTCTCGAAGCAAAAAATCCGAAATTACAAAATCCATTAGCTGTTTCGTTAGGAAAAGATATTGCCGGTGATGCTGTATTTGCAGAGCTTAATAAAATGCCACATCTACTAGTAGCTGGGGCGACAGGTAGTGGGAAAAGCGTATGTATAAATGGAATCATTGTTAGTATCCTAATGAATGCAAAACCATCTGAAGTAAAGCTAATGCTAATCGATCCGAAGATGGTTGAATTAAATGTTTATAATGGTATTCCTCATTTGCTAACTCCGGTTGTAACAAATCCTAAAAAGGCTTCACAAGCGTTACGAAAAGTTGTTAGTGAAATGGAAAGAAGATATGAGCTTTTTTCTCATTCAGGTACTAGAAATATCGAAGCTTATAACGAATTAACGAAACAAAATAATACGATGACTGATTCGAAACAACCTTTTTTACCATTTATCGTTGTGATTGTTGATGAGTTAGCTGACTTAATGATGGTAGCTTCAAGTGACGTGGAAGATTCAATCACTAGATTAGCTCAAATGGCTCGTGCAGCGGGTATCCACTTAATTATTGCTACACAAAGACCGTCCGTTGACGTTATTACGGGTGTTATTAAAGCGAATATACCTTCTCGAATTGCTTTTAGTGTATCTTCTCAAACAGATTCTCGTACAATACTTGATACTGGTGGAGCAGAAAAACTATTAGGAAGAGGAGATATGTTATATCAACCAATCGGTGCATCTAAACCTATTCGAGTACAAGGAGCATTTTTATCTGATGATGAAGTTGAAAGAGTAGTCGAGTTTTCAATCTCTCAACAAAAGGCTCAATACCAAGAAGAAATGATGGTAAAAGAGGAAAAAGATGGGAAATCTGAAGTGAATGATGATCTTTATAATGAAGCTGTTGATTTAGTAACAAATATGCAATCAGCCTCGGTATCACTACTACAAAGAAGGTTTAGAATTGGTTATACAAGAGCTGCCAGATTAATTGATGCGATGGAAGATAATGGTATAGTTGGTCCGTATGAAGGTAGTAAACCTAGGGAAGTATTAATTAGTAAACCAGTGGAAGATGAGCAAGCCTTGTCTTAAACAAAAAGAAAAAAATGTCGAAACATTATTGACATTTTTAGACATACAATGATATTATTTCTTCAGATAAATTGATAGTCCTCATATAATATCGACATAATGGGTCGGAAGTTTCTACATTGCAACCAATATTTGCAATACTATGGGGAAAAAGCATTATTATGGAGAAATGATTTATATTTACGAAAATCAAAAACTCTTATAATCTAGCTTTTTCACTAAGTGGAACTGTAGATTATAAGAGTTTTTTTTGTTAAATATGAAGAATTGATTCATTAACGAAATAAAAAATAAAGCGTTTACAAAAAAGTGTTGAAATGAGTAAAAAATAACAGTATAGTAAAGAAGGATTATACGACAGATGTCTAACAACTGATGTCTGAAATCCGAAGTTTGGGGGATGGGAAATGAAGATTAAAACAGACACCAGATTACTTTATCTCCAAGTGATGGATCGAATAAAACAAGATATTGAGAATGGTATTTACTTGCCACATCATAAGTTACCATCAGAGTATGAGTTATCTAAAATTTTTGGAGTATCAAGAGCAACATTAAGAGAAGCATTAAGAGTTTTAGAAGAAGAAAATATCTTAGTAAGAAGACACGGGGTCGGGACATTTGTGAAACCGAAACCAATTTTTAGGACAGGCATTGAACAATTAAGTAGTGTGTCAGAAATGATTATTGATGCAGGTAAAGAGCCTGGTACAATCTTTTTATCTTCTAAACTATTAGTTCCTACGAAGGAAGATTTAAAAAGCTTCACAATCACTGAAGATGATCGTATGCACGTAGTAGAAAGAATTCGAACAGCAAATGGTGAACCTGTAGTTTATTGCATTGATAAATTACCGACTAATTATTTTAAACAGGTTCCTTCATATGAAGATCATTCGTTCTTTACATTCATCAAAAAAGAAACCGGTCGAAATATCGAATATTCAAGTGCAAGAATTGAACCTATCGGTTACCACGATAAAGTTTCTCCTTTATTACAGTGTGAACCAGATGTTTCATTATTATTAATCGAACAGTTACATTTTGACGATTTAAACCGTGCAGTTTTACATTCTTATAATTACTTCAGAGCGGATCAGTTCAGCTTTAATGTTTTAAGAAAAAGAAATTAAATTGTATAGCCAAATTAATATTTACGAAAAATAAGTTTTGGCGAGTTTTCAAATATTGTTTACTGAAATTTCATTAAAATTATTAGGGAGGTGGATCGTTAAGATAACGATTATAAACCAAGCTAGTACAAATGTAAATAAAAATTTAAGGGGGCAAATTTTTATGAAGATGAAAAAAGCTGGTCTTGTTCTTTCAATGGCCTTAGCAGCAGGTACAATTTTAGGTGCTTGTGGTAAAGGTGGAGATACAAAAGACGCAAAAGGCGCATTTAAAGTAGGGATGGTAACTGACTCTGGTACGATTGATGATAAGTCATTTAACCAAGGTACTTGGGAAGGGATCCAAGCTGGAGCTAAAGATTTAGGTTTCAATCTTAAGCAAGATACAAAATACTTAAAACCTGCTGGTGAAACTGAAGCAGATTACTTAAAAGAAATCGGAAACTTAAATGATGCAGGGTTTCAATTTATCATAACTCCTGGTTATAAATTTGAAACTGCAATTAACAAAGCGCAAGATAAATATAAAGATGACAAATTTGTCATTATCGATGGTACTCCACATACAGCTAAAGATTTTACTCCAAATGTAAAAGATAACACAGTTTCAATTTTCTTCTCAGAACATGAAGCTGGCTACCTAGCTGGTATTGCAACAGCAGTTCAATTAAAAACTGGTGATGTTGGATTTATCGGTGGTATGGAAATTCCAGCAGTTCAAAAATATAACTGGGGATTCCAACAAGGTATTAAATATGCAAACGAAAACCTTGGAACTAGCATTACTTTAAAAGCTAATAACGTTGTTTATTCTGGAAGCTTTACAGACAAAGCAGCAGGTCAACAAATTGCAGCTCAAATGTATGACCGTGGCGTTAAAGCGATTTTCGCTGCAGCAGGTGGAGTAGGACAAGGTGCTATTACTGAAGCTAAAAACAGAGTAGCTAGTGGTAAAGAAGTTTGGGTTGTTGGTGTAGACGTAGATCAGTACGCTGATGGAGTTTATAAAGATAACAAATCAGTAATTTTAACTTCAGCTATGAAAGGTGTTGCAAAAGCAGCTTCTGATATGGTTAAAGCTGAAAAAGATAAAAAATTCCCTGGTGGACAAACTTTAACTTACGATGCAAAAAATGATGGAATTGGTTTACCAAAAGAAAATCCAAACTTAAGTTCTGATACTTTAACAAAAGTTAATGATGTATTTAACAAAGTTAAGTCTGGTGAAATTGTAGTAGCAAGTGAAAGAGGAAATTTAATTAAGTAATTATCTTTCTAATTAATAAATGATAGAAGAAGCATAGGAAAGGAGACCCTTTTATATGCTTCTTCTACCCTAAAAATGGTTTTTTTCTTTCATGCTTTAATCAATTGCAAGCACTTAAAAAGCTTCCAATTGATTAGGGCATGACGATCGGGAGAGAGAGTTAAGCCCTCCTTAAATAAAAAATATAAAAAATATTTCGAAATCAAGTAAAACTTTAAAAATAAAAAATGACTTCGTAATATCAAGGAGGAAAATTATGGAATATGTAGTGGAGATGCTAAATATAACAAAAGAGTTTCCTGGCATTATAGCGAATGATAATATTACACTACGATTAAAAAAAGGGGAAGTTCATGCTTTATTAGGTGAAAACGGAGCAGGGAAATCAACTTTAATGTCCGTCCTTTTTGGAATGTACACACCCGAAAAAGGGATTATAAAAATAAAAGGTAAAGAAGTTAAAATTTCAAATCCAAATGTTGCAAATGAACTAGGAATCGGAATGGTTCACCAACATTTTAAATTAGTTTCAAATTTTACAGTAACAGAAAATATTATTCTAGGTCTTGAACCTAAAAAAGGGCTAGTAGTAGATATCAAGACTGCAGCAAAACGTATTGAAGAGCTTTCTAAAACTTATGGCTTAAATGTAGATCCATATGCAAAGATTGAAGATATTACAGTAGGGATGCAACAAAGAGTCGAAATTTTAAAAACTTTATATCGTAATGCTGAAGTATTAATCCTAGATGAGCCAACAGCAGTACTTACTCCACAAGAGATACAAGATTTAATGAAGATTATTAAAAACTTGATTAATGAAGGCAAGTCAATCATTATCATTACACATAAATTAAAAGAAATTAAAGCTGTTGCAGATCAATGTACAGTCATTCGTCATGGGAAGTACATTGGTACAGTTGATGTAAAACAAACTTCTGAATCTGAAATGGCATCTATGATGGTCGGACGTCAGGTGTCTTTCAAGGTAGATAAGGTAGAATCAAAACCTGGTGAAGTTGTACTAGATGTAAATAATTTAAGTGTCAAAAATAATAAAAAAGTTTTAGGTTTAAAAAATGCTACACTTCAAGTTCGAGCAGGTGAAATCGTTGGGATTGCCGGAGTTGAAGGAAATGGACAATCTGAACTTGTTGAAGCAATTACAGGGTTAAGACCGATTGAAGAGGGTTCTATTTTATTAAAAAATCAAGATATTACAAAACGCAGTATACGTGAGCGAATTAGAAGTGGTATTGCACACATTCCAGAGGATCGTCAAAAAAGAGGACTTGTTCTTGAATATACGATTGAAGAAAACGTAGTTCTAGAGATTTATAATCAAGAACCGTTCTCTAAATATGGAGTTTTAGATAAAGCTGCGATTGCCAAACATGCAAAGAAAATCATTGAAGAATTCGATGTACGCTCTGGTGAAGGGGCTAAAACAGTCGTTGAATCAATGTCTGGAGGAAACCAACAAAAAGCAATTATTGGTCGCGAAATCGAACTTAAGCCTGAGTTATTAATTGCATGTCAGCCAACACGTGGTTTAGACGTTGGTTCGATAGAGTATATTCATAAGAGATTAATTGAGCAAAGAGATAGTGGAAAAGCTGTTCTATTAATCTCGTTAGAACTAGATGAAGTTCTTAATTTATCTGACCGCATTGCAATCGTAAATGCTGGAGAAATCGTTGATATCGTTAATGCCAAAGACACAAATGAAGATGAATTAGGATTAATGATGGCTGGTATAAGGAGAGGTGAAGGGGCATGAAAAAGGGAGGAATCATTTCTTTAATTGCCGTAGTTTTAGGTTTACTAGCTGGAGCATTATTAATTTTAGTAACAGGTAATGATCCAATAGAAGGGTTTACTTATTTATTCCAAGGTGGATTAAAAGATCCGGAGCGTATTGGTAATACATTTGCGACTGCTACTCCGTTAATTTTAACAGGACTTTCTGTTGCATTTGCATTCAGAACAGGTTTATTTAATATTGGTGCAGCTGGCCAAATGCTTTTCGCAGGATTTTGTGCTTCTGCAATTGGTTTAACTGTCGATTTACCTACTCTTATCTTAGTTCCAATTATGATAATTGTAGCCTTTATTGCAGGTGCAGTTTGGGCATTTATTCCAGGACTACTAAAAGCTAAGTTTAATGTTCACGAAGTAGTTTCTACGATTATGATGAACTGGATTGCATACTGGACTGTTTATTATTTAGTACCACAATATTTTAAAGGTAGTACTGAAACAGAGTCAAAAATGCTTGCAGATGCTGCAACATTAAAAATGCCGTTATTATCAAATTTATTTGGTGGTTCATATATTAACTTCGGTTTATTTATCGCCGTTATTATGGTAATCGTTATTTCATTTATTATTAATCGCACAGTATTAGGGTATGAATTAAAAGCTGTAGGTTACAACCGTAGTGCTGCTGAATACGCTGGTATTTCAGTAAATAGAAATGTTGTTTTATCAATGATGATTTCAGGTGGACTTGCAGGCTTAGCAGGTGTTGTTCAATTCGCTGGTAATGCATCACTAATTCAAATAGGTGTTTTACCTACTGAAGGATTCGACGGAATTGCCGTGGCACTTTTAGGAATGAATACACCAGTTGGCGTATTTTTCTCAGCAATTTTCTTTGGACTATTATATTCTGGTAAAGGTTTTATGAGTGCAATGACTTCAATTCCACCAGATATTGCTGATGTTATCATTGCTATCATTATTTATTTCTCAGCAACTAGTATTTTAATTAAAAAAGTTATAGATCGAGTATCCAAATCACGCAAATACAAAAACAGCAATGTAGGAGAGAAGGTGAAATAAGGCATGGATTTAATTATACAAATTTTCCCATATGCAATTGCCTATACGATTCCATTATTAATCGTAGCATTAGGTGGTTTATTTTCTGAGCGAAGCGGTGTCGTAAATATTGGTTTAGAAGGTTTAATGGTTGTTGGTGGTTTCGCTAGTGCCTTAACAATTTCAAAACTTCAAGAAACTCATCAAGGTGAAGTTTGGGTTATCTGGGTAGGAATTCTTGTTGCAGTTCTTACAGGTGCTTTATTCTCTTTACTACATGCGTTTGCAAGTATAAATTTACACGCAGATCAAGTAATTAGTGGTATCGCAATTAATATGATTGCAGGTGCTTTAACAATCTTCTTAGCAAGAAATATTACTGGATCTGGAAACATCAGTATTAACGGTATTACTCGTACTGATATCCCAGTCTTAAAGAACATTCCAATTCTCGGAGATCTATTCTTTAAAAACACGTATTCTACAACATGGTTAGTAATCGGTATTCTAATCATTAGTACATTTATACTTTATAAAACTCGTTTAGGCTTACGTCTACGTGCATGTGGTGAATACCCTCAAGCAGCTGATGCAGCAGGTATTAACGTATACCGTATTCGTTACCTTGGGGTTATTATTTCTGGTGCATTCTCTGGATTAGGTGGAGCAATTATTTTAGTAACATACTCTGGCGAATTTACTGGTAGTGTTGCAGGTCTTGGTTTCTTAGCAATTGCTGCATTAATTTTTGGACAATGGAAACCACTTGGAATTTTAGCAGCGACATTATTCTTTGGTGTAGCTACAACAATTGCCAATGTATCGCAAGTTATTCCAAGTTTATCTCATATTCCACCATTAGCATTAAAGTTATTCCCATACGTAGTAACTTTAATCGCATTAGTAATTTTCTCAAAATCATCTCAAGCACCAAAATCAGTTGGTGTTGCGTATGAAAAAGGTAAACGATAAATAAATGTTTAAAAAGCTTCCTATTAAATTAGGAAGCTATTTTTAAATTAAAGGATGTTGTCAATTAATTAGGAATAATATCGTTGTTATGAATATTTACTGTAGTTGATCACCTCTCAACTATTAGATGGAAGTTAAATAATAACTCGTTTATATTTTGAAAATGATTGAAACGTTAAGTGCGAGACTCCTGTAGGAAAAGATCGCAGGCTGGCCGAGGAGTTTCCCCCCCTCCACGGATAGGGAGCATCCTTTCGTTCCAGTTGACGTAGTACTTATTTTAAAAGAACAGATTTTTATTTGAATTAATTATTTTGGGTAAACTAAGCAGTAGGTTTTATTTTTGGTAAAATTAGAGATACAATGAAGATATTGGAAATAAATATGAGTAAATAGTATTTGACTAAGGAGGGTTCAATTTGAATTTGTTACAGTACAAAAATAGTGATATTAACGGTATTAAGCTACATGTGGTAACAACTGAAAAATTTAAAACAAATTCGATTACATTAAAAGTACGTGGAAAACTTGAAGAAGATACAGTATCGTATCGCGGGATTTTACCTTATATATTGCAAAGTGGAACAAAAGATCTTCCTACCAATGGTGAAATTAGAAGAAAATTAGAAGAATTATATGGGGCGACCTTCTTTGTAGACGTATCGAAAAAAGGGGATTATCATGTTATGTCATTTACAATTGACATTGCAAATGAAAAATACCTTTCAAATCAAGGTTCATTACTAAATGAAGCTCTAATGCTTATTGCTTCTATTTGGCAAAATCCATTTTTAGAAAATGGGGTATTTTCAGCTAAGCATGTTGAAACTCAAAAAAGAACCCAAGTACAACGAATTCAATCAATAAATGATGATAAATTGAAATATGCAAATCAACGACTAGTGGAAGAAATGTTTAAGGATGAACCTTATGCATTACTTGCAAATGGAAAAACAGAAGATGTCAATTCAATTACAGCTGAGTCACTTTATAAGTATTATGAAAAAGCTTTGCAACAAGATTTAATTGATCTTTATATAGTTGGAGATGTTGCATTTGACCAATGTAAACAATTAGTTGAAGAGAACTTTAGAAACACAACTAGTGAAAGATTAACAGTCGATACAACAAAAGCAACGCCAGTCGATTCTCCTAATGAAGTAATTGAAGAGCAAAAACTAAATCAGGGCAAACTACACATCGGTTATACTACTGGGATCTCGATTAAAGATCCTGATTACTTTGCACTTCAAGTGTTTAATGGACTTTTTGGTGGATTCTCTCATTCAAAATTATTTATCAATGTTCGAGAAAAAAATAGCTTAGCATACTATGCTGCTTCTCGTTTTGAAAGTCATAAATCAATTTTAATGGTTATGTCTGGTATAGCAAGTGAAAATTATGAAAAAGCAACTACAATTATTGCTGAACAACTGGAAGAAATGAAAAAGGGAAATTTCTCTGAAGAAGAAATTGATCAAACAAAATTAGTGATTAAAAACAGTCTATTAGAAAGTATGGACACTGCATATGGAATAATTGAAACATTATTCAATGACCAAGCTGCAGGGAATGAACGTCCAATCGAGGACTGGTTCCCTGAAATTGAAAAAGTTACGAAAGATGAAATTGTAGCTGTAGCTAATAAAATTAAACTTCACACAACTTATTTCTTAAAAGGTCAGGAGGGAGCATAATGGAAAAAAAGTATTTTGAACAATTGAATGAAACGCTTTATTTCGAGGAGCTTGAAAACGGATTAAAAGTATATATTCTTCCTAAACAAGGCTACAACAAAACATATGCGACCTTTACAACGAAATACGGTTCGATTGATTCTGAATTTATTCCTTTAGGAAAAGATGAAAAATTAGTTGTACCAGATGGGATTGCTCATTTTTTAGAGCACAAACTATTTGAAAAGAAAGATGGGGACGTATTCCAGGTTTTTAGCAAACAAGGAGCCTCTTCTAATGCGTTTACAAGTTTTACACGAACTGCTTATTTATTTTCAGCAACGAATAATGTAGAACAAAATTTAATGACTTTAATTGATTTTGTTCAAGATCCATATTTTTCTGATCAAAGTGTTGAAAAAGAAAAAGGGATCATCGGTCAGGAAATTAAAATGTACGAAGATAACCCTGATTGGAGACAATATTTTGGGATGATTGCTAATTTATATGGTAAACATCCTGTTAGAACAGATATTGCTGGTACAGTTGAATCAATTTCAAAAATTACAAAAGAATTACTTTATACTTGTTACGAAACTTTTTATCACCCAAGTAATATGTTGTTTTTTGTTGTAGGTCCAGTAGACCCTGATAAAACAATGAATTTAATTAAAGAAAACCAAAGTAAAAAAACGTTCAAAGATGCAAATGAAATTAAGAGATTTTTCCCTGAAGAAACGCCTGAATCTGCAGAAAAGAAAAAAGTGTTACATATGAATGTCCAATCATCAAAAGTACTCGTTGGTGTAAAAGACTTTTCTGCACCTAAAGGTGGAAGTGAATTATTAAAACATGAATTATCAATTTCAGTATTACTTGATTATTTATTTGGTAAAGGCTCAAATACGTATCAACAAATGTATGAAGATGGTTTAATCGATGATACGTTCTCATATGATTACTCTGCAGAAAATGGTTTTGCTTTTGCGATCATCGGAGGAGATTCTACTTCACCTGAAAAACTCTCAGAAAAAATAAAAGAAGTGTTATTAGACTCAAAAAATCTTCAGTGGGAAAAAGAAATTGTCGATCGCGTAGTTAAAAAGAAAATTGGGGGATTCTTACGCTCATTAAATTCTCCAGAATATATCGCTAACCAATTTACGCGATATGCGTTCTTAGATATGCATTTATTTGACATTGTATCTGTGTTACAATCTATTTCTGTAGAGGATTTAAAAGAAAGTGCCAGTCATCTAATAAATGAAGACTATATGAGTGAATTTTTTGTTCTTCCTCATTGAATGAATTAAAAGCATCCTCTATGGGATGCTTTTTGAAATTTTAAAAATTTAAGGGTTTTTAAAGAATCTAGGTGTACTATTTATTAATAAAAAATTTTAAGAGAGCTTCCTCGCTTATCTTTATATTTCTTAATACTCTTTAACCCTGCATTAAAACCTCGAATAAATGGAGATTATATTAAATGAGAAAAAGAATTCTTGTAATTGGAGCTAGTGGTGACATTGGTTTAGCAATTTCGAAAAAATTAATCAATGAAAATTATGATTTAGTTGTCCATTATAACAGTAAGAAAGAGCCACTTAATGAACTGATTGAATTGGCTAATGAGATTGAAGTAAGTTGCCAATTTGTTCAAGCAGACTTGTCAGTTGAAAATGGAGTTGAAATTTTAACATCACAAATAAATGATCCAATTGATTCAATTGTGTATGCATCTGGTTTTTCAATTATTGGTTTGATTAACGATGTAAGTGATGAAGAGATTAATCGAATGACTCAATTACATATCAAAAGTTTGATCAAAGTAGTCAATCATTTTCTTCCTAATATGGTGGCTAAAAAATCTGGCAGTATAGTCGTTATTTCGTCCATATGGGGACAAATTGGTGCATCATGTGAGGTATTATATTCAACTACAAAGGGTGCTCAAAACGCCTATGTAATGGCATTAGCTAAAGAGCTAGGACCAAGTGGAATAAAAGTAAATGCTGTTGCTCCAGGTGCCGTAAAAACCAATATGTTAAATACCTTCAGTGAAGAAGATTTAAAAGAAATTGCAAATGAAATTCCAATGAATCGTTTAGCTCTTCCAAGTGAAATTGCGAATACTGTAAATTACCTAATTTCCGAACAATCTTCTTATATAACTGGCCAAATCCTTGGAGTAAACGGCGGTTGGCATACTTCATAGCAAAGTTTCCGGTCGAAAGTTATTTATTTCACATATTTTACCTTTTATATTATGGCGAAATCGTTTATTATTAAATGGAGAGTTAAGTAGTTAACAAATAGGGGGTATAGGTATGGAGTTAATCGAATGGTATTTTGAGTATGAAATACATAAGAATCGCCCTGGACTACTTGGAGATATTGCATCGCTAATCGGTATGCTAGGGATTAATATTTTAACAATCAATGGTGTCGACACAATGAAACGCGGCATGTTACTTGGTTGCGATAACGATGATCAAATTACTAGATTTGAATCAATTTTAAATACTATGGACAATATAACAATAATTAAACTTAGAAAGCCAACTCTAAGAGATCGCTTAGCTGTAAGACATGGTACTTATATTCAACGAGACGTAGATGATAAAAAGACTTTTCGTTTTGTCCGCGATGATTTAGGTATGCTTGTTGATTTTATGGCAGAGTTATTTAAAATGCCAGGCCATAAGCTAATCGGAATTA
The DNA here is from genome assembly GCF_042887255.1 of Gottfriedia sp. NPDC057948. Classification (NCBI taxonomy): domain Bacteria; kingdom Bacillati; phylum Bacillota; class Bacilli; order Caryophanales; family Bacillaceae; genus Gottfriedia; species Gottfriedia sp. NPDC057948. Next base: position 709,778 of record NZ_JBHVPN010000001.1, read on the forward strand.
GAGGAATGCCTCGTGTTGGTAAAACTGAATCAGTTGTAGCAGCAAGTGTATGTGCAAATAAACGCTGGTTATTTGTTTCATCAACATTAATTAAACAAACATTAAGAAGTCAATTAATAGAAGACGAATATAATTCAGATAATGTATTTATTATTGATGGCATTCTTTCTCATAGAAGAGCAAATGAGCAACATTGGCAATTGGTTCGCGAAATTATGGCAATGTCTTCTGTGAAAGTAGTGGAGCATCCTGATGTATTTGTACAGCAAACTGAATACTCTTTAGAAGATTTTGATTACATAATTGAATTAAGAAATGATGAAAATGAAGAAATTAAATATGAACTTGTAGACCAAATGGATAAAAATGGACACAACTCGTTCTCGATGTTTGATTTTTAAAGTTAGTTGGGGTGTAACTTGTGACAGAATTAGGAAAATATTTACGAGAAGCAAGAGAAGCGAAAGGCTTATCAATTGACGATGTACAAGAGTTAACGAAGATTCAGAAACGTTATCTTGAAGCAATTGAAGAAGGTAATTATGAAATATTGCCAGGGCAATTTTATGTTCGTGCATTTATTAGACAATATGCAGAAACAATTGGTGTTGACGTTTCTGGATTTTTAACTGAAAAGCCAGTGTTAGAGGAATCAACTGTGGCTAGTACAGTAGAAGAAGTAAAGCATGAAGAAATCCCTAGTAGAGCATCGAAGCTTAAAGAACCATTAAGTAATGTGAAGTCATCACGAATAATGGATTATTTACCAAGGATACTAGTAGCGATTCTTATCATTGGGATTTGCATCGCTATTTATATGATGTTCCCATCAAAAAATGATGGAAAATCTGCGGATACGAATCAATCTCAATCTAACTCTAATTCTGAAATTGAAAAGCCAAAAAATAATGCGCTAGATCAGGCAAAAGTTAATAATACGAAAAAAACAGAGAAACCGAAAAATGATGTGACTGAGCAAACGCCAGCGCAAAAAATTACTGTTGACTCTGCAGCGGGTAAACGAACTACTATTTCTTTATCTGGTACGGATGTATTTAAATTAGAAGTAGTTGCAAATGGTGAAAGTTATGTGGATTTAAAAAATGCTGATGGAAAAATGTTCTATTCCGGAATTTTAAAACATGGACAAACTCAAAACTACGACTTAACAGATGAAAATGAAGTAACTGTAAATATTGGTGCTTCTAATAATGTTGAGCTACGAATTAACGATGAGGTATTTAAATATCCAGTTAGTCCAACAAATGCTGTTCACCAAAAGATTACGATTAAAAATTTAAAAATGAATCAATAGTCATCTTTAAGATGGCTTTTATTCATTTATTATAAATGCTTCATTTTTAGAAAGTTTTGGAGGGTTTTACCATGAATTTACCAAATAAGATCACAGTTTCAAGGGTTTGTCTAATTCCATTATTTATGATTGCCGTTTTAATCGATTTTGGATGGGGAAATGTTACATTAATGGGTGATTCAATACCGGTTAATCATTTAGTAGGAGCTGCAATTTTTATTATTGCTTCAGTTACTGATTTTATAGATGGTTATTACGCAAGAAAATATAATCTAGTTACTAATTTTGGAAAGTTTTTAGATCCACTTGCTGATAAATTACTTGTTTCTTCAGCATTAATTATCTTAACTGATTTTCATTATGTTCCTGCGTGGATTACAATTATCATAATAAGTAGAGAGTTTGCTGTAACCGGTTTACGTATGATTTTAGCTGGCTCTGGAGAAGTTCATGCTGCTGCAATGCTAGGTAAAATTAAGACTTGGGCTCAAATAGTTGCGATTTCTGCATATTTCTTACATGATTTCCCATTGAATTTCTTACCATTTTCAATTGCAGATGTATCACTTTGGGTGGCATTATTCTTTACAGTATATTCTGGTTGGGATTATTTTTATAAAAATAGAGATGTTCTTCTTCAATCTATGTAATTAATAATATAGGGGGAAATGATATGAAACGTGCTGAAATCATCGCAGTAGGTACTGAGCTACTTTTAGGCCAAATTGCAAATACAAATGCTCAATTTATAGCTAAACATTTATCTGCATTAGGATATCACCATCATTTCCAAACAGTTGTAGGAGACAATTCCGAACGACTTAAAAGTGCATTAGAAATTGCTTCATCAAGAAGTGATTTAATCATCCTAACTGGTGGACTTGGACCAACAAAGGATGATTTAACGAAAGAAGTTGTCGCAGAATTTGTTCAAGAGTCACTTGTTTACCATGATCAATCACTAGAGTATATTGAACAATATTTTATTAAAGTAAATCGACCAATGACTGAAAATAATAAAAAACAAGCATTAGTCATTAATAACGCACATGTTTTATTGAATAAAAATGGTATGGCACCTGGAATGGTTTATGAAGCGAAAAATAAACAATTTGTATTATTACCAGGACCACCTAAAGAAATGATTCCGATGGTTGAGAAAGAACTAATTCCTTATTTTTTAAAAGGTAAGGAAGCAAGTACAATTATTTCGAAAGAGCTTAAGTTTTTTGGCATCGGGGAATCGATTTTAGAAACTGAAATACTTGATTTACTTGAAAATCAATCAAATCCAACGATTGCTCCTTTAGCGAGTGAGGGAGAAGTGATGCTTCGAGTTACTGCAAGTGCTAGTAATGAACAAGAGGCAGAAAAACTAATTGGACAAGCTGAAGAAAAAATACGTGAGCGTGTTGGGCAGTTTATATATGGTACAAATAATGAAAACTTATTTACAGTTTTATCAAAAAAGCTAAAAGATTTTAAACTGACTATTTCTGCTGCTGAAAGTTTAACTGGAGGTCTATTCAGTAAAAGAGTGACAGATATTCCTGGGAACTCGTCTACTTTTAAAGGTAGTATTGTTTGTTATTCTAATGAAATGAAACAAAACCTTTTAAATGTTCCATCAGACATTCTTAATAAAAATGGTGCAGTAAGTGTAGAGTGTGCAAAATCACTAGTTGAAAATATTCAAAGATTAACAGGAAGTAATATTTCAATTAGTTTTACTGGTGAAGCAGGACCATCTACATTAGAAGATGTGCCAGTAGGGAAAGTATTTATCGGTATAAAAATTGGCGATTCTGATCCAATTGTAAAAGAGTTTCAATTCAGTGGCACTAGAGAACAAATAAGATTATCAAGTGTCAAAAATGGCGCGAACTTGTTGATTAAATTAATTAATTCAAGTTTTGAAAGTCAAGACTTATAAAATGAAATAGAATATTTTATAATATAAAAGCTCGGTTAATTTAGCCGAGTTTTTTAATTTTATAGTTTCGATATTAATAAAAATCTAGTTTTATAGACCAAAAAATACGAAACAAGCGTTTCTATTCTTTAAAAATTAAGTTTAAATACGAAAAATATCGAATAAACGTTCTATTTTTTTGTTGGCAAACGAACAAAAAACAGTTATTATATAGTTAAGAGATAAATGAATCCTTAAGGAGGAATCTAAATGAGTGATCGTCAAGCTGCATTAGATATGGCTTTAAAACAAATTGAAAAACAATTCGGTAAAGGTTCAATTATGAAACTTGGGGAACAAACTGACCGCCAAATTTCAACTATTTCTAGTGGATCGTTAGCACTAGATGTTGCATTAGGTGTAGGTGGTTATCCTAGAGGACGAATTATCGAAGTATATGGTCCTGAAAGTTCAGGTAAAACAACTGTAGCATTACATGCAATCGCTGAAGTTCAAGCAAATGGAGGACAAGCGGCGTTTATAGATGCTGAGCATGCATTAGATCCGGTTTATGCTCAAAAATTAGGTGTAAACATTGATGAGTTATTATTATCTCAACCAGATACAGGTGAACAAGCACTTGAAATCGCTGAAGCATTAGTACGTAGTGGTGCAATTGATATTATCGTAATTGACTCAGTAGCTGCATTAGTTCCAAAAGCAGAAATTGAAGGTGAGATGGGTGATGCTCACGTAGGTCTACAAGCACGATTAATGTCTCAAGCATTACGTAAACTTTCTGGTGCAATTAACAAGTCAAAAACGATCGCATTCTTCATTAACCAAATTCGTGAAAAAGTTGGGGTTATGTTTGGTAATCCTGAAACGACTCCAGGTGGACGTGCGTTAAAATTCTATTCTACAATTCGTTTAGAAGTACGTCGTGCTGAACAATTAAAACAAGGTAATGATATTGTGGGTAACAAAACAAAGATTAAAGTAGTTAAAAATAAAGTAGCACCACCATTTAGACAAGCAGAAGTAGACATTATGTATGGAGAAGGTATTTCTAAAGAAGGAGAAATTCTTGATATTGGATCTGATTTAGATATCGTTCTTAAGAGTGGAGCTTGGTATTCTTACAATGAAGAGCGTCTTGGACAAGGTCGTGAGAATGCTAAGTCATTCTTAAAAGAAAATAAAGAAATACGTGATACGATTAAACAATCAATCCGTCTTCACCATGGTTTAGATAACCCTGTTACTATTACTGAAACAGATGACGAAGAACAATTCTCTTTATTAAATGAGTAGTCATAAGTTAACAAAAAATGCGGGCGCTTATTAAAAGTGCCTGCATTTTTTTATATTTATAATTTCATATTTCCTATATTTTTAGAGAATGGAAGGATTCACCAGCCCTATAGGAAATTCCAAGTGAGAGGTTATTGGAATGACAATGAAGAGTCAAATCAAATCAATCATGGTATGTAGGTGTTTTGCATTAGAATCAGGCATACTTTTATGATCAGGGCTTATCAAAATAACAGACAATACCTATTTTCTTTTATAATTATAAGTAGTACTTTATAAGTGGAAAATTCGATCAATTAACTTATTAATCAGATCTTAAAAAAAAATTAATGAATAAAATTTAGATTCTCATGTATGAAATCTAGTAAAAATGTAATAAATATTGATAAATCAAGTAAGTAAGCGATTTACAAGGCTTGACATCATTTGGTAAGAGATTTAATATTTAAGTGTATATTCTAAAAAAATATTACTATTTTGTGAAAAATTGAATTGAAGTGTGCTGTATGTTGATGCAATTATTTATACAATATAACAGCCGACAAAAATGAAACTAACTAAATAGCAAGAGGAGGTGAAATCATGGGTGCAAATACTATAATTTTGATCATCTTCGCATTGCTTGCCACATTCGGAGTCGGTTATGCTGTCGGATTTTTTGTCCGTAAGTCCATTGCAGAAGCTAAAATAAATGGCGCAACTAATCATGCAAATCAAATTATTGAAGATGCAAAACGTGATTCAGAAACAATTAAAAAAGAAGCTTTATTGGAAGCAAAGGACGAAATTTTCAAAATTCGTACAGATGCAGAGAACGAAATTCGAGATCGTCGTAGTGAACTACAAAAGTCAGAAAATCGTTTAATGCAAAAAGAAGAGAACTTAGATCGTAAAGATGATGGACTTTCAAAACGTGAGTCTGTTCTTGAAAGAAAAGAGGAATCTCTTGTTTTAAAACAACAGCAGATAGAAGAAATGGAAAGCAAGATAGAAGCATTAATTGCTGCTCAACAAGAAGAGTTAGAGAGAATTTCTAGCTTAAATCGTGAAGAAGCAAGACAATTAATACTTACTAAAGTCGAAAATGAATTATCCCATGAAACAGCAATACTAGTAAAAGAAACAGAAGCTCGAGCAAAAGAAGAAGCAGATAAGAAAGCAAAAGATATTTTATCATTAGCAATCCAGCGATGTGCTGCAGATCATGTTGCTGAAACAACTGTTTCAGTTGTAAATCTTCCAAATGATGAAATGAAAGGTCGTATTATTGGCCGTGAAGGACGAAATATACGTACTTTAGAAACGTTAACTGGTATAGATTTAATTATTGATGATACGCCTGAAGCAGTAATATTATCAGGTTTTGATCCAATTCGTCGTGAAACTGCACGAATTGCACTAGATAAATTAGTACAAGATGGTCGAATCCATCCTGCACGAATTGAAGAAATGGTTGAAAAATCAAGACGAGAAGTAGATGAGTACATACGTGAAGTCGGTGAACAAACTACTTTTGAAGTTGGTGTTCATGGAATTCACCCTGACTTAATTAAAATATTAGGTCGTCTGAAATTTAGAACTAGTTATGGTCAAAATGTGTTAAAGCATTCGATGGAAGTAGCGAACCTAGCTGGACTTATGGCTGCTGAACTTGGTGAAGATACAAAACTTGCAAAACGTGCAGGTTTACTTCACGATATTGGTAAAGCAATTGACCATGAGGTAGAAGGAAGTCACGTTGAAATCGGTGTCGAATTAGCAACGAAATATAAAGAACATCCAGTAGTTATCAATAGTATTGCATCTCATCACGGAGATGCTGCGCCAACTTCAATTATTGCGGTTCTTGTAGCTGCTGCAGATGCATTATCTGCTGCTAGACCAGGAGCACGTAGCGAAACATTAGAAAACTATATCCGTCGTTTAGAAAAGCTTGAAGAGATTTCTGAATCATATGAAGGTGTAGAAAAATCATTCGCTATTCAAGCAGGACGTGAAGTACGTATCATGGTAAAACCAGATACAATTGATGATTTACAAGCTCATAGATTAGCGAGAGATATTAGAAAACGTATTGAAGATGAACTGGATTATCCAGGCCATATAAAAGTTACGGTTATTCGTGAAACTCGAGCTGTCGAGTATGCAAAATAAAGTGGTCTATGCCACTTTATTTTCTTTTTTGTAACAAAATAAAGTATTTTTAAAAATAGCTCCAACTAATACATATCTGAAATGAATCTTAGTTGAATGGCATAGATGAAGATTCAGATTGTGCTAGTAATGGGGCTTTTCGTATTTTTGGGTAATCTAAAAGTAAAATCAGTGCTGTGAATTAACAGTGGCAAGTTGGAAGGATGTAACGAAATGAGAATAATGTTTATAGGCGACGTAGTTGGTTCAAATGGTAGGGCAATGGTAAAGGCTAATATTCAAGCTTTAAAAAGGAAATATAATCCTTCAGTAACGATTATAAATGGTGAAAATGCAGCACATGGTAAAGGAATAACGGAAAAAATTTACCGCGAATTTTTAGAATTAGGTGCTCAAGCAGTAACACTTGGTAACCATGCATGGGATAAAAAGGATATTTTTGAATTTATTGATCAAGCAAAATACTTAGTTAGACCAGCTAATTTCCCTGAAGGTACACCCGGTAATGGATTAGTCTTTTTAAATTTTAATGATGTTGAAATAGCCGTTATAAATTTACAAGGTAGAACATTTTTACCACCACTTGATTGTCCTTTTAAAAAAGCTGATGAGCTAATAAAAATCGCTAAAAAACGAACAAACATCATTTTTGTTGATTTTCATGCTGAAGCAACAAGTGAAAAAATTGCGATGGGCTGGTATTTGGATGGAAGAGTAACAGCGGTTGTTGGTACACATACACATGTTCAAACGGCTGATGAGCGAGTTTTACCTGCTGGTACAGCGTTTATTACGGATGTTGGAATGACAGGTCCATATGATGGCATTCTAGGCGTTACGAAAGAAGCTGTTATTAAAAAATTCTTAACGAACTTACCAGTGAGATTCGAAGTAGATGAAGGTAGAGGTCAGTTAAGTGGTGTCATCATCGAATTAGACAAACAAACTGGGCTAGCAAAATCAATAAAAAGAATACAAATAAATGATGATCATCAAGAGCTATAATATTAATTAAAAGAATTGTGAAAATTTTTAAAAAACTTTTAAATATTTGCAGGAATAACTTCTTGTTATCGAGAATAGTTTTTATTGTACACAATAATAGCTTTGTAAGTACAAGGAGGATCAGGAATGGAAATATTAAAAGTTTCAGCAAAGTCAAACCCTAATTCTGTAGCAGGAGCACTTGCAGGTGTATTGAGAGAGCGTGGTACAGCAGAAATTCAAGCAATTGGTGCTGGCGCGTTAAACCAAGCTGTAAAAGCAGTTGCAATTGCAAGAGGATTTGTTGCACCAAGTGGTGTAGACCTAATTTGTATCCCTGCATTTACAGATATTCAAATCGATGGGGAAGAGCGTACAGCGATAAAATTAATCGTAGAGCCTCGTTAATAATAACAACCTGTTAGCCTAAAGCGACAGGTTGTTTTATTTTTAATTAAAGAAAGATTAAGTGGTAGCGAGTCAGATTACGCAAATTTGTAATTAAAAAGTGGAGTTAAGACTTTAGCTCCAACTTGAAGCTCGTCAGTCGACGAGTTTTTTTGCGTATAATTATTACTTTTATTATTGGAATTATTAATATGTTACACTAGTTTCAATAGTCAAAAAAATGGGAGGGTATTAATTATGAAAGTTTTTGATGCTCATTGTGATGTACTGATGAAATTACTTGAAAAGCCTTCAATCAATTTTGAAAATGATGATTCACTACAAGTTTCAGTTAATCGATTAAAACAAGGGAATAGTAAAATACAATGCTATGCGATTTATATTCCCGAAAATATACATAAACTAATCAAATTTGATGCTGCTCTTCAATGTGTCACACTTTTTTATGAAAAAGTAGCAACAGAAAATAATAATATAAAAGTTATTCGAACAAAAGAAGATGAAGTTGGATTAAAAAGTAACGAAATGGGTGCTATTTTGACGCTAGAGGGCTGTGATGCACTTTTAGGTGATATTAATCGCTTAAAGATATTACATCGTCTAGGCGTACGTAGTGTCGGTCTAGTATGGAATTATGCAAATGAAGCTGCAGATGGAATTCTTGAAGAAAGAAATGGTGGGTTAACTAATTTTGGAAGAAGTGTAGTTCATTACTTAAATGAGCATAATATGTGGTGTGATCTTTCTCATTGTACTGAAGCCGCGTTTTGGGATGCATTTAAACAAGCAAAATATCCAACTGCGACTCATTCAAATGCTAAAGCGATTTGTAAACATCCAAGAAATTTAAATGATGAACAGCTAAAGGCTATGTTTAATAGAGGAGCAATAGTAGGGATAAATTTCTATCCTACTTTTTTAGTCGATGAAGGTATCGCAAGTATTTCAGATATTCTTAAACATATTGATTATATGTGCTCTCTAGGTGGAGAAAAATTTATTGCGATGGGATCAGATTTTGATGGAATTGATACTCATCCAACAAATTTACATCACGTAGGACTTTATCAAAATTTAACAAATGAATTGCTTAAACACTATACAGAACAACAGGTTAAAGGCTTTATGTATGAGAATTATTCATCATATATACATTACAAATAACACGTTACTTGTTCAGAATAATAAAAATATAAAAATTAAAGGAATAATTTCTTTCAAAATCATTGATTTTTTTGTTTAATAGGTCTAGAATTGAAAGCGAATTAACTCATATCAAAAGATATGTCTTAAATCGCTTTCATTCTTTTATAACAAATGAATGATATGCAAAAAAATTATCCATTTATAATTTAATTTATTACGAATGAGGGCATTCAAAGGGGTGTAGGAAATGATTGAACAACTTTCGTGGAAAGTTGGAGGACAACAGGGTGAAGGTATCGAAAGTACAGGTGAGATTTTTGCAATTGCGTTAAACCGTTTAGGTTACTACTTATACGGATATCGTCATTTCTCTTCTCGTATTAAAGGTGGTCACACTAATAACAAAATTCGTGTAAGTACAACTGAAGTTCGTGCAATTTCAGATGACTTAGATATTTTAGTAGCATTTGACCAAGAAACAATCGATGTAAACTTTTATGAATTACGCAAAGGCGGTATCGTAATCGCTGATGCTAAATTTAATCCGACAATTCCAGATTCAACTGACGTAACACTTTATTCAATTCCATTTACAGAATTAGCTACTGAACTAGGTACTTCATTAATGAAAAACATGGTTGCAGTTGGAGCTTCAAGTGCAATTTTAGGTCTATCAATTGAAGTTTTCAGAGAAGTTGTAGATGAAATTTTTGGTAAAAAAGGTCAACAAATTGTTGAGAAAAACATAGAAGCAATCGCACGTGGAGCAGAAGAAATGAGAGAAATGCTTGGCGTGAATGTAAATAAAATGCAATTATCAGAAGCTGATGGTAAAAAACGTATGTTCCTAATCGGTAACGATGCAATCGCAATGGGTGCATTAGCTGGTGGTTCTCGTTTTATGGCAGCGTATCCAATTACGCCAGCATCTGAAATTATGGAATACTTAATCAAAAAATTACCTCAGTATGGTGGAGCAGTTATTCAAACTGAAGACGAAATTGCTGCATGTACAATGGCAATCGGTGCTAACTATGCTGGTGTTCGTACATTAACAGCATCTGCAGGTCCTGGTCTTTCATTAATGATGGAAGCAATCGGTCTTTCTGGTATAACTGAAGTTCCTTTAGTAATCGTTGATACTCAACGTGGAGGTCCAAGTACTGGTCTTCCAACTAAACAAGAGCAATCAGACTTAATGGCTATGATCTACGGAACTCACGGTGAAATTCCGAAAGTAGTAATCGCTCCAAGTACTGTAGAAGAAGGATTCTACGATATGGTGGAAGCGTTTAACGTAGCTGAAGAATTCCAAGTACCTGTTATCGTAATTACTGACTTACAACTTTCTTTAGGTAAACAAACTGTTGAGCCACTTCAATTTGAAAAAGTACAAATTCGCCGTGGTAAGTTTGATTACAAACAAGAATTACCAGTATCTGAAAACAAAGAGTACTTCAAACGTTATGAAGTGACTGAAGATGGCGTTTCTCCTCGTGTAGTACCAGGTATGAAAGGTGGAATTCACCACGTAACTGGTGTTGAGCATGATGAAATGGGTAAACCATCAGAATCACCAATTAACCGTAATCATCAAATGGATAAACGTATGCGCAAGTTAAATAACCTAAAATTCCCTAACCCAGTGTTAGTGAACTCTAAACACGAAGATGCTGATGTATTACTAGTTGGTTTCAACTCAACTCGTGGTGCGATTGAAGAAGCAATGGTTCGTTTAGAGCAAGATGGTATCAAAGCTAACCATGCTCATATCCGTCTAATTCACCCATTCCCAACAAACGAATTAATGCCTGAGCTTAAAAAAGCTAAGCGTGTAATCGTTGTTGAAAATAATGCTACTGGTCAATTAGCAAGCATTATCAAAATGAATTGTGGTCATGCAGAAAAGATTTCAAGCTTACTAAAATATGATGGAAATCCTTTCTTACCAAAAGAAATTTACAATACTTGCAAGGAAGGAGTTGTTCTAAATGGCAACATTTAAAGAATTTCGTAATAATATTAAACCAAACTGGTGCCCAGGATGTGGAGACTTCTCTGTACAAGCATCTATTCAACGTGCAGCAGCAAATGTTGGTTTAGAACCTGATAACCTTGCAGTAGTTTCTGGTATTGGATGTTCTGGTCGTATTTCTGGATATATTAACTCTTACGGTTTACATGGTATCCATGGTCGTTCACTTCCAATTGCACAAGGTGTAAAAATGGCTAACCGTGATCTAACTGTTATCGCTTCTGGTGGTGACGGTGATGGATTCGCTATCGGTTTAGGTCATACAATCCATGCAATTCGTCGTAACATCGACATTACGTATATCGTAATGGACAACCAAATCTATGGTCTTACAAAAGGTCAAACATCACCTCGTAGTGATGTAGGATTCAAAACTAAGAGTACGCCACAAGGTTCAGTTGAATCTGCACTTTCAGTAATGGAAATGGCATTAACAGCTGGTGGAACATTCGTAGCTCAAAGTTTCTCAAGTGATTTAAAAGAATTAACTTCATTAATTGAGCAAGGTATTAACCACAAAGGTTTCTCTTTAATTAACGTATTCAGCCCATGTGTAACTTACAATAAAGTAAACACATATGACTGGTTTAAAGAAAATCTTGTTAAACTTTCTGATGTTGAAGGATATGATCCATCAAACAAAGAAATGGCTATGCAAACATTAATGCAAAATAAAGGTTTAGTAACTGGTCTAATCTACCAAAACAAAGAACAAAAATCATACCAACAATTAATTTCTGGATACAGTGAAGAACCATTAGTTGAATCAGAACTTCAATTAGAAAAAGCACAATTCGAAAAATTAGTTGCTGAATTCATGTAATACAAAGAAAAACTCCTCAATTTTGAGGAGTTTTTTTTTTACGACAATTTATTATGAAGGATACTTCCAATTAATGTTGAAGTAGTTTGTAGTTAGGAGTGTTTTTAATGATGAATATTAAAATAAGAAGACCAAGAATAGAGGACATGAAAGAGTTAAATCAATTTTTTAATATAGTGATTACTGACACGTTTGCAAAAGAAGGCATTAGCAATCAAGTGGAAAGTATGAATGAAGAAATCGAAACAAAAGGAATTTATTTAGAAAATGATTTTGAAAGTAATGGTGAAAAACGATTTTTTTTAATAGCTCTTGATAACGAAAAAATTATTGGTTCGATTGAATATGGTCCAGCTAGTGATCTTATTTTAAATTGTACAAACCATGCATTAAAAGGGCTACCTGAGGTCGGTACTGTATTTGTACATCCAGACTATCAAAAAAATGGAATTGGAAATTTACTATTAAAGAATATGTACGTTACTTTACAGAATAAAGGGATAGAAGAATTTTGTTTAGATAGTGGGTATTGTAATGCCCAAAAAATCTGGAAAAAGAAATTTGGAGAACCTGATTATTTAGTAAAGGACTATTGGGAAAAGGGATATGACCATATGATTTGGAAAATTAATGTTAGCGATATATTAATATAGTAATTTCAAGGATATAAGAAGAGGTTTTCACATTATATTTCGTTCTGAATTATTGCTGTATACGAAGTGGGAGGAATTTCAAATTCAGCTATCATTCGTAGTTGAAATAATTGGGCTTTTTAAATGAAAATTAGCAGATTCTTATTCGATTTAGTAAGTTTAAGAACTTATTTGTTAATTTTTAAGTTAAAAGCATCTACTTGGTACAATTATTAGGCCTTAATACTTTAACGGGTACAGGTAATATTTAATTATATTTGCACTTCCATTAGATTTAATTGCAGATTTGTTAATTATATTAGCGATTCCGTATTTTTAATTGCAGTTTTGCCAAATTTATTTGTGATTTTCGAGTTTTTTTGCATACCAATGTTTATTTGCCAAATTTCATCATTTATTTGTATAGAAGAACCCTTTATTTGCGAATCCCAAACTCTTATTTGCTGCCCGCAATTAAATAAATTCTAAAATTAAAAAATAGGCAAATAAAGGAAATCGCTTGATATTATCGAATTTCTTAAATAAAAATAATTGAAAGGAGAAAAATTTTGTCATCCTCACTCGTACCTGCTTTAATTACTTTTATCTTGGTAAGTATTCTTTCACCCTTTTTAATTGCGACGTTAAGAAGATTGAAGTTGACTCAACCTATAAGAGCGGAGTTACCAGCTGAACACCATAATAAAAAGGGAACTCCTTTAATGCTGGGAAGTATATTTTTGATCGGTATTTTAGTTGCTTTCGTTAATTATTCAAGTCCACTTATGCTTTTTTTAGTTGGAACTTTTATTTTATTCAGTGTCGTTGGTTTTCTTGATGACTTTTGGAAAGCATCAAAACAGGATCCGGGAGGAATATCAGCTAAAACAAAACTAGTTTTTCAATTTTCTTTTACTATTTTTTTACTTATTGTATTAATTAATTTTTTTGAACTAGACACAACCTTTCGGATTACGGATTCTATAAGTATCTTTTTACCACTATGGGTGTATTTGGCCCTTATCACTTTATTTATTGTCGGATCAGCTAATGCTATTAATTTTACTGACGGGATGGATGGACTGCTTGGTATGGTTTCAATCCCTACCTTCTTTTTCTTTTTTCTGATTTCAGATCATATTGAAGTGAAAATTTTTAGTCTCATAATGATCGCTAGTTTAGCTGGTTTTTTAATTTATAACTTATATCCAGCTAAGGCTTTTATGGGCGACACAGGTTCAATGGCGATTGGTGGTTCTTTATCTTTTTTAGCGATCATTGAAAAAGTAGAAATCTTGATTCCAATGTTGTTTTTTATTTATTTAGCTGAACAGTTTTCTGTTATTTTTCAAGTTTTCTACTTTAAAAGAACAAGAAAAAGATTATTTCTAATGGCCCCTATACATTTTCACTATGGTATCAAATATGGTTGGTCAGAAAATATCATCGTTATGAATTTTACGATTGTTTCCTGGACAGGTTGTTTCTTGAGCTACTTATATTTTTATTTTTTTATGTAACTTATGAACTCACAGTTATCATACTGAGAATTATTAATTTAAGAGAATCCATGTTGGATTCTCTTTTTATGTTGAAAAAGGTGCTTTTAAGAATTCGAGGAGGCTCGGGTCACGGTTCCAAGAGTGAGGACATATATTTGAAATCAACATTCTTCTATTAGTAATTAAAGCGCTTTATTATTTAAAGAATTGTTTTTATAAAATTGAATAAAATTATTCAAATATACTACTATTATCGGCTTTCTTTTTTGCGTAACGTACATTGTATATTGTAGAATAACGTTATATACTTAAGTAATGTGTGGACGCTCGAGAAGAAAGGAGATTGTTTCATGAATGAACAACAACGCCTTCAAGGCACTAATATAAATAATTCAAAAGATAAAAACGATAAAGATTATAGTAAATATTTTGAAAAAGTTTACCAAGCTCCATCTTTGGCTGATGCAAAGCGTCGTGGTAAAGAAGAAGTTACTTATGATCGTGGTTTCGAAATTCCTGAAGAAATGAGAAATTCAGGTGTAGGTAAGAAATTCTTAATCCGTACTTATGGCTGTCAAATGAATGAACATGACACAGAAGTTATGGCAGGTATTCTAACGACGATGGGTTATGAAGTAGCTACATCAGTTGATGATGCTGATATTATTCTATTAAACACATGTGCAATTCGAGAAAATGCTGAAAATAAAGTGTTTGGTGAAATTGGTCACTTAAAACCGTTAAAACTTCAAAGACCAGATCTATTAATTGGAATTTGTGGTTGTATGTCTCAAGAAGAAGCAGTTGTTAATCGAATCTTACAAAAACATTCATTTATAGATATGGTATTTGGTACACATAATATTCATAGATTACCATTTATTATTCAAGAAGCGATGTTTAGTAAAGAAATGGTTATTGAAGTATGGTCAAAAGAAGGGGATGTAATCGAGAACCTTCCAAAAGTACGTCGTGGAGAAATTAAAGCTTGGGTTAATATTATGTATGGTTGTGATAAATTTTGTACGTACTGTATTGTTCCTTACACACGCGGTAAAGAACGTAGTCGTCAACCAGAGGATATCATCAATGAAGTACGTGAATTAGCTAGACTGGGCTATAAAGAAGTTACTTTATTAGGTCAAAATGTTAATGCTTATGGTAAAGACTTAGATGATGGTAATTATGGGTTAGGTCATTTAATGGATGAAATTCGTAAAATTGGCATCCCACGTGTTCGTTTTACAACAAGTCATCCACGTGATTTTGATGATCATTTAATAGAAGTATTAGCAAAAGGTGGCAACTTAATGCCACATATTCATTTACCAGTTCAATCTGGTAGCTCTGAAGTTCTAAAACTAATGTCACGTAAATATGATCGTGAACAATACTTAGAACTTGTAAAAAAATTAAAAACTGCAATGCCACAAATTTCATTTACAACAGATATCATTGTTGGATTCCCAAATGAAACGGATGAGCAATTCGAAGAAACGATGACATTATATGAAGAAGTTGGTTTTGATTTAGCATTTACATTCATTTATTCACCACGTGAAGGGACACCGGCTGCAAAAATGGTAGATAATGTACCAGAGAGTGTGAAAAAGGAAAGATTACAACGACTTAACACTCTTGTAAATGAAAAATCTGCTGAATTTAATAAACGTTTTGAAGGCCAAGTACTTGATGTATTAGTAGAGGGAGAAAGCAAGAAAAACCCTGATGTACTAGCTGGGTATACTCCTTATAATAAACTTGTAAACTTTAGAGGTCCTAAATCAATCGTTGGTCAAATTGTTAAAGTAAAAGTTACAAAAGCTAAAACATGGTCATTAGATGGAGAATTAGTAGAAGAAACAGTAGAGGTGCTATAATGGGAAAATATACAAAAACTGATATCGTTGAACGTGCAAAAGAATTAGCAGTAATGATTTCTGAAACTGAAGAAGTAGACTTTTTTAAACGTGCTGAAGCGCAAATTAACGAGAGTGAAGCTGTAAGAGCTTATATTGAAGAAATTAAGTCATTACAAAAACAAGCAGTTAATTTAGAGCACTGGGGCAAGAAAGAAGCACTTAAAAAAGTTGAACAAGAGCTTGATGAATTAAATGAAAAACTTGAAACAATTCCAGTTGTACAAGAGTTTCAATCTTCTCAAGTAGAAGTTAATGATTTACTTCAATTAATCGCTCACACGATCTCAAATGGTGTGACAGACGAAATCATTAAGTCAACAGGTGGTAACTTATTAAGCGGTGAGACAGGTTCTAAAGTAGCACATGGACCGGATGCTTGCAAAACAGATAGCTGCAACCATTAATAAAAAAAGACTCAAGGAAGCAATTAATTTTGCTGCCCCGAGTCTTTTTTTTATGAATAGCTAATAAAGTAATTACTAAATAGCCTAAATATCATAATTTTTATGTTTATTTTTTAAATTCTTCAATTTAGAGTCAACTTTATTGGGCTGTCGTCATACAATTTATCATCACATGTTTTTTTAACTTGTATAAAAGAATTTTCATGTCATTAACACATTCCGCATATGTCACGCATAGAATGAAATGAAAATGGAACGAGGAGGGTCACACCTATGTCTGAACGCGAACATAGAGAGATTATAACGAAGGCAGTCGTAGGAAGAGGCAAGAAATATAACAAAGTCACACATACAATTACACCAAATCATACTCCATCAAGTATTTTAGGCTGCTGGGTTATAAACCATGTATATGATGCAAAAAAATGTAAAGATGGAGTAGAAGTATCTGGAAAATATGATATTAATATTTGGTACTCCTATGGTGACAATACGAAAACAGAAGTAGTTCCTGAGTCTGTTAAGTATACTGAAGTAGTAAAGTTAAGACACAGAGATGAAAACTTTACTGGCGAAGATTGTGAAGTGATTGCTAGATCATTAAAACATCCAAATTGTTTAGATGCAATTATTTCTCCAAATGGAAATCGATTTATTGTAACTGTAGAGAAAGAAGTATTAGTTGAAGTTGTAGGTGAAACGAAAATTGTCGTACTTGTTGCACCACATGGTGTAAACGACGATGACGAGTTCTTTGATGTAGATGATGAGTTTGAAGATTTAGATCCAGATTTTGTTTTAGAGGGCGAAGAAGAGTAAGCTAGGCTAGGAAGGTGATACTTCCTAGCTTTTTTATTTTATAAAGATTTTATTGTCCAATCAATCAAAAGTTTTCTTTTTCTTAACTTTCGAACTTTCTAAGCCTTTTCGCAAAATGTGATATAATATGCGAAGAATGTTTTTTGATGGAGAGGATAGAATGGCAACTTATACGCCAATGATTGAGCAATATTTAAATATAAAGAAAAATTACCAAGATGCATTTTTGTTTTTTAGACTTGGGGATTTTTATGAAATGTTTTTTGAGGATGCAATTAAGGCATCACAAGTTTTAGAAATTACTTTAACCGGTCGAGCAGGAGGAACTGAAGAACGAATTCCAATGTGTGGAGTACCATTCCATTCTGCGGCTGGATATATAGAACAATTAGTTGAAAAAGGATATAAAGTAGCTATTTGTGAACAAGTCGAAGATCCAACGGTCGCAAAAGGAGTAGTTCGAAGAGAGGTTGTTCAGCTGATTACTCCAGGGACGCAAATGGAGGGTAGATCGATTGATGAAAAGCAAAATCATTATATCTCAACATTATCAGAAGTAACGCCAAGTTCATATGCTTTAGCTTGGATCGATTTGACGACTGGTGAGGGCAATGCTTTATTACTTAGTGGTTCAATTGAAGAAGCAGTTTTAAAAATTGCAGCAACTGGCACAAAAGAAGTTGTTGTAAATGAAGATTTTTCTTCTAAAGCGATTCAAACATTAGAAAAAAGCTTTTCAATTACCGTTTCTTTCGAGGAGAACGATCGTTTATCAGAGGAGTTTACAAATGTTGTAAAATCAATTGATCAAGCTAGTTTAAAAGCTACTGCTGCAAGATTATTAAATTATTTATCGAGAACACAAAAACGAACACTTTCTCATCTTCAAGAAATAGTCGTTATTCATCAACATGATTTTTTAAACATGGACATGTATTCGATGAGAAATCTTGAATTAGTTGAAACACAACGTTCAAAAAACAAACAAGGTTCTTTGAATTGGTTATTAGATGAAACGAAAACAGCGATGGGTGGACGATTACTAAAAAAATGGATTCAACGTCCACTAGTAAGTACGAAACAAATCGAGCATCGTTTGACGATTGTGGAATTGTTAATGGAAAACTATTTTATTCGTGAAGACCTGAAGGAATTATTAAAAGAAGTCTATGATTTAGAGCGTTTAGCTGGTAAAGTCTCATTTGGTAATGTAAATGCAAGAGATTTATTACAATTAAAACGTTCACTTCAAACAATACCTTCAATTATTCATGCTTTAAAATCAATCAGTCATGAAACGATAGATGAACTAATTAATCAAATCGATCCATGTGAAGAGCTTCAAATTCTTTTAGAGAATGCAATTATTGAAGATGCACCTTTATCTATTAAAGAAGGAAACATTATTAAAGATGGCTTTCATAAAACATTAGATGAATATCGATTCGTTAGTAAGAACGGTAAAAATTGGCTAATGGAATTAGAACAAAGAGAAAGAGAAATTACGGGGATTAAGTCCTTAAAAATTGGATACAATCGAATCTTCGGCTACTTTATCGAGGTAACTAGATCAAATATTAGTCAAATACCTGAAGGTCGTTACGAACGTAAACAAACGTTAGCGAATGCAGAACGCTTTATTACTGAAGAGCTAAAAGAAAAAGAAACAATGATTCTTGAAGCTGAAGAAAAAATGATTGGATTGGAATATGAGTTATTTATTTCAATTCGAGAACAAGTAAAACAATATTTATCTAGACTTCAAACATTAGGACAAGTAATTAGTCAAATTGACGTTTTACAAAGTTTTTCTGTAGTTAGTGAAAAAAATGGATATGTAAGACCAGCATTCACTGAGGAAAGAGAATATATCGTGAAGAATGGAAGACACCCAGTAGTTGAAAAGGTACTTCTAGGTTCAGAGTATATTCCGAATGATACGAATTTCGATGTTGATACTCATCAATTTTTAATTACAGGACCTAATATGGCTGGTAAAAGTACGTATATGAAACAAGTTGCATTAATCAGTATATTAGCTCAAATTGGTTGCTATGTACCTGCTGAATACGCGAAATTACCTATTTTTGACCAAATATTTACGAGAATTGGTGCTGCAGATGATTTAATTTCTGGGCAGAGTACATTTATGGTTGAAATGTTAGAAGCTAATTATGCAATCACGAATGCAACAGAAAAAAGTTTAATCTTATTTGATGAAATTGGTAGAGGAACTTCAACATATGATGGAATGGCTTTAGCACAAGCAATGATTGAATATATACATGATCATATTGGAGCAAAAACGCTTTTTTCTACTCACTATCATGAATTGACGGTATTAGCTAATCAACTTAAGTTTTTGAAAAATATTCACGTTGCAGCAAAAGAGCAAGATGGAAAAGTATTATTCCTTCATAAAATCTTTGAAGGTGCAGCGGATCAAAGCTACGGTATCCACGTTGCCGAATTAGCAAATCTTCCAAAAGATGTAATCAGTAGAGCAAAAGAATTATTAAATGATTTAGAATCAAATAATCATTCCTATGTTAAAGAAGGAATTGAAAATACAGAAAAAGAGATTGTAACGATTCAAGTACCGAAAAAAGAAATTGTTCAAACAACCGACATAGAGGATGCTGAATCTCAGTTAAGCTTATTTGACGATCATCAACCGGTGGCTAAAGAAGTTGTTAAAAACCATCCTGTCATTGATCAATTAAAAGGAATAAACATACTAGAATTAAATCCTATGGAAGCATTTAATTTATTATATGAACTTCAAAAGCAAGTTAAAAAATAAAAGAAGGCCAATTGGCCTTTCTTTTTATTAATAATTAAAATTATGATAATAGCTTAATGTACTATACCTTTTTTTATTGATTAGTGCATTTATTTAGAGAGGAGGTTCACTAATGTCAAAGATACAGAAGTTAGATGAGATTTTAGCCAATCAAATAGCTGCAGGTGAAGTTGTAGAACGTCCTGCATCAGTTGTAAAGGAATTACTTGAGAATGCAATTGATGCGATTAGTACACGTATTACAGTCGAAATTAACGACGGTGGACTCTCACGAATTTTTGTAAGTGATAATGGCGAAGGGATGACAAAGGAAGATAGTATACTTGCATTTGAGCGCCATGCAACTAGTAAAATAAAAGATGAGAATGACTTGTTTCGAATACGTACATTAGGCTTCCGAGGTGAAGCATTACCGAGTATTGCATCTGTTAGTTATGTTACAGTAAAAACATCAACTGAAGACGGACCTGGAATTGAAACAATTTTAAAAGGTGGCGTATTGCAATCCCAAAAAGAAATTGCTAAATCAAAAGGGACAAGTATTGAAGTTTCAAATTTATTTTTTAATACACCAGCAAGATTAAAATATATGAGAACAGTTCAAACAGAATTAAGTAATGTGACAGACGTTGTCTATCGATTGGCATTAGCAAATCCACAAATCGCTTTTGATTTGAAACATAATGATAAATTAATGTTCCGTAGTAATGGAAATGGCGACGCAAGACAGATTCTTGCATCATTATACGGTCTACAAATTGCAAAAAACATGGTTCATTTTAAAGGCGAGTCATTAGACTTTCAAATTGAAGGCTACTTATCTATGCCTGAATATACACGAGCAACTAGAAACTATATTTCACTTTATGTAAATGGAAGATATGTAAAACACTATGGCGTAAACAAATCAATTAGCGAAGGCTATCATACTTTGCTACCAATTGGCCGTTTTCCAATCGTTTCGTTATTTATTAAAATGGACCCTCAATTAGTCGATGTAAATGTTCATCCAACTAAACAAGAAGTTCGTTTTAGTAAAGAGGATCAATTATTTACATTAATAACCGAAAGTATAAAAAAAGTTTTTAGAGGTCGTTCCCTAATTCCAGAAATAAAGTCAACAGTTCCAAAGGAAAAAATATTTAGTGAACAATCAACATTTTCGTTCGATCATTCTTCTATAAAAGAAGACGTAGAAAAAAAATTACCATTCTCGCTTCAAGATCCTTTTACTACTAATTCGAATTATTCCAATGAGACTAATGAAACAATAAAGGAAGAAAATACAACTGAATTTGATTCATTTACTCAATTTGATTCATCAACTCCAACCGATTATGAGAGTCTTTATTTTGAAAAACATGAATCTAAAAAAGACGTAGGATATTCAAATATTGTAAATGAAGACGACCAATCAAATATAGAAGAAACAGTCATTGTGAACGAAGAAGTATATGATGAGCAAAATATAGACCAACTACCTCCTTTATATCCAATCGGGCAAATGCACGGGACGTATATTATTGCTCAAAATGAAAAAGGATTATATTTAATTGATCAACATGCCGCACAGGAACGTGTTTACTATGAATATTTTAAGGAAAAAATTGGGGAAGTTGCATCAGAACTACAAACTTTATTAATTCCAATCACATTTGATGTTTCACCTGAGCAAGCTATTTTATTAGACCAATACCAAGATGAACTTCAAGAAGTTGGATTATTTATCGAGAAGTTCGGATTGAATAGTTATGTCATTCGTGAACATCCAAATTGGTTTCCAGAAGGCCAAGAGGATACATTAATTGATGAAATGATTCAAGAACTGTTAAAACGCGGAACAATTAATATAAAAAAACTGCGTGAAGAAAAAGCGATTATGATGAGCTGTAAGGCGTCAATAAAAGCAAATCAATATATAACAAACGATGAAATTTTTAATCTATTAGAATCGTTGAGAAAATCAAGTAATCCATTTACATGTCCTCACGGTCGACCAATCGTTATCCATTTTAGTTCATATGAGTTAGAGAAAATGTTTAAGCGTGTTATGTAATTTTAAAAGTGCTGTAGTCCCATGAATCAGGTTAACTGAATATGGGACTACAGCACTTTTTTTATTTGCTAATT
This sequence comes from Gottfriedia sp. NPDC057948, assembly GCF_042887255.1. Classification (NCBI taxonomy): domain Bacteria; kingdom Bacillati; phylum Bacillota; class Bacilli; order Caryophanales; family Bacillaceae; genus Gottfriedia; species Gottfriedia sp. NPDC057948. The sequence goes on from NZ_JBHVPN010000001.1 coordinate 732,081, forward strand.
TTAATAAGGTAGTGAGAGGTATTTCTGAAGCTCTCCGCATTTGTTTGAAATTGATTCTTTTTATAAATTTTAGCAGAGTTATATCTGTTTTTTATTCGATTAGTATGAAGTAGAGCGTATTGGCAAATTTTCTAATTGAAAGTAGCTAGTTTCAGGTCGGAATACCTTAACTGGCATAGGTGATTTTTTACTTTATTTGCGATTCTTCGAAATTTAATTGCAGTTTCACTAATTTTAATTGCGATTATCTGTTTTTTAAATTGTAGTTTAGCTATATTTATTTGCGATTTTCAGACTTTATTTGCAGTTCGTAGTTTTTAAGCATTATGATACAAAAGTTAAAAAATGGGCATTCTTAATAGTATTGCCTACCACAAATATTTTCAACGATACTGCTTATGGGCAGAATAAGTTTATTCTTTTTTGCAAACTTTCTAAGACATCTTCTGGAATTTTCTTTACCTTGATATCTTCACCTAAATATAGAAGCCAATTCGTAAACTCGGTTAATTCTCCAGAATTTTTAACATTTATATAAGTTTTTAGAATGGCTGTGGATTGGTATGGATTTGTATAGGAAATTGAGACTTTTAAAGGATGGTATTTTTTAAACTGAGCAATCGCGATCGGACCAAGTTCAACGATAAGATTAATTTCTTCTTCTTGTTTACTCAGTTTTTCTAGAACTATTCTTTTACTTAATCTTTTTTTTGTATGGTGTGGTATGACATCAATAAGATGATCGACAGGAAAAATCTTTTTCTTTTCATCCACCAAGTCAAAACCTTCAATTAGCCAAAAGCCTTTGTCATGATATAGATGCAAAAGATAAATCGGATAAGAAATGGATGCAAACTCTTCTTTGACGGTAATCAATAAACAAGTATCCAATAGTAGGGCTTGGATTAGTTTTTCTAACATTGGATGAGGTAAGTCTGATAGATCAAGTAAGTCGGGATTTTTTGGATTGGTCCCTTCAAAAAGCAATATTTGATTTAAATGAACAAGTTCATCTTGTTGATTTTCAGTGATCAGACCAAGTAATTTTTCTGTTAAAGATTGACGACTTTTTAGATAAGGAAGTTGTTTATTTCTTGTGGCCATAAATGCAATAAATAGCGCTTTTATTTCATTATCTGTAAAGCGAACAGTTGGGAGGACAGAGTTGTTTAGAACAAAATAACCCCCATCTCTTCCAACTTCAGCGACAAGAGGCATTCCCATCGCTTCAATTTCTTTGACATCTCTTAAAGCAGTTGAACGGGAGATGTTAAATTCTTGCATGATTTCTGAGATTGTAAACTTAGCACGATTGTTTATATATCGCATGATGATATTAATACGTTCAACTTTTTTCATCTGTATCTCCTAAACAGTATCATTTTTTGACATGATTTAAGTTTATTATAAACGTATCAGCTGATGAAATAAATCGCTTGATAAATTTTAAAAAAGGAAGGTTTTTAATATGACAAATTATAAATTAGAAGAAAAAGACAGTTTTAGAGTTTTAGGAATTGGAATTGAACTTAAAAGCGATTATACAGATTATGTAGGGATCAACAAAGAAAAGGAACACTTCTGGGGGGCTATTAAAGAAGATGGTAGATTAAACGCTTTAAAAGCCATAGCTACAAATGACTATATTTTTTCTGTGAACGAAGCTGTAAATAATAAGATGATGCATTATGCTGGAGTCATGACAGATGCAACAGTTCCTGAGGAATCTAGAGATATTCAATTCCCTAAAGGAGAATACCTAGTTGTAGAAGGAGAAGGGAATACAGCTGATGAATTGTGTAATAATCTTACTGGCATCGCCTTTGGTCAAGTATTACCAGAAGTAAAGGATTTTGCTTATGTTGGTGGGCCAAACGCAGCGGTTATTATGGGAAATCGAAACGGCTTAGTCTTTGGAGAAATGTGGATTCCTGTTGTGAAAAAATAATGAAAAAGGGGAAGTAATTATCGATGATTTCAAAAATGTTTCTACGGTAGATTTAGAGACTTCCCCTCCTGTGGATTATACAACCGTAAGCTGCAATTATTACGATTAAATAGTAAAGAAGTATGGCCGGTTACTTATTGTTCATACTTCTTTTTTGCTTGTTTACCATCCAATTCAATTAAATTTAGTACTCTCCAGGACTCGAAATATTTTTCCAAGAGCTAAATAACCCCATATCAAGAAAGTTAATTTTGTGATGTTACTTAACAACTCCAATAACAAAACCATCATATCCTTTTAATCCAACAGTCTGAATTGCTGTAGTGTCAATACGAGGGTCAGCAGCTAATAGATCCATTAATTGACGTACACCCTTGACACTTTCATCTTGACTCGTCTCATAAATTACCTCTCCGTTTCGAACGACATTATCTACAATAATTAAAGCGCCTGGACTTGCTAATTTTAATGCCCAATTTAAATAGTGAGGATTATTTGGTTTATCGGCATCGATAAATACGAAATCAAATAAAGGCTTCGATTCTTTTAATGTTGGTAATGTATCTAACGCTTTTCCTATAATAATTTCTACTTTTTCTTGCAAATTTGCTTTTATGATATTTTGTTTGGCAACTTTTGCATACTCATGGCTAATTTCTAAGGTTGTTAATTTTACATCTTCGGGAAGTGCACGAGATAACCAAATACTACTGTATCCACCTAAAGTACCGATTTCTAAAATGTTTTTAGCGCCTTTAATTTTTGCTAATAGATAAAGTAATTTACCTTGAGTTGGAGACACATCAATACTAGGTAAACCGGCTTGATCATTTGCAATTAATACATTTTCTAAGATAGGATCATTCGGAATTAGTTTTTCGAATAAATATTCATCAACATCGTTCCAAATAATGTTATTAGTCAAGATTATTTCCCCCTTACTTTGTACTGTTTCAAAAAAGTATATGGTATTGTTTGATAAAAATGCTTCTACAGGAAAAAAGTCATACACATGAAGTGAAAATTCATACTTATTCGGTTTGTTTTGCAGAATTGTGTTTGCTAAAATAAGTAGGTAGTAAAATTAACGAGTAGAGGAGATTTTTAAATGATTAATAAAATCGGTAAAGTTACTGTTTATGTAGAAGATCAAGAGCAAGCAAAAGATTTTTGGATTAATAAGATGGGGTTTGTTCTAAAAATAGAAATGCCAATGGGACCAGATGCTAAATGGATCGAAGTAGGTCCAAGCGAAAGTGAATTTACTACTTTAGTTCTATACTCAAAACCTTCGATGGAACAATTTAAACCAGAAAAAATAGCTCATCCATCTGTACTTTTTAGCACAACGGATATTGAAGCTGCTTATGAAAAAATGAAACAAAATGGCGTAAAAGTTGATGATCTGATGAAAATGCCATACGGTTCAATGTTTAATTTCTACGATCAAGATGGTAATGATTATTTATTAAGAGAAGACAAATAATACATAAGAAAAAGAGTTGTTTCCATTTAGAGAAACAACTCTTTTTTACTTAAATAAGATGTTCGAATTTTACTCGTTTATTTAAATAGTACATAATCGGTATACCAATAACCATCACTACAAATTCACCAATGGCTGTAGTTAAATAAGTCATAGGGAAAGGTAAATGAAATGCTAGTTTTAATTCGATTGCGATTAAGAACATAGTAATCGTAAATACAACCGTGTTAACAATCATTCTCGGTATAATACCTTTTATAAATTTTGACGTTGCAATTGTAATTAATAATGAAATAATCGATTGACCAACACCAAAGACTAAATCATATGCCATTATTGGAGAAAAGAAAAAATTAGCTAATATTACTCCTAAAACTACTCCATATATGTACTTTTTATTAAATACGACTAAGTGGTTAAAAATTTCGGATACACGAAACTGTACATTCGTAAACCCGAACGGTTGAATAAAGTACGTAACTGCAATATAAAGTGCAGCAAATACTCCATTAACAGTAATTGTCTTTAACTTCATTTTGTTTCTCCTTAGTTTTTTTTCGTGGGAGGTTCTCGAACCACGTAAAAAATATATTTTTTAAACGTAAGAATAAATATTATACTTAAAAAAAATTTTAGTCAATAATAAAAAAGAATTTAATTATGAAAATAAGTTCAAAAAAATACTTTATAAAAAATATATTATACTGGTATAATTAGTTAATCAAAACAATTTATTTTTCTTTCAGTTTAAAATGAAAGGACTGACAAAATGACAATTCCTTCTAATCCATATATATTAGTATTTGGTGTTTCGATATGTGATATTATCGGGTTTACGAAAAAAAATTATCGTCCATATGATTCAAATCCAGGCAGTGTGAAAGTATCGTTTGGTGGTGTTTGCCGTAATATTGCAGAAAATATGGCAAAGATCAACTTAAATACAAAGTTTATATCAGTCATTGGTGATGATATCAATGGAATCAACATGTTAAATCACGCAAAAAATATGAACATAGATATGGAAGACACGTTAATTATTAAAGGTGAATCTACCCCAACCTATTTAGCTATTTTAAATGAAAGCGGAGAAATGGTCTCTGCAGTAGTAGATTTAGATATCACAAACAATTTTACAAAGGAGTTTATAGACTCCAAAACAGAGGTTATTCGAAATGCTGAATATATGGTAGTTGACGCGGATAATCCAAATATTTTGGCTTATTTATTAACAAATTTCCATAATGAAACAAAATTTATTTTAGATCCAGTTTCTGCTTCAAAAGCTTCAAAAATAAGAGATTATATTCAATATTTTCATACGATTAAACCAAACCGTCATGAAGCTGAAGTGCTATGGGGAAATGAAATTACATCAGTTGAAGATGTACGAAAAGCTGGCCGATATTTTAGAGAATTAGGCGTAACAAATGTTTTCATTAGTTTAGATGCAGAAGGAATATATTATAATAATGGAATAGAAGAAGGTATTATCCAAGCCGATGGAGTTTCAGTCGTGAATGTAACAGGAGCGGGAGATGCTTTAGTTGCTGGGATCGGATATGGCTATATGAATAATATGAGCATTGTTGATACAGTTAAATATTCGGTTTCAATGTCTTCTATTACAATTTCACATGTCGATACGATTAACCCGAATATGTGTTGTAACGTTGTAGATCACCATATTAATGAACTTAATTGGGTAGAAATGCAATTTTAATTGAGAACCTATTAGTGGGTTCTTTTTTTTGTTTTTGATTAGAAAATTGCCAGTAAATTTAGGGAAGTAGCAGCTAGATTTGAAATTGCAAATATAATTATTGAAGCTAAGTGTAAAGAAAATTAGTGAGTGCATATATGGTCAGTGAAGTCGCCAATAAAATCATGGATAGGTGTAATTAAAGTCTGTGAAACTGCAAATAAATATGAACTGCAAATAAAATTAGCAAAACAGCATTTAAAACCAATATAACTACAAATAAGCCAACAAGAGACCTCCGAAAAATATAAAACAGCAGATCGTAATCAAAAAACTTAATAAATCGAACCAAAAGGGTATTGGTTCAGAACAATAAAGATCAACTATCACACACATACTGAAGAAAGAACCTCGCTTAATACAAGGTTCTTTCCATCATTAAAGAGAACGAACTAAAATATCTCGTGCACTTTCTTTATCCAAAATTTTGTAACCACCAACTACTGGTTTTACGAATGATTTTTCTACTAACTCGTCTAGACGTGAGTCGTCAATTTGATAATCTGCTAAACGGTTTGGTGCACCGATTGAGTTCCAAAAACTTCTTAGTGCTTGGATCCCTTCTTCTGCAACTTGCTTTGTTGTTTTTCCTTCTTCAGAAATTCCAAAAACATTTGTTGCTAGCATTTTAATTCTGCTTGGATCATAGTCTAAGCAGTGACTTAACCAGTTCGGGAATATGATTGCCAATCCACCGCCATGTGGAATATCGTAAATGGCAGATACTGCATGTTCAATCTGATGTGATGCCCAGTCGCCGCCATCTGTACCGTTTAATAACGTATCATTAAAGGCTGTTGTTCCAGCGTACATAATTGTTTCACGTAATTCATAGTTTTCTAAATCCTTAACAAGCTTTCCACCAGCTTCGATTACAGTAATTAATAAACTTTCGATAAAGCGGTCAATCATAGGTGTATTGCTAGCACGGTGGAAATATTGCTCTAATGCATGTGACATAATATCAACAATTCCATAGATTGTTTGATCGATTGGTACCGAGAATGTATAAGTAGGGTCTAAAATTGAAAATTTAGGAAAAACGAATGGGTTACTCCATCCTCTTTTTTCATTTACTTCCATATTAGAGATGACCGATGTACAGTTCATTTCTGATCCAGTTGCTGCTAAAGTTAAAACAGTACCAAAAGGAGTTGCACTTGTTGGTTGGGATTTTCTAGTAATAAGATCCCACACATCTCCTTCGAATGGAACGCCAATTGCGATTGCTTTAACACAATCGATTACACTGCCGCCGCCTACTGCTACAATAAAATCAATTTTGTTATCTCTACAAATTTGAATTCCTTTTTGCACAGTTGTTAGTCTCGGGTTTGGTTCAACGCCAGAAAGCTCAAAAATCGTTTTACCACTTAGTTGGTTCATTACGTCATCATATACGCCATTTTTTTTAATACTACCGCCACCATAAATGACAAGTATACGATGATATTCTTGTACTTCATTTGCTAATTGTTCAATTTGATTTTTCCCAAACCATAATTTAGTTGGGTTATGTTGTAAAAATGGAATCAAGGTCTTGCTCCTTCTAGTTGTACTTACTTATTTTTTAGTGTTGTATTTAGCAATTGGGCTTGCTGAATGGCTAATTGATCTTCTAATATTGCTCCAGGTGAATTTCCGGTTCCAATAATATGTCCTTCAAGTGTTGCTCCAACAAATTCGAAAATATGTTTAAATTGTAAAATTAATGGTAGTGCTTTAATTTTTGGCTGATCGCCACCAACAATTACGACATACATTTTTTTGTTTTTCATTTTTTCAGCGAATTGTAGATCTTTATTACGAAGACTTTGAGACCAACGATCAATAAAGTTTTTCATGTATCCACTCATTCCATACCAATATAAAGGTGTTGAAAAAATAATCGTATCATGCTCTAGCATTTCTCTAACAATTTCCTCGTAATCATCATCAATTGGTTGGAAGCCATTTGGCTCATGTCTTTGGTCGTTAATCGCCTTTATATGTTTATGACGTAATTGTACCTCCGTCTTGGCAACATCTTTTGTAATGAGATTTGTTAGTTGCTCTGTATTTCCGTTTTCCCTAGAACTACCATGAATGATAAACATATTGTTTCCACTCCTTTTTGAATAAATTATGTTTGTAATTATGAATGATAACGATCTTAAAATAAAGTACGTACTAAAAAGTGCCTATAAAACTTTTTGGATCAACTAAGTCTATAGAACTAAATTTGGGCTTTTTATAACTGATAAATATTTGAACTATAAATTATTTGTATGCTATATTTTATGAACATTTACTGTTGACTGCAAAATCATTGTTAGGACAATAGTTATATATCTACAATATATGGTGATTTTGAAGTTTTCATTTGTACTAAAAAAGTTGAGTAAAATAACTTTAATTTTAATTAAATAGTAATTAACAATGATGGAGGATATATGAAAGAATATAATATGCCGATTGAAGCAGCGATTGAGGTAATAGGTGGTAAGTGGAAATGTATCATACTTTGCCATTTAGAAACTGGTAAAAAAAGAACGAATGAGCTTAGAAAACTGATGCCTAAAATAACTCAAAAAATGTTGACACAGCAATTAAGAGAGTTAGAGGCAGATGGTCTAATTAATCGTATTGCTTATGATCAAATCCCACCTAAAGTGGAATACGAATTAAATGAATATGGTAAATCAATGAAACCAATTTTGGATCTCTTATGTGCATGGGGCGGAAATCATATAAAGAAAAGCAAAACGAATTAATACGATCGTTATAAAATTAAGAAACGACAAAAAATTTATTAAATTTAAAATTTTTTGAAGGAATTTAAAAAGAAGTGTAGAAATATTTATTTAGAGACTACTATATAAATGTAAAATCGATTCATAAAACGATGATTACATTAATATAGTAGTAAAGGTTGTGTGTTCGTTAGGGAAATTCCCATATATTTCTAAATGGTATTCTTGGCGAATTGTCATCCTTGTTAAGAATTTTTTTTATGCGGTTTATTTGTTTTGTAAGCGTTTACTTAACGCTCTTACATAGTTTTTTCTTTTCTTTACAAAAATCGTAATTTATAGGGGGAAATTAAAATGAAACAAGATGAATTAAAACAAACAAATACAAGCTATGATGTTTTTCCAGTATCAGATGTGCATCATTTAGAATTATATGTAGGGAATGCGAAACAAACAGCTTATTTCTTCGCAAACACTTTTGGATTTACACCAGTAGCATACTCTGGTTTAGAAACAAAAGTACGTGATAAAGTTTCTTACGTATTAAAAAATGGTACGATCCGTCTAGTTATTACTGGAACTTTAAAAGAAGATTCTAAAATTGCTGACTTCATTAAAAAACATGGCGATGGTGTTAAAGATATCGCTTTATTAGTAGATGATATCGAAGCAGCGTATCAAGGTGCAGTAAGCCGTGGAGCAATTAAAATTATACCTCCAACTGAAGTTAGCGATGAGTATGGAACAGTTAAAAAAGCTGTAATCGGAACTTATGGTGATACAATTCACACATTAATTGAAAAAGGCGATTACAATGGTCCTTTCTTACCAGGATATAAAGATCGTGCTTTCACAATTCCTGTAAATGAAACAGGACTAATCGCATTAGACCATGTAGTTGGTAACGTTGAAAGAATGGAAGAATGGGTTTCTTATTATGAAAATGTAATGGGATTCCAATCAATGATCCATTTTGATGATGACGATATTAGTACTGAGTATTCTGCATTAATGTCAAAAGTTATGACAAATGGAAGCAGAATTAAATTCCCAATTAATGAACCAGCTGAAGGTAAAAAGAAATCACAAATTCAAGAGTACTTAGACTATAACAATGGACCAGGCGTACAACATATTGCTTTATTAACTGAAGATATTGTTGATACAGTTACTAAGCTTAGAGCTTTAGGTGTAGAATTCTTAAAAACACCAGATACGTACTATGATATGTTAACAGAGCGCGTTGGAAAAATTGATGAAGATATTGAGAAATTAAGAGAATTAAAGATTTTAGTTGACCGTGATGATGAAGGGTATTTATTACAAATTTTCACTCGTCCTATCGTTGACCGACCAACTTTATTTATTGAAATTATTCAACGTAAAGGTGCTAGAGGATTCGGTGATGGTAACTTTAAAGCATTATTCGAATCAATCGAGCGCGAGCAAGAACTTCGAGGAAATCTATAAGGAGTTGTAACAATGGAAATTAGACCGGATACTTTACCATGGCAAGATGCTTATAAGCTGTTAATTGGTTCAGTGTTGCCTCGTCCGATTGCTTTTGTTTCAACTGTAAACTCAGAAGGTGTAGCGAATGTTGCACCTTTTAGTTTCTTTACAGCGATTTGTGCTGACCCGATGTTAGTGTGCTTTGCACCAATGATCAGAGGTACAGACGGCGAGAAAAAAGACACATTAAAAAATATTGAACAGACGAAACGATTTATTATTAATATTGTAAGTGAAGAAATTTGCGAACAAGTTAATAATGCTGCTGCAGATTTTCCATATGGAGTAGATGAATTTGAACAAGTTGGGCTTACAAAAGTGGATGGAACAACTGTGCAAGTTCCTCGAGTAAAAGAAAGTTTAGTAGGACTAGAATGTGAGCTTCATGAGCTACTACATTTTGGTGAGAACAAAGGTGCTGGAAGTTTAGTAATTGGTAAAGTCGTTAATGTTCATATAAATGATGAATTATATGCAGATGGCAAAATCAATACTGAAAAGCTAAATCCAGTCGGTCGCCTTGCTGGTCATTCTTACACTCGTGCTATCTCTGATACTTTTGCAATTGAAAGAAAAAGGTGAAGGTATGAAATTTATAACTTTTCAATATGATGGTAATGAGCGTGCAGGTTTATTAGTTGAAGATCAAGTAATTGATCTAAATAAAGCTAGTAATGGCCGAATTCCAGCGGATTTACTAACAATTCTAGAAAACTATGATTTATATAAAAATGAAATAGCAGAAATAACAGGAGAAGGTATTCCACTTTCTTCCGTTCAATTGCGAGCACCATTACCAAAACCACAAAGTATTCGTGACTTTTATGCCTTTGAGGAGCATGTGAAAACTGCTCGCGGCAGAAGAGGTCTAGAGATGATACCTGAGTGGTATGACGTACCAGTTTTCTATTTTACGAATCATCGAGCGGTTATTGGACCTGAGGATCATGTCAGTATTCCAACTAATTGCAAAAAGATGGATTTTGAATTAGAAATCGCTTGTATTATCGGTAAAGAAGGTAAAGATATCCCAGTTGAAGAAGCCGATGATTATATTCTTGGCTATACAATTTTGAATGACTGGAGTGCTAGAGATATTCAAGCACATGAAGTAAAGGTTGGCTTAGGTCCATCAAAAGGTAAGGATTTTGCTACTTCTTTAGGACCTTGCATTGTAACGAAAGATGAAATTGAGAAATTTAGAACAGGTAAAAGCTATGATTTGAAGATGACAGCTGCAGTTAATGGAAAAGTCATTTCTAGTGGCAACTTTTCTTCAATTTATTATTCCGTTCCAGAATTAATTTCTCATGCTTCAAAAAATGTAACACTCTATCCAGGTGATGTGATTGGATCCGGAACTGTTGGAACAGGTTGTATTTTAGAACTGGGTGAAGAAAAACATCGCTGGTTAGAAGATGGAGACGTTGTTGAGTTAAGCATTACAGGTTTAGGTACATTACGAAATACTGTAAGAAAGTGAGGGGAAGCGTGTGTATTATCGTAGTCTAGGTAAGATTCCAAAGAAAAGACATATTCAATTTCGTAAAGAAGATGGATCATTATACAGAGAGCAGGTAATGGGAACAAAAGGATTTTCAGGTACTCAATCTATTTTATATCATAACCATATGCCTACATCCGTTAGTGAAACATCATTTTATAAATCACTTCAAATCGAATTTGAAGAACAAACATCCCTGCAACACCGCCATATTCGTACAAACAATTTAGAGCGTACAGGTGATGCTTTAGAAGGAAGAGTATACGTTTTAGGTAATTCTGATCTGTTAATTGCAGTTGCTAACGTAACGGAAGAAAGCAAGCATTTTTATCGAAATGGTGAAGGAGATGAAATGTTCTTCGTCCATTACGGTTCAGGTGAAATCCAAACAATGTTTGGAACAATTACTTACCGTAAAGGGGATTATATCATGATCCCTATTGGAACAATTTACAAAGTAGTTCCAAATGATGATACGAAGTTTTTAATTGTTGAGTCAAATAGCCAATTAACAACGCCAAGACGTTATCGCAATGAATATGGCCAAATGCTTGAGCATAGCCCATTTTGCGAACGTGATTTTAGAGGACCAGAAACATTAGAGACATATGATGAAAAAGGTGAATTTACTGTTCTAACTAGAGCAAGAGGAAACCTATATAAACATGTCTTAACACATCATCCATTTGATGTAGTAGGTTGGGATGGGTATTTATATCCATGGGCATTTAATATTGAAGATTTCGAACCGATTACAGGAAGAATTCATCAGCCACCACCAGTACATCAAACATTCGAAGGACATAATTTTGTAGTGTGCTCATTTGTACCAAGGATGTATGATTATCATCCTGAAGCAATTCCAGCGCCTTATGTACACAGTAATGTAAACAGTGATGAAGTCCTTTACTATGTAGAAGGAAACTTTATGAGTAGAAAAGGGATCGAACAAGAGTCTATTACATTACATCCATCAGGTATTCCACATGGACCACATCCAGGTAAAACTGAAGGCAGTATTGGAAAGAAAGAAACATTAGAACTAGCAGTTATGATTGATACATTTAGACCACTTTACGTAGTAAAAGAAGCACATCAATATGAAGATCCAGCTTATATGGGTAGTTGGATTGAAAAGTAGAGTCTTTTGATTCTACTTTTTATTTGAATTTGAAACAAGCTATGCTCAAGATAACGCAGGTATTATGGAACTAGATAATTTGAAATATTCTTGAAAATAGTACTAGATTAACAGCTTAATAATATGATAAACTGACAACATTATACAAAACTTTGAATAAAAGGAGAAATAAGCATGTACGTGAAACCACAAATTTTGACTCTTCAAGCATACACACCAGGAAAACCAAGTGAAGTAGTCATGCGTGAATATGGTCTAGACAAAGTAGTAAAACTTGCATCAAATGAAAATCCATTCGGATGTTCTCCTAAAGTTTTTGAAGAACTACGTAATGTAGTAAGTAAGTTTGCGATTTATCCAGATGGAGCGACAGAAGAAATTAGTAAGAAATTAGCAAACTTTCTAAATATACAGCCGGATCAATTAATATTCGGAAGTGGTGCTGACGAAGTTATTCAAATGATTAGTCGAGCGTTGCTTACAAAAGAACATAATATTGTACAAGCATCACAAACTTTTTCACAATATGCTCATCACGCAGTTATTGAAGGTGCTGAAGTTAGACCTGTACCTTTAGTGAAAGGTGTACACAATTTAGATGCTATGCTTGAACAAATAGACGCGAATACTAAAATTGTTTGGATTTGTAATCCAAATAACCCAACAGGTACATATATTGGAAGCCGCAAATTAGTCGAGTTTTTAGAAAAAGTACCAAGCTCAACTTTTGTAGTTGTTGACGAAGCTTACGTGGAATATGTATCAGCATCAGATTTCCCTGATACAATCTCATTACTAAATAAATTTGAAAATCTAATCGTATTAAGAACATTTTCAAAAGCATACGGCCTAGCATCTTTCCGAATTGGTTACGGAATCGCAAATAGCAAATTAATTCAAGAATTAAATATCGCTAGACTACCATTTAACACTTCAATGCTATCTCAAGTAGCAGCAATAGCAGCACTTGAAGACCAAGTCTTTATTAAAAACTGTGTTGAACAAAATAAAAAAGGCATGGAACAATACGAAGAGCTTTTCAACAGCTATGGAATCGAATTCTACCCATCTCAAGCAAACTTTATATTTGTTCCACTTGAAAATAGTCAAGAAATCTTTAAAGATCTAGAATCAAAAGGATACATTATCCGTGCATTCCCTAATGGAATTCGAATTACAATCGGAACTGCTGCTGAAAATGAAGGACTAATCTTACATTTAAAGCCGGCATTAACGAAAAATACTTCTACAATCTAATTAATTGGAAAATCGTCATTTTTAAGAATGACGATTTTTTTGTTTTATCTTTATATAACGGAAATGGGGTGAAGACAAGCTTTATTAAAAGTCGCTAAACAGGAATGTAATATGCGAGCTTGTTGAACTACCATGAAAATAAGTTAGTTCTGATTTAACAAAATGACAATACTTAAGAAAACCCTGCTCAATCGTTAAAAAAAAGAGGAGAGCTTAACTAAAAAGTCTAGTGATTACAGTTGACTGGATAAAGTCAGTATCAGTATTGACAAATCCAATTAATTTTCATTCGCTGTGGTGCAGCGCTTGCGCAGCATGGGTGGCTAAATGTCAGATTAGTTGAACAAGGTATTAAGTACTTTAAGTAGAATATAAATATGTAGAATAAGGAGTAATAAGAGAGTGCGAGTTGGGAGGAAATAATGAAAAAGATTATATTCACAACAATATTAATTTTTCTAGTATTTTCTTTGAGTGCATGTACTAATGATCAAAATACTATTTCTGAAGCTAATTTGACAAATAGAGAATCGGAAATACTTTCAACAACATCGGATGTTTCTTTTGTTTATGACTTCAATGTTGAAAGTAGTTACAAACAATTATCTGTTTGGGTTGAAAAATATGAATTTGGTAAATTAGTCGGAAAAAAGATAAATCACATTACTTCTGAAATTAAAGATGATGGTACAATTATCTTTGCAACATCTAAAACACTTAATAATCAAAATCAATCTGTATTTATTCTTGGTATTAATGGTCGTGAAAGCAACCGAACAATTATTAATGATGAATTAGAAGGCGTTTGTACTTGGAGAGGCCCCCATATAGTAAACAATCCGTTTAAAAATAATATAGTTTTAGCTAGCTTTATTTGTTATAAAAATGGAAATCATATGAATTCACTTACTGATGATTTTTATAGAGATGTGAATAACCATATTAAGGAAATAAAAGACTATAAAGTTGTATATTTACTTAGGGCTAAATTTACTAAATAGGTGGAAGGATTACATAAAATGAATTTTTCCAAGAGTAAATTGATTTGGTTTTGTTAAAGTTAAAGATTTAAATATTGAATCTTAAGAAAAGATGGTTTGAAATTGGAAGTTCTTGTTACTACGTTGTCGAACGCATGCGATAGTTGAAGATCACGAGTCACAAAAATGGCTCGTTTTTTTATTGAAGAAAATGGCAGAATAGTTCAATAAAGAACGGAACTTTATAAAGGAATTTTTTGTTTAATATAGAAATAATCAAACTTAAGAAAGTTGTTATTCAGGGGTGAATGTAATGGGAGATTTGAATAAATTAAACCCAATCGATACAGCACATCAGTTTATTAAAAAGTATTTTCCAAACTGTCAAGGAGCTTTATTAGCTGGAAGTGTAGTACGAGGTGAGGGAACAAAAACATCTGATCTTGATATTATTATTTTTGATAGAAATCTAACTTCAGCTTATAGAGAGTCATTTATAGATTTTGGTTGGGCTATCGAGGTATTTGTACATAACCTAACTTCTTATAAGAGGTTTTTTGAAATTGATTTTAAAAGAGCGACACCTTCTTTGCAAAGAATGGTTTCAGAAGGAATAATCCTAAAAGATGATGGAATAATTGACTCTATAAAAAAAGATGCTAATAAGATATTAGATAAGGGACCAGAAGAATGGTCAGAAGAAACGATAATAACAAAACGATATTTTATTACGGATGCATTGGACGATTTTATTGGTTGCTCTAATAGAGCAGAAGAAATATTTATTGCTAATACACTTGCTGAACTGGTAAGCGAATTCCTATTGAGAACAAACTGTAAATGGATTGGTACATCGAAATGGGTAGTTCGTTCATTAAGACATTATGATGAAGAATTTGCAAATCATTTTGTAGAGGCTTTTGATAATTTTTATAAGACCAGTGATAAAAATCAAGTTATTCAATTAGTAGAGAATATATTGCAACCCTTTGGAGGACGATTATTTGACGGTTTTTCATCGGGTAAAAAGTAAATACCTTATGTAACTAAACCAGCTAATAGTTTGTCAATAATTTTCAATAAAAAAATTTTGTGACTCATGTTATACTATTTTTGACATGCCAAATAATCTTCCACTTATTCAAAATTGGAAGATTATGATAATTGAAGTTGGTTCAGATTTTAAGCTAGATCTTGGAAATTGGTTTTGCTTTTTAACAGGGCATAAATCCAATGTAATAGTTTGTTTACACAAGCAATAACTGTTACTCTAAATGTTTTTCCTTCCTGGCGCTTTTAATCGTAAAATTGTCGCATTCGTTTATTTCTTGGGATAATTTCGTCTGTTGTCTTACTCTTACGATTATCACGAATTGCACACCGAACAGCCATGAATAGCGCATGTCTCAAGCGACTCGAACCACGTTTTGTAATTCGGTTTCTACTGGCTGTGAATTTACCAGATTCAAAGACACTTGGATCAACTCCAGTGAAAGCCACAAGTTTTTTAGGATTATCAAACCGATCAATTTCACCAATTTCAGAGATAATCGTTGCCGCGATTTTTTTCCGATACCTGTAATCGATTGGTTGATAGTATATTCTTCAATTTCTTTTACGAGGACATCTATCTCTGATTTTAAATTGGATAGATGTTCTTTGTATTGAAGAACCATTTTAATATGCATTTCAAGCGAAATAATAAGGCTTCTATAAAGATTTACTTGAAACGGATTTTTTTCAGCCGCAATTATTAAAAGCTTAGCTCTTTCGTTTGCCCATTGTTTAGAACGACTAGTACATAAAGATGCGATTCGTTTAGCTAGCTGTTCTTCACCTGCTTGTAACACAGCCTCAGATGAGGGAAACTCTAGTAAAGTTAAGAGCGAAACATTAGAATACAAATCTCCAAATACACCTCGATATTCAGGAAACACTTGATCTAAAATCGCTAAAAAATGTAGTTTTGCCTGTGAACTAATTCCCGTTAAATGCTCGTGCTGTCTCGTTAAATTTCGTAGGTTCAGTAACTGTGCACCACGTTTTTTATGTGGCTCTAACTCTTCTTTGTAATACAGCTCGCAGAGGTGGTACGCATCGAAGACATCAGTCTTTACTTTTCTTAAACTCGAGCTTTTAGCACGATAAGAGATTAATGGATTAATAACGATGTAAATATAATTTAGGCTATCTAAGAACTGCATAACTGGAGAATGGTAATGCCCTGTTGATTCCATTATTCAATACTGGTTTTGTGTTCGCTATTTCTTCGATACTCTTTAAGAATTGAAGTAGCTGTTCAAATCCTTCAACTGTATGTAAAATCTTAAAACTTCTTTTAAAAGGAGTCTTTCTATCTAAAAAAGCTTGTATTTGACTTTCTCCTTTTGCGACATCCAGACCAACTACTGGATTCATAAACTATCTCCTCCTAAAACTCCCTTATAGTGTCATAGGTTCGCTTGTTATGCGGGATCTTTGTCCCAACCAGCCCAAAGCATGTTTCTATAAGTAGGGGGTGAACTGTTTAGTTGACGGGGTCTAAGCCCCACGAGTGCCTCGTTCTGCCCCGACTACTTAATCATAAGACCATATAAAAAATGGTCAACCAGAAATTTTAACTGGTTGACCTTATAATACGAACGCAATGCGTTAGTTGCATATCAAAGCTCCTTAATTGCAGATTTTTTATTTGTAAATGACAGAATAGTTAAAGGAAAGTGTTGGTAATTCCAAAATGTGGTAAAGTTAATTTGTTCATTTAATTTAGAATTTACTAATATTAAAGGAGATAGATTATGCAAAATAAAGGACAACTAGAAGTAATTAACCTGCTAATATTGACACAGGATCAAATGGAATATACAAATTTCATCGTAAGTGAAGTAAATGATCACGCACTAAGAATAGCTGTAATAAATGGTGATTTTCACTGGCATAAACACGAGGATTGTGATGAATAATTTTATGTATTAGAAGGCGAACTTTTTATTGACTTAGAAAACGATGAAACCATCTCTTTAAAACCAGGAGAAATCTTTAGGATTCCAGCTAACACAATGCATCGAACTCGTTCAAATGAACGTACAGTTAACATTTGTTTTGAAAAGATAAGTAATGATATAA
The DNA here is from genome assembly GCF_042887255.1 of Gottfriedia sp. NPDC057948. Classification (NCBI taxonomy): domain Bacteria; kingdom Bacillati; phylum Bacillota; class Bacilli; order Caryophanales; family Bacillaceae; genus Gottfriedia; species Gottfriedia sp. NPDC057948. The sequence goes on from NZ_JBHVPN010000001.1 coordinate 749,529, forward strand.
AAGGTACAAAAACAATAGATTGATATCCAACTAATGGACTTTTTTTGTTTTAGTAATTATAAAGTTATACCAACAACATTAAAAAGTATTTATTTAAAATGGGGTGGAATCATTGATTTTAGTTAGTTCTTGTTTAGCTGGTTTAGAGGTAAGATACAACGGTTCCCATAGTTTAGATAATAGGATTCAAAAATTGATACAAGAAAATAGAGCTATTACTGTATGTCCTGAATTACTTGGAGATTTTTTAACACCAAGAGAGCCTGCAGAAATAGTAGGTGGTGACGGAGAAGATGTTCTTGATGGGAAAGCAAAAGTAGTTGAGAAATCGGGTAGAGACGTAACAGAACTTTACATAAAAGGGGCTTACCATACACTAAGGAAAGCTCAAGAAGTTAATGCAACTATAATTGTTCTTAAGGAGTACAGTCCATCCTGTGGAAGTGCCATGATTTATAATGGTGAATTTAAAGGTAAGAAAGTTGTTGGAAATGGTGTCACAACAGCATTACTTAAAAGAAACGGTTTAAGAGTAATTTCAGAGGAAAATCTTACCGATATTCTTGATGAAATAATATAATTCTTAACCAACTAACGCATATGTTTGTTGTATAACGAATATGCTGATTTGCAGACTTTTTTATTTTACTAACGGATTTTAATCTACAAAAAACCAACGTAATTTTTGAATTGTTCTTATAATTCTTAACGAGGTGATTTTTAATAAATCATGATCATTAGGAGGAAGACAGAGTGTCAAATGAAATTAAGAGTTACATTGACTATCAAATGGTAAAAATTCCAGGAGGAAATATAGAATTAAGAGACGATAGAATAAAAAGTAAATGGAAAACTGAAATAAGACCATTTCTACTTGCCCAGTATCCTGTAACTATGGGTATATACAATACTATAACAAATACATCACTTAATACTTTTGTCAGAGATCTAAAACCAGTTGTGAATATTTCTTGGAATGATGCCATTTCTTTTTGTAATCTACTTTCACAGAAAGCAGGACTGAAAGAGTGTTATTCAATAAGTAATGATGGTGAAAACATATTTTGTGATTGGGAATCAGATGGCTATAGACTTCCTACAGAAGCAGAGTGGCAATATGCGTGTAAAGCAGGGACCACTGGTTATAGATACGGTGAACTTGATAAAATTGCCTGGTACAATGAAAATTCTGGAGATAAAATACATGAAGTAGGAAGAAAGGAACCGAATGCATGGGGTCTGTATGATATGTTAGGAAATGTTTGGGAGTGGTGTTGGGATTTATATGATGAACAGGTCTATGGGTCCTACCGAATTTTTCGAGGTGGTAGCTGGGCAGAGGTAGCAAGAGGTTGTGGTGCTTCATGTCGTCGTCGTAGCCATCCGTCATTTTGCATAGAAGACCTTGGATTCCGTCTTGCACGGTCTTTTTAAATTCCTCAAAGGATGAGGACAGCTATTAGTCATTGCTTAAACGTTCTTATGCAACTAACGCGTGCGTTAGTTGAACAACAAATTAATTGTTGTTAAGTAAAAGAAGATATTTGTTGTGCAAAAAAGGATGGAAATTACAGAAGAATTTATTCTGTTTCCATTCCTTTTTTTTTGCTTTTTACCTAGATTCATAGGAAGATGTTTCAAGAAATTGTTAAACATCTTTAGGAGCGAAAATATCTCTATGCTGACGTATGGTACCCTTACGTGCTCGTTGGGGCCAATCCTCTTTTCAACCCCATTTTGGCTATCGTCCAACTCTCATGATTATTTACGGGAATAGATTGCAGGACTTCCAAGTTATATCAAGGTGTATTTGCCCATTTCAGTCTGCGAAACTTGACGTAATTTAAAAAAAAGTAAATATTGTCAATTCGAGGAATGAATTATAAAATAATTCTGAACATTAAAAATTTGTTAGAAGAATGGGAGGAAAAGCAATGAAGAAACGCAGGAGTATTATCGCAGCCACATCTATTTTATTAACGATGACGGTTCCAACCGTCATGGCAGAAAGGGGCGCACACACACAAGCAGCAGTAATCGAAACATCCGATGCCAGAACAGTTGCGAATCAGTATCTAAAGGAACACGCTTACAAGTATAACCTAAAAGAGGACCTCTCCGATTTGAATGTTGAAGCAGTAATTAATTCAGAAAAAGGTTCTTATGTCCGCTATCAGCAAACAATAGAGGGAGCACCAGTATTTTCTAATCAACTTACGGTTACTTTGAATCAATCAGGTAAAATTCTGCTTGTTGTTTCCGATTATGCCCCGTACAAATCAGTTGAAAAAATAAAAAATAAAATGTCTAAAGAGGATGCAGAATCAAAAGCGATTAAAAACATCGGTGCAAAAGACAAGGGCAATTGGGCAAAAAACTCTAAAGAATTTGGTTATATAATTGAAGATGGTGTAGCTATTCCGATCTATCGCGTTGTTGTACATACGGACGAGCCGTTTGGTGCTTGGGAAACGTACATTCATGCTGAAAATGGAAAACTATTAAAGAAAAGAAACCTAAACCAACGTGCTACTGGAACAGGACAAGTATTCATGCCCAATCCAGTGGCATCGCAAGGCTCTATCACAGGTCTCACAGATAAAAGAGATGCAGACTCCACTGCTCTGAACAATCAATTAAAAGCAGTCAGTCTATTAGGACTTGATGGATCTGGCTACTTAAAAGGTAGCTATGTAAACATATACTCGAAAGCAAAAACCTTCTCATCATCGAATACGTTCAATTATACCCGATCAAATGATAGTTTCGAGGATGTGAACACATATTATCATATTGACACATTACAACGTTATATCCAGTCAATAGGTTTTCAGAATATTAATAATCGTTCGATTAAAGCCAATGTAAATACTTATACTCAGGATAACTCTTTCTACTCTCCATCCACGAAAGAGTTGACGTTTGGATCTGGCGGAGTGGATGATGCTGAGGATGCAGGAATTGTCGCACATGAATATGGACACTCAATCCAAGATAACCAAGTGCCTGGCTTTGGTAATTCTGTTGAGGGAGGTGCAATGGGAGAGGGCTTCGGGGATTTCCTAGGTGCTACTTATGAAGATTCTCTGTCAACAAATGGATATGGTAAAGGATGCATCGGCGAATGGGATGCTACTTCCTATTCTTCAAGCAATCCTCCTTGCCTACGTCGACTAGACAATAATAAAGTGTATCCTCGTGATTGGGCAGGGGAAGTGCATGCGGATGGTGAAATCTGGTCTCAAGGGGAGTATGACATGGCGAAAGCGTTTGGGCGGGATATTGCAACCAAGATCATCTTGCAGTCTCACTTCTCTTTGACTCCAAATGCAACATTCAGAGATGGAGCTAGAGCTATTAAACAAGCTGATGTACTGCTCTACGGCGGGTCGCACGGAGCTCAAATTGATTCAATTTGGGGAGCTCGCGGAATTTCAACCAATTAAAAATTTCAAAGCTCTTCCTTTACGAAATAGGGAAGAGTTTTTTATTATTAATTTTTGGGTATAAAGCTAGTTACATAAAAACTCTTATCGGTAAAAAACGGAAACTAGTTTACAACAACTTTTTGTACAACTAATGCATGCGTGAGTTGAAGAAAAATGGAGTTGGATGATTGTAGTTATTATATTTTTGAAGGGATTTAATGTTGTTTATCGTAAGCAACAATCTCAAAAAAGAAACTTTGTCTCAGGTTCAACCATGGGTACAGTATGGCTAAAGAGAAGCCCGAATCCTCATGCAATTATGGAAGTTGCAGCTATTTCCTATCTGATGGGTAAAAGATAAGATTCACGGACGGCACATCAAATAGTTGAATCATGGGGAGTCGTTCTCCAGGTCCAAGCTGCGGATGTGGTGGGTCAGGTATAGGCACATGGCAGAGCAGTGGATATGTTCAAGGATATCCAATATATAGCCAAAGTGGTTATTTACATGGAGGCTATTATAATTCATTAAAACCGGTCCATCTGTTGTTTTATGGCTAGGAGCCAAATAAAACGATAGATTACTTTAGTTGGACTCTAGTTATAGAGAGTAAATAATAAGAGGAAATGGAAGACTACTAGATCAACTTGAAGAAGAATTTCAAAAATATCACTTATTTGTAGAACAAAATAAAAAACAACGAAAAAAACAATAAGCTTAAGATTTAATAATTTTAAGAAGTATTCCTATGCTTAATTTTTAAAAACTTTAAAAGAAAAAATCAAAGGGAATAAGTATTCCTCTTGATTTTTTTATTAACTATTACACTGCTAAAACTTGAAATGCTTGTCTTAATGCTTCCAATCCATCTTTATAAATCCCATTGAATAGATTGATAACTTCTTCATCAGTTACATCCACTGGAGTAAAACTGCCAGACCACTCAACAATTGATTTATTATGATCGGGATGCTCTTGAACTCGTATTGTCGATTGATAGTTTGTAATAGGGAATGGTGCTTTCATTATTGAATACGTATAAAAACGCACTTTATCATTGAATGCTTCAAGACGTTCAACAATCGCATCTCCATCCGGATTTGCCAAACTACGAACTCGTCCACCTTCTAATAATTCACTATTTGGGATATATGGTAACCAATCTGGTAGCGAGTTGAAACCGCCAATTAATTGCCATACTTTTTTTAGGATTTGCAGGAATTTCCATTGTAACGATTGTGTTAGCCATTTTATTAGCTCCTTTAATAAAGTTATTATTTAATGTCTATTGGTAATGGTGCATTTTCTGCAACTAGTTTTTGTTCTCTCATTTCTTGCCAGAATGCAGCTGGAATTACTTCATTTAATGCAGCTTGGTCTTCGGCAATTCGCTCTGGTTTACTTGCACCAGGAATGATTGTTGCAACTGCTGGATTTGATATTGAAAATTGCAGAGCTGCAGCTTTCACACTGATACCATGTCTCTTAGCAATTCCTTTGATTTTCTCAACTTTCGCGATAATTTCAGGTGATGCTTTTTGATATTCGAAGTGAGTTCCACCAGCTAGAATACCTGAGCTATAAGGACCACCAACGATAATATCAACATTTTGTTTAGCAGCTTCGGGCATTAATCGTTGAAGCGCACGATCATGATCTAAAAGTGTATAACGACCAGCTAATAAGCTAACATCAGGTTTGTATTCACCTAATTCTAATGCGATTTCGATTGGTTCTACTTTATTTACACCAAGTCCCCAAGATTTAATAACACCTTCGTCTCGTAATTGAGAAAGTACACGGAAAGCACCAGTACGTGCAATTTCAAACTGAGCGATCCACTCGTCGCCATAAAAATCTTGTGCAATATCATGAACATAGACAATGTCTAAATGATCAGTTTTCAAAAGATTTAAACTTTGTTCGATTGAACGTAAAGTTGCGTCAGCACTATAATCATTCACAATCTTATTCTTACGTCCAAATTCAAAAACTCCACCTTTTTCACCTAAATCTCGTTCAGAAACGTCTTCAAGTTCATCAAGAATTAAACGTCCAACTTTTGTACTTAAAACATATTCATCACGATTGTATCTTGATAATACTTCCCCAAGGCGCAATTCTGCTAGACCTGCACCATAGAGTGGGGCTGTATCAAAGTAACGAATGCCATGATCCCAAGCTGCTACAACAGTTGCGAAGGCTTCTTCATCAGGGATGTTACGGAACATATTTCCTAGTGGAGCAGTTCCAAAACCTAGTTTTCCTTTAAATATGTTTTTCTCTTTCATATAAATCCTCCTATATATAAATCTTCATGTAGCATGAAGTAAATTTAAATGATGTTGTTAGTGAGTAGTAATAGTGATTAACGATGTCATCTAAGGAAACTATTCTCTACAGTTGCTATTATGTAATAAATTTTTAAAGAAAAAAAGAACGTACTTTAAAGTGCGATAGTAACTTGTATGTTCTATAGGCACTTTTTGGTTACATATGTATAGGCAGTTTTTTGAGATCCAAAATCAACATTTTAATTGGCACAATCAATAAAAAATCAATTTAATTCCAATATATGGTAAAATTTACTTATTCAATATGTATTAAAAAGGAGCGGGGATAAAAATGAACATACAAAATTTTAATTTCGAATACAAACAAAAAGAGAGGAAAAATGGTAATCGTTTTGTCTCAGTAAGAGATAAAGGGGAGAATGCTTTACTGGAAGTTGAGAAGAAAGGGAATCTATTTGAAATTATTACTTATTGGAAGAATGATAAAACAACTAAGTTTACTATTCCATTAGAGCTCTTTGAAAAAATATTTAATGATATTCAATAAAGTTAACTATTATAAATAGAAATATTGGTAGGTGATTAGGATGGAATATATGTTTTTTGGCTTACTGTTAGTCATTGTTTTTGTACTTATTACAACGATTATTGATAAACTTAACAAACTAGAGAATCGAATGAAAAACATAAAGATTACTTTAGATCAGATTGCCAAAGTAGTTGAAGTACCAGAACATCCAATTAATGATGAATTGCGTAAACTTTTAAGAGAAGGAAAAGAAATTCAAGCAATTAGAGAAGTTAGAACTGGTTTAGACCTTTCATTTTTAGAAGCTAAACAGTATGTTGATGTTTTAAAAATGTGATTTGGAGAGTGCCTAAAAAGGAGTACGCATATGGTTAAACGAACTAGACGAAAAATAGGTAATTCTCATGCGATACCTTTACCTAATGGTCATTTTGCTTTCTGTCGTACATTTAGAGATGCTTCAATTGGCATATACGTTCATATTGGTGAGAATATTGTAGACATGCCAAAAATAGAAGATTATCAATTTATAGTTGGTGTATATAACGATGTATTAACTTCAGGTGATTGGCCAATAGTTGATTATCGTCCGTTTAAAGATGAATAAGAAGAATGGCCTCCTCCATATTGTATAATTGACAGTATCTCAGGCGAATACTCAATTTACCATAAAGGAGAAATTAGTAAAGTCAATAAAGCTGACTGTCAAGGATTAGAAATAGCAGCTGTTTGGGAAGCAGAAAATATAATTGATAGAATTACAGGCGATGAACCATGGACTAGGTTGTAGTAGGGAAGACAAACAAAGATGATGCAAAATTAGTTACTGCAATTGAAACATTATTGATTTATAAGTAAAATTTAACAGTTCAAAAACGCAACTAAAATGTTCATAAAGCTCATCTTAGTTACGTTTAATTGTTTAAATGACAGTAACGTTTCGTTTTTTATAATGTGCAGTTATTTTTTTCAAAGCATATTCGACTTCTTCATCAGTTGGCGTTTCGATCCCTTCTAATGGATATTCAAGTCCAAGTTCCTTCCATTTATAAACCCCTAGCTTATGATACGGAAGGATTTCAACTCGATCTACGTTTATAAGTGTGCCAATAAATTCGCCTAGCTTTGTTAAATCTTCTTCATCATCTGTTACTGTCGGAATCAAAACATGACGGATCCATACAGGTATTTGTCGTTCAGATAACAGCTGAGCAAAATCGATTATGTGATCGTTTGGCATCCCTGTTAATTTAATATGTTTTTTGCGATTAATGTGCTTTAAGTCCAATAAGATAAGATCTGTATAACCTAATAGTTCATCTAGGTTATTCATATACGTTTTTGACTCTGCATTAAAAGATCCGCCGGAAGAGTCTATTGTCGTATGAATCCCTTTCTTTTTACACTCTTTAAATAATTCAATCAAAAACGGCATTTGTAGCAGGGGCTCTCCACCACTTACTGTTATGCCACCACCAGACGGTTGAATAAAAGGTAAATAGCTTTCCAATTCTTTCATGATTTCAGAAACGGATACTTTTTTCCCTGTACCAATCTCCCAAGTATCTGCATTATGGCAAAATTGACAGCGTAGAAGGCAACCTTGTGTAAATACAACATACCGTATTCCTGGGCCATCAACAGTGCCCAAGCTTTCAATTGAGTGAATGTTTCCTTCCACTAGTACTCCTCCTTTTATAATGATTCGTGGAATGTTCGGTTAATAACATCGAGCTGTTGCTCTTTCGTTAACTTAATAAAGTTTACGGCATAACCCGATACACGAATGGTTAATTGAGGATACTCTTCAGGATGTTCCATCGCCTTCATTAATGTTTCTCGATTCAATACGTTTACATTTAAATGGTGACCAGATTTGATTGCATATCCATCTAAAATGGACACGAGGTTGCCGATTTGGTCATCTTTTTCTTTCCCTAGTGCTTTTGGAACAATTGAGAACGTATTAGAGATTCCATCCATTGCGTCAGCATATGGAAGTTTAGCAACAGATGCAAGTGAAGCGAGAGTCCCTTTTACATCTCGACCATGCATTGGATTCGCTCCAGGTGCAAATGGTTCACCTGCTCGTCGAGTATCTGGTGTATTACCTGTTTTCTTACCATAAACAACATTCGACGTAATCGTGAGAACAGATAACGTATGAAGTGAATTACGATACGTTGGATGTTTACGTAACTTCTGCATAAATGTTTCCACAAGCTCTACTGCGATACTATCTACTCGATCATCATTGTTACCGTATTTCGGATACTCACCAGTTGTTTCGAAATCAACTGCTAGACCATTCTCATCACGGATTACTTTCACTTGGCCATACTTAATCGCACTTAATGAATCAGTTACTACACTTAATCCTGCAATACCAGTCGCCATTGTACGTAAAATTTTGGTATCGTGTAACGCCATCTCAATGCGTTCATAACTGTACTTGTCGTGCATGTAATGAATGACATTTAGTGTGTTAATGTAAAGGCCTGCAAGCCAGTCCATTACGTTATTAAACTTTTGCATGACCTCATTATAATTTAAAATATCTGAGGTAATCGGTTGGAATTGTGGCCCTGCCTGTATCTTTAATTTTTCATCAACACACCCATTGATTGCATATAAGAGTGCTTTTGCAAGATTTGCCCTCGCACCAAAGAACTGCATTTGCTTCCCTATTTCCATTGCGGAAACGCAACAAGCAATCCCATAATCGTCGCCATATTCAGGTCGCATAATATCATCATTCTCATACTGAATCGAGCTCGTATTAATTGACGTTTTTGAACAGAATCGTTTAAAGTTCTCCGGTAGTTGCGGTGACCATAGAACGGTTAAGTTTGGTTCTGGAGCTGGACCTAAATTATCTAGGGTATGCAAGAAACGGAAAGACGTTTTGGTGACAAGTGATCTTCCATCGTTCGACATGCCACCAATTGATTCAGTTACCCAAGTTGGATCACCACTAAATAATTCGTTGTAGTCAGGTGTTCTAGCAAACTTTACAATACGAAGTTTCATGACAAAATGGTCAACGATTTCTTGAATTTCTTCCTCTGTAATAGTCTTTTTCTGTAAATCACGCTCTACATAAATATCTAAGAAGGTAGAGATACGTCCTATGCTCATAGCCGCTCCATTTTGCTCTTTAATCGCTGCAAGATATGCTAGGTACAACCATTGAAATGCTTCTTGTGTATTGGCTGCAGGTCGTGATAAATCAAATCCATAAATGGTTCCAAGTTCTTTTAACTCGTTTAATGCTCGGTACTGTTCGGACATTTCTTCACGTAATCGGATTGTATCTTCTGACATGACATTGCTTGTATTGTGAAACTCTTTTAATTTTTCAGCCATTAAGAAATCAATGCCGTATAAAGCGACACGTCGGTAGTCCCCAATAATTCGTCCGCGTCCATAGGCATCAGGAAGTCCTGTAATAATACCCGTTTTTCGAGCCATAACCATTTCTTTTGTGTACGCATCGAACACACCTTGATTGTGTGTTTTTCGGTAGTCTGTAAAGATTTGTTGTATTTCAGGATCGAGTTCGTATCCATATGCTTCACATGCGGCTTTTGCCATACGTATTCCACCAAATGGTTGCATGGAACGTTTAAATGGTTCGTCGGTTTGAACACCAACCACTTTTTCAAGTTCCTTATTTAAATAACCAGCTCCATGTGATGTGATCGTGGATACCGTTTTCGTATCCATATCATACATTCCGCCTCGTTCTCTTTCTTGCTTTGTTAGTTCCATGACTTGTGCCCATAACGTATTTGTTGCTTCTGTAGGTGCTGATAAAAATTCGTCATTTCCTTTGTATTCTATATAATTTAAATTGATAAATTCACGTACATTGACCTTTCTTGTCCATGAACCTTCCTTAAAACCTTGCCATTGTTCCAATAATCCCACCTCTTATGTATTGAATTCAAACTACCTTTGATAGTTTGCACATTTTTCAATAAAGATGTAATAACAAAATTTCTCAATAATGAAACCTTTTTATTTTCACATAATAAAATTACCCGTGCGAAAAAAGGGGTTAAATTAAGTGATTTTTTTAGGGGGTACATCATGGCAGTTGATAAAAAACAAGTAACAGCGGATACTTCAGAAGTTACTCAAACAATCAATGAAATGGTTGAAAAAGGCCAACAAGCTTTAGCTAAATTCGAAAGTTACACACAAGAGCAAGTTGATAAAATTTGTCATGCAATGGTTCTAGCAGGATTAGATAATCATATGCGACTAGCAAAAATGGCGGTTGAAGAAACTGGCCGAGGTGTATATGAGGATAAAATTATTAAAAATATTTTTGCAACTGAATATATATGGAATAGCATCAAGGATAACAAAACCGTTGGTGTCGTTCGAGAAGATAAACAAGCAGGGATTATTGAGATTGCAGAACCAGTTGGGGTAATCGCGGGTGTAACACCAACAACGAATCCAACATCAACAACAATGTTTAAATCGATTATTTCAATTAAAACAAGAAATCCAATTATTTTTGCGTTTCATCCATCTGCTCAAAACTGTAGTTTAGAAGCAGCTCGCATCCTTTTAGAAGCTGCAGTAGTTGCAGGTGCACCAGAAGACTGTATCCAATGGATTAAAGTACCTTCAATTGAAGCAACTAAGCAGTTGATGAACCATGAAGGAGTTTCATTAGTTTTAGCAACTGGTGGTTCTGGAATGGTGAAGTCAGCATACAGTACAGGAAAACCAGCGTTAGGTGTTGGTCCTGGTAACGTTCCTTGTTATATTGAAAAAACAGCAAATATTAAACAAGCATGTAATGATTTAATGCTTTCAAAAACGTTTGATAATGGGATGATTTGTGCTTCAGAACAATCCATTGTAGTTGACGAATCTATTTACGACGAAGTAAAACAAGAGTTAATTGATAATAAGTGTTATTTCGCAAACTCAGAAGAGAAGAAGAAATTAGAAGGTCTTGTGATTAATGAAAATACATGTGCGGTTAATGCAGATATTGTTGGTAAATCACCTTATGAAATCGCAAAAAAAGCTGGTATCGATGTTCCGCAAGATACAAAAATATTGATTGTTGAATGTGAACGAGTTGGTGAACCGTTAACGCGTGAAAAATTAAGTCCAGTGCTTGCAGCGATTAAAGTAAAAGGCAAAGACGAAGGCATTAAAACGTGTGACGAGATCTTACATTTCGGTGGTCTAGGTCATTCTGCTGTTATCCATACAGGTGACGAAGAAATTCAAAAAGAATTCGGGCTACGGATGAGAGCGTATCGTATTATTTTTAATTCACCTTCTACTCATGGTGGAATTGGAGATATTTACAATGCGTTTATTCCATCCCTTACATTAGGCTGTGGCTCATATGGTAAGAACTCAGTTTCCGCCAACGTGACTTCAACTCATCTATTGAATTTCAAAAAATTAGGAAGAAGAAATACGAATATGCAATGGTTCAAAATACCGCCTAAAATTTATTTTGAAAAGTATTCAACTCAATACTTAGAAGTGATGCAAGGTATTAAGAAAGCGTTTATTGTTACTGACGCAGCAATGGTAAAACTTGGTTATGTTGATGTCATCAAATACCATTTAGAAAAACAAGGGGAAAATATTCAGATTGAGATTTTCTCCGATGTTGAACCTGATCCATCAGACTTAACGGTATACAAAGGTGCAGAACGTATGCGGTCATTTGAACCAGATACGATTATTGCTTTTGGTGGTGGTTCCGCAATGGACGCTGCAAAAGGAATGTGGCTATTCTATGAGTATCCAGAAACTGATTTAGAAGGACCAAAATTGAAGTTCTTAGATATTCGTAAGCGCGCTTACAAGTATCCTCACTTGGGTCGCAAAGCGAAATTCGTTGCTATTCCAACCACTTCAGGAACTGGTTCAGAAGTAACACCATTTACGGTTATTACCGATAAAGCGAAAAACGTAAAATACCCATTAGCTGATTATGAGTTAACACCGGACGTTGCAATAATTGATCCGCAATTCGTCGCAACTATACCAAAATCGATCACGGCTGATACAGGTATGGACGTATTAACTCATGCGATTGAAGCGTATGTAAGTGTATTAGCGAACGATTATACCGATGGTCTTGCAATGCAAGCAATCAAAATGGTATTCACTTACTTACCAAGAGCATACCATGATGGTAGTGATCTTGAAGCTCGTGAAAAAATGCATAATGCTTCAGCTATTGCGGGTATGGCATTTGCCAATGCCTTCCTTGGAATTAATCATAGTTTGGCACACAAAATTGGAGCAGAGTTCCATATTCCACATGGACGTGCGAATACTATTTTAATGCCACATGTGATCCGTTATAATTCGCAAAAACCAACTAAGTTTGTGTCGTTCCCTAAATATAAGTTTTTCATCGCTGACCAACGTTATGCTGAGATTGCTCGTATGCTAGGGCTACCAGCATCAACAACGGAAGAAGGCGTGGATAGCTTAATCAAGGCAATCGTAAAATTAGGAAAAGAATTAGGAATTGAAATGAGTATTCGTGGTCAAGGAATTGATGAAAATGAGTTCTTAGAAAAGGTTTCGTATTTAGCGGATAAAGCTTTCGAGGACCAATGTACAACAGCAAATCCGCGTTTACCGCTTGTGAAGGAGCTTGAAGAAGTCTATTTAAATGCATATAGAGGATTTTAAATGAAAAAGCAGATGGCATAATAACCATCTGCTTTTTTTATTCACAAGCTGGATTTCTTGGAATTTTTTTGAACTCAACGTCTTCCACATGTCTAACTCTCTTGGTGACAATCACGACATGATTAGCTGTCCATATATACTGGGGGAAATTATTTTCATCTACCATCATAGCCTGAAAAGTTTCACCCATCATTTCTTCAAACTCCTCTTCAGTCAGCGGATCATTTTCATACATAAATTCAATCCATTCACACTTAAGCATCATTTTTTACACTCCTTCTAGGATAAATTTCGTTAGTTCAGTCATATAAATATTATCAAAATATTGATAAAAATTAGAAAGTGGAGTTGAGATGAATTAACGTATAGGAGGACAGAAGCAACCTTATCATATCCATTCGTTTCATTTTGATTACCAAAGAAGTTTTTTACTGATTATCTACTAACAATCATGCAAACGCTTAGATGAAATCTAATTGCAAGGAGCAGTGTTGTTAAACTGCTCTTTTTATTATTCTATGACAAGTTTTTTCTATCTGTTGAATATCTTTTTTTGTTTGGCTTTTTCACATATTTCAATAGAATGTTAATTGTATCTTTACCTTACTTAGCTTATAAACCGGATGATGAATTTGTATGTAATTACACGACAACTATATCCACGTCATAAAATAGTAAAACTTCTATGAAGTATATTTATATTATGTCCTTTGCAAAATGGATTATTTAACCTAACAAATAAAAAGATACTTACTCCAAATTTTGTAAGGATTTTCACAAGAATTTTCCTATGATTATAATGTGTTCTTAGCTAGAACTAAATAGTAATAAGGGAGTGTAAAAATGGATAAAGACAGCGTTTGATATTATTCCAATGCGCATTAGAGACGACTTAGTTAAATTACTTCTTATTTTCTGAATGGTATCATAAAAAGTTTCTATCCACATTAGAGACAAGTAATTGTAGTATATTTGCAAACAAAAAAGACACACCGTCATCGTGTGCCTTTTTTGTCGGTTACTGTGTTTCACAGTTGAAAGAAAAACGTTCACAATTTTTCTATTCATGCCTGTACCATTATGGGTACAAATAGATAATATCCATCAAATATATTTCTATACCTGTGATCGAAATGAGTGAACAAACGATAAATGTTTTAACTATATGAATTATATGTGCTGTTGTATCAATAGCCCCTAAGTTTGTTGTTCAATTAACGATGCTTTAGTTGAATAACGATCGACTGCTTTGGCGCTCTTTTTTTTATAATGCAAGTTGTTTGAACAAGGAAAGGTTAATTTTCAGTGATTAACATCTTTATTTTGCTTATAAATTCAATTGGTGTACATAAGAAATTCGAGCAGCAAATGGCTACTTTTTTATTTAAGAATTTGGCTAAATTTTCAATTTTAATATTGTACACAAAATGTACACTATTTCACAATCCGAAATACTATTTGGATGTTATTATTCAAGTATAGTAATTCACTTGAAAAGAAGAGGGGGAATTAAAAGAAGAACGATATCATTCTAATGTTGTTAAAGGATTTAAAAGTATTTGAAAATCTTCAATTTTAGGAGGCAAATAGATGATTAATATCATGTTAGTTTGTTCAGCGGGAATGTCAACGAGTTTACTTGTCAACAAAATGAAAGATTATGCAACTAAGGAAGGAATCGATGTGAATATCTGGGCAAATGCAGAAGCAGAAGCAAAATCCGTTTGGGAGAAAGCAGATATTATTCTTCTTGGACCTCAAGTGAAATACCTTGAAGGAAAAATTAACGAAATGGTTCAACACAAAATCCCCGTAACCGTGATTGATATGATGTCTTATGGCACTATGAATGGAAAAAAAGTTTTGGACGATGCACTTGCTCGATTAGGATAATGGTTTCGCGAAAAAAAGAAAAACAATTAAGGGAGGATTCACTATATGAATCGTTTCATAAAATGGATGGAAGAGCACTTTGTACCAATTGCTGCTAAAATTGGTGGACAGCGTCACTTAGTCGCAATTCGCGATGGATTCGTCGCGTTAATGCCATTAGTCATGGCTGGATCATTAGCCGTCTTATTAAACAATGTTTTCTTTACACCAGCCTCACTGATTGCAGAATGGTTTAACTTAAAGCCAGAAACAAGTGGTTATCTGCAATTTACAACTAAATACCTTCAACCACTAATGGGGAATATCTGGTGGGGAACATTTGCGGTTCTATCACTCGTTTTGGTCTTTACAGTCGCATACAGTTTAGCAAAATCGTATAATGTAAACCCTTTATCAGCTGCCGTCGTTGCTGTAGCAGGTTTTCTTGCATTAACACCTCAAGGGGTAACAATTACCTTAGCAGATGGAAAAACGACACAAGGAACATGGGGGAACTTTGGTTGGCAATACTTTAACTTCGGAGCGTTATTAACAGCGATCATCGTCACATTGGTCATCACACAAATTTTCATCTTTTTAATGAAGAAAAATCTTACTTTAAAATTACCAGATAATGTACCACCAGCAGTTGGACGTGCATTTGCGGCGATCATACCTGGTTTAGTAGCGATTATCGTTGGCGCGTTTGTGCCAGTATTATTCTCAATCTTAAATGAAGCAAAAATCTTAGTCGAAACAAATCTCTTCGACTTAATTACAAAATTTATTACCGATCCATTCATGCATTTATCACAAAATCCATTCTCGGCAATTATCTACGTTTTAATGATACAAGTACTATGGTTCTTCGGTTTACATGGTGGCAACATGATGGGTGCCATTACAAACGCGATTTATCTGCCACAAGTTGCAGCCAATGCAAGTGGTGGGCACAACGTCTTCACATCTGTTTTCTTCGATTCATTTGTTCACCTTGGCGGTGCTGGTGCGACATTAGCACTAGTTATCGCAATCTTTATCGCTTCTAAGCGTCGAGATTACCGTGAAATTTCGAAAATAGGCGGAGCGGCCTCACTCTTCCAAATAAACGAACCAATCATGTTTGGATTACCAGTCGTGTTAAGTCCGATTTTAATCATTCCGTTCATGATCGTGCCAGTAGTCTTAACCCTTACAGCTTATATAGCAACTGTAACAGGCTTCATTGGGTATACAAACGTCGTTGTACCTTGGGTAACACCAGTTGGTCTAAGTGCATTTTTATCGACATCTGGAGACATCAAAGCCGCTTTAGTGGCGATTATCAACCTAGCGATTGCGGTTGTCATTTATTACCCATTCATTAAATTAGCGAACCGTCACGAATCTGAAAAAGTTTCATAAAAACGAACAGAGAGAAGAGAAGAAAGCATTCTTTTCTCTCTGTTTTAAAAAAAAGTAGGAGGAATGTAAAGTGGAACAGAACGAATTAATTTGTTTTCAAATCATTTCAGCAGTTGGATCTGCAAAGTCCATGTATTTAGAAGCGATGGTTGAAGCGAAAAATGGGGATTTTGAAAAAGCTGCTTTGTTAATAGAAGAAGGACGAGATGTGTTTCTAAAAGGACATCACTATCACGCAAAATTAATCCAACAAGAAGCAAGTGGTGAAAAAACGGACATTAACTTACTATTGGTTCACGCTGAAGATCAAATGATGAGCGCAGAAACGATCAAAATAATGGCAGAGGAGTTTATTGGTTTATACAAGAAACTAGCTGCTTTTGAAGGTGCGAAATAATGGAATTAATCGTACTGTTAAAAGTTCGGGCAGAAGAGGTATTCGAGCAATTGCTTCATTCCATTCTACATGACATCAAGCAGAGTACAGGTCAGACGATTTCGAAAGAACAATTAGCGAAAGAATTTTCCTATCAAAAGAACATCAAAAACCGCATGGGTTATGATACAGCAGTGAAAGTTCATATCGATGAGCTAATTCCATCGAAAGAATATCGGGCAACGATTGAACATTCAAAAGGAATCAATACAATGGCATACACCCTAACTGATACCGAAAAAGGCGTCGAGATCCACTATAAAGAGAGTTACCAAGCCTCATCAACACTGCAAAATTTGAATTACAGTTTAGCCTCCATATTTTTCGCTAGAAAAAGCAAAAAGAACATGAGCAAGCAATTTGCTTATCTCGAAGAAGTAATCCGAAAAGAAAACCTATCCTGTCAAAAAGAGGTGATATGATGCCTAGATTAGGTGTCTCAATTTATCCAGAAAACTCCTCAAAAGAAAAAGATCTGGCGTATTTATCGCTAGCTGCAAAATATGGGTTTAAACGAGTGTTTACTTGTTTATTAAGTGTTGAAGGGAAAAATGTAGACGAAATCAAAGACGAATTCAAAGAAATCATTGGTCATGCGAATTCATTAGGCATGGAAGTGATTTTGGATGTTGCACCCAATATTTTTTCGAAACTGGGTATCACTTATGAGGACTTGAGCTTCTTTGCTGAATTAGGTGCAGCAGGCATTCGATTGGATGAGGGGTTTGACGGTGCAAAAGAAGCATTCATGACTTATAACCCATTTAATCTAAAAATTGAAATTAATGCCAGTATTGGTACTAAATATATAGATAATATTTTAAGTTATAAAGCAAATAAAGAATATATTATTACCTGCCATAACTTTTACCCGCAAATGTATTCAGGATTAAGCTTCAAACATTTTGAAAAATGCAGTAAAGATGTAAAAGACCTTGGTTTAAAGGTTGCAGCATTTGTTTCTAGTCAGAATAACTCAACTTTTGGCCCTTGGCCAGTGAATGAGGGACTTTGTACGTTAGAGGAGCATCGTTTTCTTCCAATTGATGTAGCCGCCCGTCACTTATTCGCAACTGGTTTAGTAGATGATGTAATCGTAGCCAATGCGTATGCTAGCGAAGAAGAACTAAAGACACTTAGTAAGGTCAATCCATCAAAGTTATCTTTCAAGATCGATTTAAATGACAATGTGAGCGATGTGGAAAAAGAAATTATTTTTAAATTCCCTCATTTTGTTCGTGGAGACATGAGTGAATATATGGCAAGATCAACAATGTCACGAATTTCGTATAAAGATGCAAGCATTGAGCCGCATCACAACGATGAATTAAAACGTGGTGATATCGTAATTATCAATAATGAATATGGTCGTTATAAAGGTGAACTCCATCTTATTTTAAAGGACATGCCAAATGATGGTCGTAAAAATATAGTTGGTCGGATACCAGAAAATGAATTGAAACTCTTAGATTACATTGAACCTTGGAGAGTATTTGAAATTATCCAATAAGGAATGACACAAATCCAATAGGTACTCATAATGGGTGGAAAATATTCTACATGTTCGCTAGTAAGTAGAGAGGTTTTCACCCTTTTTGCAGTTTACAGGCCATGAATAATACTGCAGCCTATCCCAATTCTTACAAAAAATCTTGTTACGCTTATAAATGAACTAGATGTAAAAAATAAAGTTGTTGTTTTAATTGAATAAAACTTTACGATTGTAAACGAACGGAGGCAAAAATGCTCCTTAAATATATTTTTATCAACCTATGCACCATTGTCACTTTCTTTTATTTTGCATCACCTTATTTATGGGGTGGTCAAAAATTACGAAAAAAAAACCTAATCTTTCGAAACATTTTCATCGGAATAATATTAAGTGGGTTAACTTTTATATTGTTAAAATTCCCTTACATCACAAATGATAACATTTCTATTCAAATTAAATTGATCAGCCTTCTGATTGCGACTGTTTTTTTTAGTAGTACAACTTTGATCACAATCTGCTCGTTAAATATTTTCATGCTTTATTTTATAAATGGTTACAATGATATTTTTATCGCCGATTTGATTTTACAAGTATCCATTTTATGTTTCGGTTTATTTATGATTCTCCAAAACTGGAGTGAAAAAAAACGCATCATCGCCCTAATCCCGTTTGCTATTTTCATCAAATTAACTGCTTTTTACGTAATTGATTTGTGGACATACTATCCAATTGGCGAAGTTGATGAAGGACGATTAATTAGAACAGTTTACTATTGGTTAGTCTTGTTTATCCCTGCTCTTTTCTTCAGTTTACACATTGCTTATCTTACGCGAAATACAGAATCAGAATCAATGAAAATAGTTGGAAAACAAGACCTAAAAAGCTAGTAAATATGTAATATTAACTAAATGAAAAAGGCATTGGATTTTTAATTTCCAAGGTCTTTTTTAATTTGTTTAACATAATATAACTTTCATAATTTAAATAATTATGTAATTGTGTTTTATGACCACTAGCAAAAATTTATTTTAACAAAACCAATCGCTTTAAGAATAAAAAAGACATTTTATTCAATAAATTAAAAAAAGCTAATGTAAACCCTTTCAAAATTTTTATTTTTCAAAAGGGATTGACAACTTATATCAAATTCATTAAGATGAATAAAAATAAAACGAAAAAGGAGACATGAACATGTTTTTCGCACGCACGAATAATGGGCTACAACATCATCATCCACCCAGGGTTTGAATCTATGGACAAAAATTGACCGTAGATGCAAGCCCTCTTCGTGTTACGAAAAAGGTGCTTGTGTCGTGCCAGAAGGCCATACAGGCATTTAACCTGTATGGCCTTTTTGTTTTTTCTAGAAGGGGGAATGTTCAATTGGATGGGAAATTAAAGCAGTCATTAGTCAATTATCGATATAAAAGAAAAATGGAAGATTATGCACTAGAGCGAGGATATATTCCTTTTCATCCTCAGTTATTTGAAGAGTATGATTCATTTTCAAGTCGAAACCCTAGATTAGCTAGAGAAGACTTAGTTGTTGTTTTAACACGTTTACAGCAAATTTTCTTGTTAAGACCTGATTTAACTAGTGCATTGATGAAAGAAATTTATCCAATCGCGCAAAAGGAAGAGAAATGTAAAGTATTTTATCAATCAACAATCTATCGAAATATGGGGCTAGAGCTTGAAGAAATTAATCAATTTGGTGTTGAAAATTTAGGGCAAATTACTGAAGCATCTGAAATAGAAGTAGTTATTATGGCAATTGATTTATTAAGCAAAGTTCCTTTTATTTTAGAAATCGGGCATACAGGGTTTATCGAAGGATTATTTAAGGAATGTAATTTAACCGAGTCGCAAAAAAACAAATTGAAAAAGCTAATTTATTTAAAAAACATAGATGAATTAGAACGTTTTATTCAGTCAATTAATTTACCGTTTCAAGCTAGAAATGTTTTTGAACAGTTATTTAGCTTACAAGGTAAGGGAGAAAAGCTTCATGCATTACTTAGAAGCTTAGTATTAAATAATGAAATGGAAAATGCTGTTGAAAAGGTAATCAAATTTCAAGAAATTAGTCCAAATATTCTTCTTGATTTATCAATCGTAAATGAATTTGATTATTATGACGGAATTGTTTTTAAAGGGTATTATGATCAGTTAAATAAAGAGGTTTTAAGTGGAGGACGCTACCTTCTGGTGTCTGAAGATTCGGAAAACAGTATTGATGCGATCGGATTTTCGATTGATACAAATGCTTGGATAACATGTCAAATGAGGGATGTAAAGTGAGTTGGCTAACAGTTGCGGTTGCAAAAGGAAGACTTGAAGATGAGGTTATTAAAATATTAAGTCAGTCTGGTTATCGAAAAGTAATTGATTCTAAAACTAGAAAACTAATTTTTGAAGATGAATTAAATAAAATTAAATATTTAGTAGTGAAACCTGTAGATGTCGCTACATACGTTGAACGAGGTGTTTGCGATCTTGGTTTTGTAGGAAAAGACATTCTGTTAGAACAAGAGAAAGATGTCTATGAGTTGATGGATTTAGAACTTGGAAAATGCATTTTTGCAGCAGCGGGTTTTCCAGGAACGTTAATTGATCGAGGTGATGAAACGTTAAGAGTTGCAACAAAATATCCAAATATTACTTCGAAGTATTTTCAGTTTAGGCAAAATATTGAACTTATCTATTTAAACGGTTCTGTTGAATTAGCACCAATTGTAGGAATGTCAGATATTATTGTTGACTTAGTAGAAACGGGAAGTACTTTAAAGGCAAATGGGTTAGTCATCTTAGAAGAAATGATCCCGATCAGTGCTAGAGTGATTTCAAATCGTGTAAGTTATCGATTTAACTATTTCCGTATTACTGAATTTATCGAAAAAATTAAGAAGGGCAGGAACATATATGCTGGAAATTTTATCGATTAATCAAAAAAGCGAAAAACTTGAAAGTATTATAAGTCGAACGAATTTACCTACTGTTGAGATTACAAAAAGCGTAGAAAAGATTTTATTAAATGTGAAAGAAAATGGTGATGAAGCTGTACGTCAGTATTCTTTAATTTATGATGAGGTGAAACTAAAAAGCTTTGAAGTAAGTGAAGATGAGTTTAATGAAGCCCTAGAACATACTGATGAAAACTTAATAAATGCATTAATTGAAGCTAAGAAAAATATAGAGACATATCATGAAAAGCAACTGCAAGATGGTTATAAAATAAATGGAAAAAATTCATATGTTCAACAATTAATTAATCCGATTGAAAGAGTAGGTGTGTATATCCCAGGTGGAAAAGCGGCATACCCATCAACAGTTTTAATGAATGTGATTCCTGCAAAAATAGCCGGGGTGAATGAAATTGTCATTGTAACGCCACCAAATAAAGAAGGAAAAATTAAGCCTTCCATTCTAGTAGCTGCCAAATTAGCTGGTGTTACAAAAGTGCTAAAAATTGGTGGAGCACAAGCAATCGGGGCACTGGCGTATGGAACTGAAACAATTGAAAAAGTAGATAAAATAGTTGGTCCAGGCAATATTTATGTGGCGCTCGCTAAGAAAAGTGTTTCAGGCATAGTAGGAATTGATATGGTTGCAGGTCCAACAGAGGTTGTCATATTAGCAGATGAAACAGCCAATCCGAGATTTATTGCTGCTGATTTAATGGCACAGGCGGAGCATGATGAAATGGCATCTAGTATTGTGATTACGAATTCAGAAGAGTTTGCACAAAAAATACAGCAAGAAATACCTAACTTATTAGAAGAACAACCTAGAAAAGAAATTATTCAAAGCTCATTCGAAAATTTTGGAGCCATTATCGTCGTTAAAACAATCGAGGAAGGTATTGAGCTTGTTAATAAGTTAGCGCCTGAACATCTTGAACTAATGATAAAAAATCCAGAGTCGATCGTTCATAAAATTAAAAATGCTGGTGCTATTTTTTTAGGAGACTATACTCCAGAGCCGGTTGGCGATTACTTTGCTGGAACAAATCATACATTACCGACTAGCGGAACTGCAAGATTTACCTCGCCATTAAATGTAAATGATTTTCAAAAGAAAACATCCGTTGTTTATTACAATAAGGCTGCCTTAAGTGAAGCAAGAAAACATATTGAATTGATCGCGGAGGAAGAAGGACTATTTGGTCACGGTAAAGCAATTAGTATTCGATTTGAGGAGGATTCAATGTGAGAACTGCAGTGATAACAAGACAAACAAATGAAACAAATATTCAATTGAAGCTAAATTTAGATGGTGATGGAGTAAGTACGATTCAAACTGGAATTGGTTTTTTGGATCATATGTTAACGTTATTTTCATTCCATAGCGGAATAGACTTAGAAGTATTTTGTGAGGGTGATCTTGAAGTAGATGATCATCACACAACAGAAGATGTTGGTATCGCATTAGGTAAAGCCTTATTAATTGCCTTAGAAGAAAAAATTGGCATTAATCGTTACGGTTCATGCTACATTCCAATGGATGAAACGTTAGCAAGAGTTGTCGTCGATTTTAGTGGAAGACCGTATCTTGTTTATAATGATCGAACAGTAAGAGAACGAATAGGAATGATTGATACACAGAATTTTAAAGAATTTTTTAAATCATTAAGTTCTGAAGCTAGAATGAATTGTCATATGGAAGTTTTATATGGAGAAAATGATCATCACAAAATTGAAGCTTTATTTAAAGCGTTTGGTAGAGCGGTTAAACAAGCAGTTGAAGTAACTTCGACTAAGTTACCTTCCACGAAAGGAATGTTATAAGTGAATATTATTATTGATTATGGTGTTGGTAATTTAGATTCATTAAAAAGAGCATGTGAAGAAATTGATTTTCCTGTAGTCATTACGAATGAAATTGAAGTGATTGAGCAAGCTTCTTCTATTATTCTACCAGGTGTTGGGGCATATGAAGCAGCGATGAACGAATTAAATCGACTTGGTTTAGTAGATTGTATAAAGTCAAAGGCAAAAAGCGGTACTCCGATTTTAGGAATTTGTCTAGGAATGCAATTACTATATGAATTTAGTGAAGAAAATTTCGGGGCAAGTGGGCTCGGCTTAATTAAAGGTCAAGTAAAACGTATACCTGACATTGTAAAAGTTCCACATATGGGCTGGAACAAGTTAAATTTTACTAAACAGGAAGCATTATTAAAATATATAAATGAAGGCGATTATGTCTATTTTGTACACTCATTTTATATAAGTTCAACAAATGATGAGCTTTTAGCTTATTCCGATTACGGGGTAAAGATTCCAGCAATTATTAAATCCAATAATATTTACGGAATGCAATTTCATCCTGAAAAAAGTGCAGAAACAGGTCTAAATTTATTAAAAGCATTTAAGGAGATGTGTTTATATGATTCTATATCCAGCAATTGATTTAAAGGACGGTAATTGCGTTCGCCTTGAGCAAGGAGACTTTAATAAGAAAGTAATTTATAAGAATTCACCACTTGAAGTTGCGTTAGATTTTGAAAAAGCAGGTGCAAAAGTATTACATATCGTTGATTTAGATGGTGCAAGAACTGGAGAACGGAAAAATGCTTCGATTATTAAAGAAATCGTTCAAAATACGAATTTAAACATTCAATTAGGTGGAGGAATAAGATCACTTGATTCGATTTCATTTTGGTTAGAATTAGGTGTGGAAAAAGTGATTTTAGGTACAGCTGCAATTATTAATAGACAGCTTTTAGAACAAGCTGTTTTAAAATATAGTGATCGAATTATTGTAGGAGTAGATGCAAAAAACAGTTTTGTAGCCATAAATGGATGGGAAGAGTCGACAAATCAAGATAGCTTTGAATTTTGTAAACAGCTAGAGCAACTCGGTGTGAAAACAGTCGTTTACACTGATATATCAAAGGACGGAATGTTAAGTGGACCTAATTTAGAAGCATATAAAAGATTAACTGAAGAAACAAATTTAAATATTATCGCTTCAGGTGGAGTGAGCTCATTGAATGATCTAAAGTCACTTCGTAAGTTAAATATTTATGGCGCGATTTCAGGTAAAGCATTATATGAAGGAAAATTTACAGTTGAGGAGGCACTTAAATGCTTGCAAGAAGAATTATACCGTGCTTAGACGTTCGTAATGGACGAGTCGTGAAAGGAAAACAGTTTTCAAGTATTCAAGATGTTGACTCACCTACAAAACTAGGAAAATATTATAGTGATAATGGTGCTGACGAGTTAGTATTTTATGATATTACAGCCTCAAATGAAGAAAGAGATATATCATTGAAATTTGTTTCAGAAGTAGCGAAGGAATTGCGTATTCCGTTCAGTGTTGGAGGGGGAGTACGTTCGATTGATGATATTACGAAACTATTAAGAAATGGAGCCGATAAAGTCTCAATCAATTCTGCCGCAATTTTAAATCCGAATTTAATTAAGGAAGCATCTGATCGTTTTGGATCGCAATGCGTTGTGCTTTCAATTGATGTAAAGTTAAATAAAGTAGGCAATTATAAAGTGTTTATAAATGGTGGTCGGAAAGAGACTGAATGGGATGCGATTGATTGGGCAAAGAAAGGTGTAGAACTTGGAGCGGGTGAAATCGTCTTAAATAGTATTGATGAAGATGGTATGAAAAGAGGCTTTGATATCCGATTGCTGCAAAAAATTACAAATGCCGTTAATGTTCCGGTTATCGCATCTGGTGGCGCAGGAAAAGTAGAACACTTTTATGATGCGATTGAATATGCAAATGTCGATGGAGTTTTAGCTGCATCAGTATTCCATTTTGGAGAAATCAAAATTAGTGAATTAAAAGACTATTTAAATGAAAAAAATATTCCAGTTCGACTATAGGAGGAGAAAACATGTTTTTTGATATCGAAAAAATTCGCTTTAATGAACAAGGGTTAGTACCAGCTATTGTACAAGATATTAATACGAAAGAAGTATTAATGTTGGCATATATGAATAATGAATCAATTAAACTAACAATCGATACTGGATTTGCCACATTTTATAGTAGAAGTCGCAGGTCAATTTGGAAAAAAGGAGAAACATCGGGGAATCTTCAATATGTTAAATCGATTTCTTATGATTGTGATCAAGACTCAATATTACTACAGGTTGAACAAGTAGGAGTAGCATGCCACACAGGAAGCTACAGTTGTTTTTCCGAAAAACTAACTTTAATGCAAGAAAAAAATATTGTTCAAAATGAATCATTAAGCTATTTGCCTAATCTCTATGAAACGATACGAGATCGAAAAGAGAATCCGATTGAAGGATCTTATACTACCTATTTATTTAATCAAGGAATTGATAAGATCTTGAAAAAAGTAGGTGAAGAGACAAGCGAAGTAATTATTGGAGCTAAAAATGAAGGAACAGAAGAATTAATATATGAGATTAGTGATCTAGTTTATCACACAATTGTTTTAATGGTTGAAAAAGGAATAAAACTAGAAGAGATAAACAATTGCTTAATAAATAGAAAGGAGAAAGTAAAATCTTGAAAATTGATGGCCACACACATACGCAATATTGTCCGCACGGAAGTGGTGATGACGTACAATTAATGATCGAAAAAGCAATTGATCTTGGGTTTGATGAATACCATATCACTGAGCATTCACCAGTACCAGCAACATTTCAAAACTGCTTAAAGCCAAATGAAGCAGTTGCTTCGCTTGCGATGTCTGAAAATGAAGTAGACGAATATATTAACGAAATGTATAAAGTAAGAGACAAGTATAAGGATCGAATTCGTATAAAAATTGGATTTGAATACGATTATTTACCGAGTGAATCAGTATGGTTTAAAGATTTTTTAAAAGAATATGGTAAATATTGTGACACAGGACTTTTGTCAGTTCATTATCTGGAAGGAAAAAATGGTTGGCATTGTATTGATTATAAAGCTGAAGATACTCTTTCTGGTTTAGTACATTACTATGGTAGCACAGAAGCATTTCAACTCGCATATTACGATTTAGTAAAACAGTCAATCATTGATGATTTAGGTCCGTTTAAACCAAAAAGAATCGGCCATATGACTCTATGCAATAAATTTAAACAATTTTTGAAATGTGAAGATACGGAAAAGATCTTAAATAAACAAGTTGAACTACTAAAGCTAATAAAAGAAAAAAACTATATTTTAGACTATAATACTGCAGGATTATTTAAAGAGTATTGTGGGGAAACATATCCACCAAACCATGTCGTTGAAATTGCGAATTCCTTAAATATAGAGTTAATGTATGGTTCTGATTCCCATAGTGTAAAAGATGTTGGAAGAGGATATGAGGTTTATTCTTTAAATAGTAAAAAATCTTGCTGACGATCAAGTGATATTAATAAGAGGATACTGATCTGTTAGAACATTTTGAGTAAGTAATTTACATCAGCTTGCTAATTAACTAACTCATTAACTAACTCATTAAATGTTATGATTATGTATTATTTCAACACGCTAACGATAAATTGATAATTTATCGTTTTTTTTGTGATAATTTTCTTGGAATGGTGAAATTCCCCCTAATTACAAAAATCAAATATTATTGTACAATTAAGAAAAATTTAGAAATTATTTCTAAATATAGTTTTTATAAAGGGAGAATTTGAATGTCAAATATTATTTGGGTTGTATTAGGGGCTTTATTAATGAGTACGATTGATTATTTGATGTTTCATTTTGGGCTTGTTCATACCGAGTACCAAAGATGGGACTGGTTTGAAAAACGAACAAAGTTTCAAAAAGTTAGTGTTCTTTCTGGTGTGTTTATAGTTATGTTTGTACTTAACATTGTAGTTAAAAGTTAATGCTACTTAGAGAGTCATGGTTGTGACTCTTTTTTTCTTTTAATAGATGTATTTATGGCTAATTTCTAGAAGGTTGATCCCAAAGATGCAAATGTTATTAGAAAGTTAAAAATAAAAGGTAAAAATAGCCATTTGTTGAATAAATAAACAGTGGTGACCTCTATATGAATCAATTGTTATCATTTAGTTCAAGTTTAGTCCAACTTTTTTAATGAAGTTTAATGGTTATGAGGAGACTTTACAGAAGTAATTTCTAAAATTATTAGAGTTTAAAAAAAGGAGGGAATTTTTATGAATCGAAAAGAAATGTTTTTAAACGTATTAGACAAAACATATGATAAGGAAAGTTGGTTTGCTCCACTAAAAGATTCAATTGTAGGAATTACAGCTGAACAAGCTGGTTGGAGACCATCAGGGGATGCAACTAAATCAATTTGGGAAAACGTTAATCATCTTCTTTATTACAAAGAGAGGATTGTAGCAAATTTAGAAGGTAGAGAGTGGACACAGAATCTAGACGGTGACCAAACATTCTTTTTTACTGAACCATCGAATGATGTAAATGAATGGAAGAAGGTAGTTGAACGTTTGGAAAATATTAGTTGTAGTTTAAGACAGCTATTGAGTAATATGACAGATGAGGAATTAATGAGAAATTCTTTTGAAGTCAAATTAATGGATTTATTACTACATGACGCTTACCATACCGGACAAATTATTCAAATAAGAAAAATGCAAGGATCGTGGCCATCACATCGTTGACATAATCGACTAAGGCAGCTTAAAGCTGTCTTTTTTGTATTAGACAATCGGGGAGGAAGTACGGAAATAGAAATTGGATATTCCTGGTATAATTAATCGAGTGTATTATTATTAATCGTAATATATTTAGAGGGGAAAAATGAGAAAAAGATTACGAAAAAAAAGATTAAATAAATGGGAATGGTTTTCAGTAAAAGTGTTAAATGAATGTAAAATATCAGGAAATCCTTCACCAGAAAAAATCGATGAAGATTACGGTAGTGACGGACAAAAGACATTTGAGGATAGCATTTTACTTATTAAAGCACCTTCAGAGGAAGAAGCTTATTTAATTGGTGAAAAAGTAGCAATAAAAAATGAAGTGGAATACTTAAATCAATATGATGAAACAGTAGAATGGAAGTTCATAAGAGTAATCGATTGCTTTAATTTATTTGATAAAAAGCTTCAAACAGGAACTGAACTATATTCTCGTTTTATAAGAGTTCCTGATGATTTGCCGACAGGAAAGCTTAGTTCAATTAATGACCGAGATTTTATTGAGTAAGAAGTCAGCAATTAGGTTGAAAAAAACCAAATTTTGAGGGAGTAATGATTATGTTTAGTTATAAAATTGAAGAAAACTTGCAATTAAAGTTATTAACTCTACAAGATGCAGATGAGTTATACAAATTAACAATCAATTCTATGGAACATTTAAAAGAATGGTTGCCATTAATAGCATATAATCAAAAACCTGAGGATACAGAGAATTTTATAAAATCAACTATGAAACAATTTGCTGAAAATAATGGATTTCAAGCTGGTATTTGGTCAAATTCAAAACTTGTTGGGGTTATTGGGTTCCATAAAATTGATTGGTCAAATAAGTCGACAAGTATCGGTTATTGGCTAGGAAAGGGGTTTGAAGGTACAGGCATAATGTCAAAAGCTTGTCATGCATTTGTTCATTATGCATTAACAGATCTATTGCTAAATCGGGTCGAGATTCGTGCTGCTGTTGAAAATACAAAAAGTCGTGCTATTCCCAAGAGGTTAGGATTCTTTCAAGAAGGCCGGATCAGGAAAGCAGAATGGTTGTATGATCATTATGTAGATCACATCGTTTATGGAATGTTAGCGGAAGATTGGGTTTCCTTAAGGAAATAATGTTAATTTCATATCAATGAACTTTTTTTCTTGCATGAAAAGTATTAATACTTCAAATACTTCATTTGAAAGGACTTACTAATTATTTTTGGATAGATATTTACTAATGAGTTAAATGAAATAATGACTTGTCTAGTGTGATGCTATAAACTGCATGTAAGAAAAGGAGAATATCAATGCATTGGTATGAAAAACTAAATCAGTATTTTCCAGTTGAAGAAATGAAATCAAGGGAACATATGGAAACCTTATTGAAAGAGAGACCAGATATTTACCATAAAGATGAAGGTCCACATCATGTTTTAATGTATGCGGAACTAGATGATTTTGTCTTTATCGATTACTTGTTCGTTTCGAAAGATGCCCGTGGGCAGGGTCTTGGGTATAAATTGCTTGAAAAGCTAAAGAAGAAGGGCAAACCGATTATTTTAGAGGTTGAACCAGTTAATTATGAAGATACGGATACAGAAAAAAGGCTTCGCTTTTATAAAAGAGAAGGTTTTGAGCATGCTCAATCGATTGGCTATAACAGACGTTCACTAGCTACTCAAGAAATAAACCCTATGGAAATTTTGTACTGGTCTCCAAATAATGAGAGTGAAGAGATGATTTTTAAAGCAATGAAAAAAACATATAATATGATTCATACATATAGAGATACACATTTTTACGGTGAATCTTATCAGCCAGTAGAGGAAGTTTTAACCTTTGGTGAAAATAATAGCAATCAAAATCTCTTAGAAGACATATAAAAATGTGAAATCAAAAACGACTGATTGCCTCAGTCGTTTTTTCTAATTACACACCCATACGTTTGCGTTGATTATTTGGCTTTTTAGAAATTTGATTCTTTTTCGTCATATCTTTAACAGCATTTACTCCAGAATTTTGAATAGAATTTTGCTGTTTTTTGCTAGCCAACTTTTGTTTCATTAATTCCTGAAGACTAACTTTTTTTGGTTCATTGTTATTTTCGCTCATAAATTTTGTTTCCTCCAATTTAATCATACTTTTATAATGACTTGTTGAAGGAAAATTAGCAAGTACATTTAAAAGAATTAAAAGTTCTATTAGCTGTCTTTTTCAGTATTTTTTTTATGAAACTCTTCCATTTTTTTACTCTTCGAATAAGCAGATTCCTCTGAATGTCCAAATTGATCTACAGAACTTTTCTGTGGACCTTTGTTTGTATGTCCTTTTGCCATGTTTAACCCTCCTTTTTTATTATTATGTGCTTAAATTCCTTGAATAATCTTTAATTTAAAATGGGAATCTATTTATGATAAATGGTATTAGGAGGAAGCAAAATGACAAGTAAAAATGGCAGCAAAGGAAGTAAAAATCAAAACGCACCTGAACTTCATGGACAAGCACCTACTAGTGGTGACAACACAAAAGGAAATGTCTATCGCTCTAAAAAAGGTAGTAAATCACAAACAGAATTACACTAAAATATTTAATTAAAAAAGAGCTTGGATTTCCCAAGCTCTAAATTTTTTCTAACGATGTTTAGTCTTGAACATTAAATCCTTCTTCATCTAAATATTCACAAGCTTCACCGTAGCTATTGAATGTACCATCAAGATTTTCTCCTGCGTAAACATTCCACATGTCCATTTCTGAAACAAGTTTAAGGACTTGACCGTTCGCATTAACCCAGATTTCTTCAACTTCTTCATCTTCTTCAAAAATAGGTTCAAAAGATAGACTTTCAATTGATTTAGTAAGTAGTGTACGAAGTTCGTCTTCAGTAAATTCTCTTATATTTACCATACCTTTATCGTTTGTTTTGTACCCTTTAATACCTTCAGCATATACAAAGCCGTTTCCATTAGGATGTAAATGATATACCACATTCTTCTTTTCTTTTAAACTTTCTTCGTATTGAAAATTTGTACGTCCAAGTGAGACTGGCTTTTTAGTTAATTCTGGAAATGATTCAATAATTGTTAGTTTTTCTTCGTAAGTTAGCATAATGCCTCCAAAAAAATATTCTTTTACCTATGTTTTGTATGTAACGTAACAAATATAACAAAAATCTTTTGAAAATGACATAGAATTGTCACAATTTCAGCTACTCTAATTTGGTAGAATAATAATGCTGTATAAATTTAACATAATCCTTTTGGCATATTTTTGGAATTAATTTGATTTTATTATACATAGTAGGTGATAACATGACAGTTGAAGTTAAAGTGAAAGAACAATTTATTAAAAAACAATTTTATAAATCGTATTTAAATGAAAATGAAAACGATAACCATCCTATTGCAGTTTTAGCTGACCTTTACAATGAACAAAATGATGATATGGATCTTTCATCTATCCGATTTGCACAAGGTGAAGTTTATTTTGAAAATAAAGATTTTGAATCTGCAGTTTTCAAATGGGAAAAAGTAGGAAACCAGTTAAGCGATTGGGCAAAGAAAAATATTGCTGATTCTTATTATGAAATTGGTGCATATGAAACAGCAGAAAAGCTATATAAAGAAGTTAAAACAGATAGTAGTACTTTGACATCTGAAATTTTCTTAAATCTATTCTCTCTTTATATCGATGTTTCGAAATACGAGGAAGCAGATCGTATTATTAAAGAAGCAGTAAAATATAATCCTGATTATCCAAATGTAACGAGAATTGCACGTAATTTTTATGAAAAAAATCATGATTGGACTAGTGCTGTAGCGCTAGCTTCAGATGAATCAATTCGTACAGAAGATTTAAAATGGTTTATTATATTAAGAGAATACATTATAAATGGTGTAACAAAAGAAATGGCACCAAGTTACTTTGTGCAACCGTTACTATCATTGGCTAAAGTCGATCTTGAGCACTTTGAATTAATGGTAGAAGCACTTTGGAATAGTTACAGAGAACAATCAGTTTATGTAAATTGGTTACAAACATTTAATGATATGTTATTCCAAATCAATGTTGAGACAGGTGTGAAGTGGAATCGTTTGCCATCAATCTATTCAATGTCATACGAAGAATTAGTTGAAGGTGATTATTTTGTAGCTCAGCTTGAGGAAGTGATGCCAAGCTTCTTAACAAATTGGTTACGTATTACCGATTTAAAAGGAGCAGTTTTAGCAACGACTGCAACACTTGCATGGGATCGATTATTCCCAGGCCGTATTGATTATCAAATTGTTGCTGACGCAGAAATGGCATTTGAACAATTATTAAAAACGCCTGATTGCTTCGAAATTGGAAAAGAATTATTTGAAAACATTTTACAATGGTCTGCTTTAAATGAAATAGAAGTTGGAGAACGATTTGAGTGGTGGACAAGTAAATTAACTCAATTTGAAAATACAACTATGCTTGTTGCTGGTACATCAGGTAACGGTAAATCTTCATTTGTAAACTCACTTTTAGGTGAGAAAATGATGGGTTCTTCTACGACAATGCCTGTATTATTTGAACAAGATAATGATTCAAATATTAGCGTATTTTCGAAGGAAGGAAATACAAAGCTTGCTGAATTTGCAGATTTTTACGATTTAACAACAGTTGAAAATAATCTGTTAAAAGGTGATGAATTAGTATATTATAAATTACCAAATTCATTTTTAGAAAAGCATCGCCTATCAATCATTGACACACCTGGAATTGATGGAAACCAGGTTAATACAAAAGCATTATTTCAGTCTGTAAAACTTGCAGATCGACTTGTTTATGTTTTAAATGCTACTGCACCTTATACAGAAAACGAACGATCTTTACTAGTTAAAATTCATAAAGAATTACCAACTCTACCGATTCACTTTATTTTAAATAAGATGGATTCTATTTATAGTAAAGAAGAAATTGATCGAGTTCGCGCTGAAATCCAAGCGAAAGTTAATCTGGATTTCCCTAGCGCTAAAGTATTACCTTATTCTTCAATTTATAGTAATCACGATCAATTTAAAGATTTAGAATTATTTATAGAGGATAACGTTCTTTCAACTGAAGCAAATTCTAAACAAACAGAGAAATTATTATTAGCTATTCGCAAATTAATTAATTTCTTATTAGAAAAACGAGTTGAGAAAGAAGACGAATTACGTGCTAATGTTAAATGGAATGAAGTTCTTGATGACAAATTAAATGGTCTATTACATTCTTTAAAAGATAAAGAAATGGAACATTTAAATACAATTAAAAGCTCGTATCGTGAATTAAAAGACGAATTAAAATATGACCTGAAGCTAAGTATTCCTGGTCTACTCAAAGAATGTAAAGAATTAATTAAAGAAGATAGTGATTTCGGTACAATTCTTGAAACGATTAACGAAGAGATGAATCTTCGAATTGGTGAGTATGTAAGAGAGAATACTTTACCGAAACTAAATGATGCTCTTCAAAATTGGATTAAAGAATCAGGTGTTTTATTAGAAGGTACTCAAGGTTACTTAACTGAAATGAGTGATTCTTTAAATGAGTACATTGGAAATGAATATTTAAATCTTGAGTGTGATTTTAAAGTATTAGATGACTGGCGCCGTGATGCTGATCGAATGACTTCTATGACTCAGCTAGATGACATGAATATTTTATTAAATTCATCACCATCTCAATTTATCTTAAAGAGCTCAGGTATCTTATTAGGTTTACTACCACAAAATAAATCGAAGCTTGTTGCTCAATATCAAAAGTATGTTGATAATGTCAACTATGATGATGTAACATCAGAATTATCAATGAAGTTTTTCCTACAATTTGAAATGTTTGAAAAAACTTTACCAAGAGATTTATCAATGTTCCTACATGCTCCATTTGAGCAAATCCATGAAATAGTTGATGAAACAAGAGTAGCTATTGCTAACTATAATCAAACTTTAGAAGATATGAAATCAAATCCAAGTATTTACTTTGATCCGATTACATTCTTCACAGTAAGATTAAGACAATTAGAATTTTTAACATTACGTAAATAATGAGGAAAGAGTGTGCTAAATGGCACACTCTTTTTTTTTTATTGAATTATGCAGTTATTTTTAAAGCAGTATTGCATTCTACTATTCCTCTGTATCTTCTTCATACGGAATATGTACAACGATTGTTTGGTAGCCTTCTTTAATTTTTACATAACCACCCCAAGGGGTTTGTAGTATTAAAAAGGATCCCTTTGTATCAATTGAAAAATGTGCAATTTTTTCATGTTCTTCATCGAGTAAAAGCACTTCTCGCTCATTCCCAACTGTTCTAATACCGGGATGGCAATGAATTTGTATTTTCCAGTTGCCAAGTCTACTTAATAAGAAATGACTCATAAAATAGATCACCTTCTATCATTATAGTTTCTTCAAAACGAACTAATGAAACTTAATGGAAAACAGTTAGCTAAAATGACACGAAAAATCAGGTGAGGGCATCTTTAAATTAATTCTATTCTAGAGGAAGGTAACTTAAAACTATTTAGGAATATTCGTAATATATTTATTACTCATATTGGATTCATGAGTGAGAAAAAAGAGGTTTTAATAAGAAAAAGTTTAAAAGAGTTGCTAAAAATAACTCTTTTTTTCTTTGTACGACAATTATCCGGGAGTTTAGTTACTTTAAGATTCTTTAAGATTCTTTATAATTCAATTAAAAAAAATGGATTTTGCAGGAGATTCTAATTTTTACGTCAAACTCAAATCATAAACATTTACATAACAAAAATATATGCTAAATGGAAAATTGTATTATTGAAAGAAGGTGATACATAACCCGAAGCCGATCGCCAAAAGGAATGACTGGGAATTTTAATTTCATGGTAGTCGGGTAACCTCAAAAAAGTCTTTTGATTTCTAGATTGTTGGTAAAATATTATTTAGGAACTAAGGAGAGGTATAAGGATGAAAATAAGAAACCGAAAATTATTAGTACCGACTGTTGCTTCATTGTTAACATTATCGATGTATTTCCCAGGAGGCTCAACTTTTGCCGCAGCTTCCAAACATGTACAACTTATTCAGGCAGTTCCAACCGCTGCAAATCACGGCACTTCCATTGGTCACACAAACCGTAACTCCAAAGCTTCTATAACGATCTCCCTTCAGCTAAGAAACAGCGATAAACTGGATAATTATATTGCCAGCTTAAAAAACCCTTACTCCATCAACTACAAGAAATACTTAACTCCCGACGAATTTAAAAATCAATATGGACCAACTGATACAACTGTTGCCAATGTTAAAAGTTATTTGACAAGCCAAGGCTTTAAAGTCGAAAATGTTTCTTCCAATAATGCCTTTATTACCGTCAGTGGCACCATTGGTCAAATGGAGGATACTTTTGGTGTAACTATAAATAACTATAAAGATTCAAATGGAGAAACCTACTATGCCAATGATCAAGCTCCTTCCATTCCCGCTGAATTTTCTGGAGTGATTACGAATGTTGAAGGTCTGAATAATGAACCACATTATACACATTCGAAAATTAGTAGTTCATCTCAACAGAATAAAGCAGTGACACCGAAAGTGGGCAGTGGTCCAGCTGGCGGTTATACACCGTCTGAATTAAAAGGTGCTTACGATGTCAACCCACTGGCAACTGCCGGATATACTGGATCTGGCCAAACTGTAGCAGTCATGGAATTGGACGGATATAAAGCAACGAACATTAGTACCTATAACAACTACTATGGCCTAGGAAGCCCTGCACCAACTAATGTATATATTGATGGTTATAGTGGTGCTGCCGGGCAAGGTGCAATTGAAGTTGAACTTGATATTGAGGTAATCAATGCAATTGCTCCAAAAGCACAAGTGGTTGTATACGAAGGCCCAAATAGCGCCCAAGGCTTAATTGATACTTATCAAAAAATTGCCTCTGATAATACGGCAAAGTCAATTTCTGTTAGCTGGGGAATCGGTGAGCAGCATGAAGCAACTGCGACGATGAATAGCTTACATACCATATTCCAGCAATTTGCTGCCCAAGGACAAAGTATTTTTGCTGCGTCTGGAGACAATGGTGCCTACGATTCCGGAGGTAGAACTTTAGAGGTCGATAGTCCCGCAAATGACCCGTATGTGACTGGAGTTGGCGGAACTCACCTGAATTTAAGCGGTACTTCATACAGTTCAGAATCCGTTTGGAGTAACAAAACAACCAAATCAGGTGACGGTGGAGGGTTATCTAAAGTTTATGCTATGCCGTCATTCCAATCAGGTCCTGGTGTCCAAAACAGTTATTCGAATGGAAAAAGAGAGGTTCCAGATGTTTCGGCAGCTGCCGACCCTAACACCGGATATTCAATCTATACTGGAGGTGCTTGGCATGTAGTCGGTGGAACATCAGCTGCCGCACCATTATGGGCTGGAATCGCTGCACTCAATAATCAATTTGCACAAGCAAATGGCAAAGGCAACCTCGGTCAAGCAAATCCAACTCTTTATCAAGTCTTTAATACAACTCAAAAATATGCAGCATATCATGATATTACGTCTGGAACAAACTTGTACTATCCGGCTACATTTGGCTATGATATGGCTTCAGGTATTGGGACACCAGATGCATTTAATTTAATTCGCGATATAAATGGGTTTTAAAGTAGAAAACGGCAGTCTCCAAAATAATGGAGGCTGTCGTTTTTATTAAAGAGAGAAATTTAGAGTCAATCATAAATTCATGTCAATTGATAATGAAGAAAATACTTGAAAGGGTGCAGTAAACATGATAAAAATTTTTTCAAGAATACCTCAACTCTCTTGGGAATATGTGGTAAATTACGCAACTAAATCATTTTATAAAAAAAGAACATGATGACTTTATTCTTCATGTTCTTTTTTACTTCTAAAAGCAATACAAAGTCATTTCGATTGCTCTAATCTATTGATATTATGGGAATCCTAAACAATGAATAGCCACAAATAATGACTAGTTATACATAATTAGGCGGGAGCGTCGTATTAAAAAAACTTGTTGTAATAAATTGTTCATGATATTCAAAATCTATTACCTAGTAGAGTAATTTGAAGTAAAAGCGCTTGCATTTTTTAAATTATGTTCTTATAATACTTGTATACAAGTATACTCGTATGGAAATGAAGGTGAACTTATGACAGAATTAAAGAAATATCTTTATCCGGAAAAATGGCTATCAAAAGCTTCAGCTGGTGATCGTGTAACATATGAATTAAGGATGCAGATAATTTCTGGTCTAATTGAAAGCGGTACCAAGTTATCAGAAAATAAATTGGCTGCTGATTTTAATGTAAGTCGTTCTCCTATTAGAGAGGCATTGAAAACTTTAGCATCTGAAAATCTGATTCGTTTAGAAAGAATGGGTGCAGTTGTTATTGGATTAACTGAAAAAGAAATAGAAGAAATATATGATGTGCGATTACTAATCGAAACATTTGTATTTGAACGGTTAGTAAAATTAGACACGAAAGAATTGGTAATGGAACTGAGTAAAATTCTTGAAATGATGAAAATTGCCATTAAATATCAAGATGCCGATGAGTTTTCATTTCAAGATGTATTATTCCATGAAACGATTATTCGAGCGATTGATCATTCTTATATTTTGATGATCTGGAATAATGCAAAACCAGTTATGGAAGCGTTTATACTTTTATCAATGAGAGTACGGTTTAAGGAAAAATACGAAGACTTTCTACGAATAGTCGATAATCACCAATTATATATTGATGCAATTGGTACGAAGAATAGAGATCTTATGATTCAATCTTTACATCAAAACTTTGATGATGTTCAAGGAAAAGTAGAAGATCTATGGAGATCTCAACAAATGTTTTCAAAAGGAGTAGAACAAGAATAATGACAAACTATATGTTAGGGTTAGACATCGGTACCACAAGCACAAAAGCCGTTTTATTTACTGAAACAGGTGAAGTCATCCAGCAAGAGAATATCGGATACCCACTCTATACACCTGATATTTCAACAGCTGAACAAGACCCAGAGGAGATCTTTACAGCTTTAGTGCAAGCGGTTTCTAAAATAATGAAACAACATTCTCAAAAAGAGATATTATTTATTTCTTTTAGTAGTGCAATGCATAGCCTAATTGCCATGGATGAAAATGATCAACCTTTAACGCCTTGTATTACATGGGCAGATAATCGAAGTGAGTCTTGGACTCATAAAATTAAAGATGAATTAAATGGTCACGAAATATACAAACGAACAGGAACTCCTATTCATCCAATGTCACCTTTAAGCAAGATTACCTGGATTGTAAACGAACGACCAGAGATCGCACAAAAAGCGAAAAAATATATTGGGATTAAAGAATATGTATTTAAAAAATTCTTTGACCAATATGTTGTAGATCATTCGCTTGCTTCAGCCATGGGTATGATGAATCTTAAAAAATTAGATTGGGATGAGGAAGCTTTACAGATAGCAGGGATTTCAACTGATCAACTATCAAGACTAGTACCTACTACGGAGATTTTTACAAACTGTAATCCTGATTTAGCTAGACAAATGGGAATTGATCCACAAACTCCATTTGTAATTGGTGCAAGTGATGGCGTGCTTTCCAATCTTGGTGTGAATGCGATTCGAAAAGGAGAAATTGCAGTCACAATCGGGACAAGTGGTGCAATTCGAACGATTATTGATAAACCACAAACTGACGAAAAAGGACGAATATTTTGCTACGCATTAACGGAAAAACATTGGGTCATCGGTGGGCCAGTGAATAATGGTGGTATGATTTTTCGCTGGATTCGTGATGAATTTGCGGCTTCAGAAGTTGAAACTGCAAAAAGATTAGGTATTGATCCATATGAAGTATTAACAAAAATTGCCGAAGGAGTAAAACCTGGTGCAGATGGCTTGTTATTCCATCCTTATTTAGCGGGTGAACGTGCACCATTATGGAACCCTGATGTTCGAGGATCCTTTTTCGGCTTAACGATGGCACATAAGAAGGAGCATATGATTCGCTCTGCACTTGAAGGGGTTATATACAATCTTTACACAGTATTTTTAGCTTTAGTTGAATGTATGGATGGACCAGTATCTAAAATCCAAGCAACTGGTGGGTTTGCAAGATCAAATGTATGGCGTCAGATGATGTCTGATATTTTTGATTTAGATGTAGTCGTACCAGAAAGCTATGAAAGTTCATGTCTTGGTGCTTGTATTTTAGGTCTTTATGCAACAGGAAAAATAGAATCCTTTGAAGTAGTATCTGAAATGGTCGGTAATACTCACAAACATACTCCTAATGAAGATGCAGTAAGAGAATATCGAGAATTATTGCCAATCTTTATTAGCCTATCGAGAGTGTTAGAAAAAGATTATAAGCGAATTGCTAATTATCAAAGAGGATTAATTAAAAAAAATAAATAGATTTTTGGGGGGATTTCCATGCCACTAGTTATAGTAGGAATAGGAATATTAGCATTACTGTTTTTAATTATGAAGTTTAAATTAAACACTTTTGTTTCATTAATTATTGTTTCATTTGGGGTTGCTTTAGCACTTGGAATAAAACCAGATAATATTGGCACAACTATTGAAGCTGGATTAGGTGCAACACTTGGGCATTTAGCATTAATCTTCGGACTTGGTGCAATGCTTGGTAAGTTGATTGCAGACTCTGGTGGCGCACAACGTATTGCGATGACGCTTGTTAACAAATTTGGTGAAAAGAATATTCAATGGGCTGTCGTTGTTGCTTCGTTTATTATCGGTGTAGCATTATTCTTTGAAGTTGGATTAGTTTTATTAATACCGATCGTATTTGCAATTTCAAAACAATTAAGGGTTTCTATTTTATATTTAGGCATTCCAATGGCGGCTGCATTATCTGTAACACACGGTTTCTTACCACCACACCCAGGTCCAACAGCAATTGCTGGTGAATATGGTGCAAATCTTGGTGAAGTATTACTTTATGGTTTTATTATTGCGATTCCAACTGTTATTATCGCAGGTCCTTTATTTACAAAGCTTGCTAAAAAGCTAGTACCTGCATCCTTCACAAAAACGGGTAATATTGCATCTTTAGGTGAACAAAAAACATTTAAACTTGAAGAAACTCCTGGTTTTGGGATCAGTGTTTTTACAGCTTTACTTCCTGTTATTTTAATGTCATTTGCAACAATTGTTAATTTACTGCAAAAAACAATTGGATTTGAAGATAATAGTTTACTAGTAGCGATTCGATTTATTGGTAATGCTGGTACTGCAATGGTGATTTCATTATTAGTGGCGATATATACAATGGGATTAGCTAGAAAAATACCAATTAAAGAAGTTATGAACTCTTGTACAACTGCAATTACACATATTGGGATGATGCTCTTAATCATCGGAGGTGGCGGTGCCTTCAAACAAGTGTTAATAGATGGCGGTGTTGGTGATTATGTAGCTGAGTTATTCAAAGGAACATCAATTTCACCGATTTTACTTGCTTGGATTATAGCAGCAATCCTACGAATTTCCCTAGGTTCTGCTACTGTTGCAGCATTAACTACTTCTGGTTTAGTCCTTCCAATGCTAGGTCATTCTGACGTTAACTTAGCTTTAGTCGTTCTAGCAACTGGAGCAGGTAGTTTAATTGCTTCACATGTAAATGACGCAGGTTTTTGGATGTTTAAAGAGTATTTTGGGTTAAGCATAAAAGAGACTTTCTTAACTTGGACATTACTAGAAACAATAATTTCCGTTTGTGGATTGATTTTTATTCTTTTATTAAGTTTATTCGTATAATGGAAAAAACTAGCAGGATGTTTTACTTTTCTCCTACTATAGGTTAATTATTTATTAGGGCAGTATCCTCATTATAATACTTAGAAACTTTTACGTATTATAGTAGTGGTATACTGCTCTTTATTTTATTATCGTTCAGTCTTTAAGAACTAATCGACATTCAATGAAGAACGTGACAAGTTCAACGTGGTAATCGATTAGGTAATGATACCCTTTATTTATTGAAAGATGTAGTTCTGTAAGAATATAGGTTTGAGGCTTAGTGCATAATATTATTTTGGTTAAACAGACCTAAATTTAAAGATATATGGTAATTTTTTTTACTTTTGTTAATAATTTTGGACTGGAAAAAATGCAGGTCAAATGACATAAATAATCTTCAACCAATTATTACTCAAAAAAGCATAAAGGGATTGTCAGTATTAAAAATTATAAGATAAAATTCAAACCTTGAAAAAAGTTATTACCAAAATGTGTTTAACAGACAATAGACTGGAAACAAAGCATAAGTTCATCAAGACCTTATGCTTTATTTTATTTGTTCCTTAAATTTGCTTAATATTATTCAGTGAAAAAGGCTCTTCGCTCAGAAGTAATCCATTGCTCTAAATGGTCTTGACTACGTCGGACAAGTCTATTTACTAATACATCGTGCCATATATAATCCTCTAATAAATAAATATGAACTGGATCATTTGTATAAAAAGCAACACTGCGCTCTTCAATTGATGGTCCATAAATCATCTCTTTAGAATCAATCGACAAAATAAACCAATGATCTGTAGACTTGGTCTCAGTAAATGGTGTAATACGATGACTTTCTAGATTCCCTATTGGATTTTCGACGTGTAGCGTAATTCCTTGTATGGTAGCTTTTTCAGTCGCATGAACCAGATCTTTTTTCAAAACCTCATACATTTCGTCCCACATTGAAATCACAATCCGTTTTTCTGCTTTTTTTATCAGCGTCTCACAATAGTTAATAATCGTTTTATAGTCTTTTAATGTAATTACACGGTTGTCCTCTTTTTCACCAAATGATTCTAGGTCGTTTAAAGAGTCACTTATTACAGAATAAGTTGATTGCCACTCTGATTGGGCCTTCTGTAAAAAGATCTCAACCGGCAGAGGTGAATATCGTGTCGTGTCATTTATTTCCTCTTTCAAGACAATTCCTCTTTCA
Source organism: Gottfriedia sp. NPDC057948 (assembly GCF_042887255.1). Taxonomy (NCBI): domain Bacteria; kingdom Bacillati; phylum Bacillota; class Bacilli; order Caryophanales; family Bacillaceae; genus Gottfriedia; species Gottfriedia sp. NPDC057948. Next base: position 791,264 of record NZ_JBHVPN010000001.1, read on the forward strand.
ACAAGATTACCTAACACATCATAAATACGCGCTCTTGGTATACCTGAGTCCTTGCTAACTTGGTAGGCTGTTACAGGACCTTGTTTAACGAGTGATACATAAGATTTAGCTTCATATTCGTTAAAACCTAATTTTTTGAACTGTTGCACTAGATCTTCCATTTTTTCGCACTCCTATTTTTTGTTTATGTAATAAATTTACAATAACTATTTACAGATAGCAATTTGTTAGTTACTATTTCAGTAGTGACTATTTTGAAAGGTTGATAGAAATGCATCTAGACTCATCTTTATTAATTATTTTAATTTGTTTTGGATTTTTAGCTTCATTTATTGATTCTGTTGTTGGGGGTGGTGGGTTGATTACACTACCTGCACTATTATTCACTGGACTTAACCCTGCCGCGGCAGTAGCTACCAATAAATTAGCAGCGACAATTGGCTCTCTAACAAGTACATTAATGTTTTATCGTTCTGGTAAAATCGAATTAAAATCAGTGCTTAAATTTTTTCCACTCTCATTTGTTGGCTCATTATTAGGTGCATACACTGTACATTTGTTAAACCCTGAACTGCTTAAGCCATTGATGTTAATTATGCTCGGAGCAGTAGCAATTTTTACTATTTTCAAGAAAGATTGGGGAAGCATTTCAACACAAAAAAACTTACCCAATTATCAATTCATTATTTTTTTAGTTACGATATTTGCGATTGGCTTTTATGATGGGTTCATTGGACCTGGAACAGGATCCTTTTTAATTTTTGCTTTTTTAATGATTGGGTTTGATTTTTTAAAGTCTGCAGGCAATGCAAAATTTTTAAACTTTAGTAGTAATATTGCTGGATTGTTAATGTTTATGTTTTTAGGACAAGTAAACTACACTTATGGAATCATAATGGGAATTGCACAAATTGCAGGCGCGATATGTGGCTCGAAATTTGCGATAAAAAAAGGAAGTGGATATGTACGTGCTCTTTTTATTGCAGTAACCTGTTTACTATTAGTGAAGAATATTTATGATTATATTCAATAACTTTTAAAATACTGATCTTCCTACAAGCTCACAATATGAAAGTGTACCTTAAAATAACCATTGATTGATCAAAAAATAGGAAAATAGAACTAGATTTTAAAAAAGCATTCCTGTTTAACGAATGGGGTATCTGTAGAGGGTTGAATTATAAAATGGACAGACGTAATTTAAGTGAATCTTGTTATATATTATTATTCATTTTTGCTTTTCTAATAATGATTTTAAATGTTAATATGTTTGAGCGGGTTTATAAGATCAACAAACTTTAGTAATTGGTTATTCTTGAGAAGTTAAAAATATTTAAGAGCTAAGTTTGAAAAAAGTTTGAAATGATTCTTATAATACATAGATTCGATCTTAATTGACAAGGTTGTATTTCAACAGCAAAAAAGCACCCAAGTTTATCAACTGAGGTGCTTTTTTTTATTACTTTTAGATCACTTAAATCCAAATTCTTTACTCTAGAAGCAACAAATCTAAAGAGAATCAATTGAATTGGGTTATATAGTTTTGAAAAATTTGTGACAAAATATAATCACGCGAAGAAACAAGATCTTATTATATATAATTTTATTGAATTTGATGAAAATGTGAGGTAAGATTGTTTGGTCTGAAAATTAGTCCAATTTGGAACTTTATACAAATTATTAATCGGAGTTGTTGTTTATGTCACCAAGAGTACCTAATACTTTTATAATCATTCTAGGTTTTATGTTATTTGCACTGTTTTTTGGAGCAGGAAATCTGATTTTTCCACCTATACTTGGACAGTTAGCTGGAAAAAACTTATGGATCGCCAATGCAGGCTTTTTAGTTACTGGAGTTGGATTACCATTGTTAGGTGTTACAGCTTTTGTTTTTTCAGGTGAAAAAAATTTGCAATCTTTAGCTAGACGTGTACATCCGTGGTTTGGTATTGTATTTACTACGGTTCTTTATCTAGCAATTGGTCCATTTTTTGCTATCCCTAGATCAGGGAATGTATCGTTTGAAATTGGCGTTAAACCTTTTTTATCAAATGATGCAAGTCCTGGTGCATTAATCATATTTACAATCTTATTTTTCACAGTTACATGCTTGTTATCACTTAATCCTACAAAGATTATTGATGTAGTAGGAAAATTTCTAACTCCTATTAAATTAACGTTTATCGGATTGCTTGTTGTTATCGCTATTGTTCATCCAATTGGGAAATTTCAAGAGCCATTTAAAGGGTACACAACAAATGTGTTTTTTAAAGGTTTCCAAGAAGGCTATTTAACAATGGATGCTCTTGTAGCTTTTGTTTTTGGAATTATTATTGTAAACGCAATTAAAGGAAAAGGAGTTACGAATAAAAAACAGCTTATGATCATTTGTGGAAAGTCAACAGCAATAGCTGCTTCACTTTTAGCAATAATCTATTCAGCTCTTTCTTATATGGGAGCTTCTAGTGTTGAGAAACTTGGTCGATTAGATAATGGAGCTGAAGTTTTAGCGAAAGTTTCAGACTATTATTTTGGTTCTTATGGGGCAATATTATTAGGTTTAATGATTACAGTGGCATGTTTGACTACGAGTGTAGGTCTAATCACTGCTTGTTCTACTTTTTTTCATGAATTGTTTCCAGCCATTTCTTACAAAAAAATTGCGATCATTATGACTGTATTTAGTACACTTATAGCTAATATAGGGTTAACTCAGTTAATTAAAGTTTCAATTCCTGTATTAATGACACTATACCCTATCGCTATATCTTTAATTTTCTTAACATTCTTACACTATACATTTAAAGGTAGGTCAGAAGTGTATCAAGGTAGTTTGATCTTAACTTTTATTGTCAGCCTTTTTGATGGGTTAAACTCAGCTGGAATACAAATTGAAGTAATTCATCATTTCTTCACTAAGTACCTCCCGTTGTATAGTTTAGGTTTAGGTTGGATATTTCCAGCTATTATTGGTGGTTTTATTGGTTATTTTATTAGTATTTTACGAAAGAAAAATAAGGAAAATATTCCAAGTTCAATTCGAAAGATCAGTTAATGATAGGAAAATAAAGAAGCTTTATAACTGTAAATATTCTAAAGTAAGTTAGTAATGGTTTTAGGGGAGAAGTTTTTAAGGTTGATTCAAAAAGTGACAATTGTTTCATCAGGAAGGGGAGGAAATAGAATGGCACAAAAGGAATTGAAAAAAGGATTGAAAGCGCGCCATATTCAGATGATTGCTTTAGGCGGTACAATCGGTGTAGGTTTATTTATGGGTTCAACGAGTACCATTCATTGGACAGGCCCATCAGTAATGCTTGCTTATGCAATTTCGGGGATATTTATCTTCTTCATTATGCGTGCAATGGGGGAAATGTTATACCTAGAGCCAAGTACTGGTTCATTTGCGACATTTGGCCATAAATATATACACCCTTTAGCAGGGTATATGACTGCTTGGAGTAACTGGTTCCAGTGGGTTATTGTTGGAATGTCAGAAATTATAGCAGTTGGGGCATATATGAAGTACTGGTTTCCAGACTTACCTGCTTGGATACCAGGAATTATTGCAATTGTGATTCTTGGTGCAGCAAATTTAATTTCGGTTAAATCATTTGGTGAATTTGAATTTTGGTTTGCAATGATTAAAGTCGTTACGATTTTATTGATGATTGTTGCAGGATTTGGTCTTATTTTCTTTGGTCTTGGAAACGGTGGAAATGCGATTGGTATATCTAACCTTTGGAAAAATGGCGGCTTCTTTACAGGTGGTTGGTCAGGTTTCTTCTTTGCACTTTCACTAGTTGTTGGAGCTTATCAAGGCGTTGAATTAATCGGTATTACAGCTGGAGAAGCAGAAAATCCGAAAAAAACATTAAAAGATGCGATTCAAAGTCTTATTTGGCGTATTTTAATTTTCTATATTGGTGCTATTTTTGTAATTGTAACAGTTTTCCCTTGGGATCAACTAAATTCGATTGGTAGCCCGTTTGTTGTAACTTTTGCAAAATTTGGTATTACAGCTGCAGCTGGAATTATTAACTTTGTCGTAATCACTGCTGCATTGTCTGGTTGTAACAGTGGTATTTATAGTGCAGGTCGCATGCTTTATACATTAGGTATAAATGGACAAGCACCAAAATATTTTACAAAAGTCTCAAATAACGGAGTGCCTTTATTCGGTACGTTCGGTGTACTAATTGGTTTAGTAATTGGTGTTATTTTAAATTTTATTGCACCAAAAAACTTATTCGTGTATGTATACAGTGCAAGTGTACTTCCTGGGATGATCCCGTGGTTTGTCATCTTAATTAGTCATATTCGTTTCAGAAAAGTAAAAGGAGATGAAATTAAAAATCATCCTTTTAAAATGCCTTTTGCACCATTTACTAACTACTTAACATTAGCCTATTTAGTTATGGTATTGATCGGTATGTGGTTTAATGATGACACACGTATCTCACTTATTGTAGGGATTATTTTCTTGGCAATCCTTGTCGTTTGTTTCTATGCTTTTGGTATCGGAAAACGTGTACCATTAGATGCTCAATCAGATGAAGAAATAGCTAATTAATACATTACTTAGTTTGATGGTAAGATGTTTCTTTGAACATAGCTATTCAATAAAAAAATAAATTTTATAAACAATCAATGCGTTCGTATGATAAGATCAAACAGTAATGAAACTGGATGAGATTAATATACGAACGCATTTTTTAATTTCTTGAATTACTAAATCAACAGCATTTATTTAATCCAAAATAAAAATTTTTTTTAAATAGTTCGGAAAATAAAAAATAAATATTTTGACTATTTTTGCATTTTATGACAAAATGATGAAAACTAAATAGTAGGGAATAGGTGTAAATGAAGTTCAAAGTTTGAAATCATTTACTTAAAAGGGAAGTTTGGTTTAATTCCAACACGGTCCCGCCACTGTAATAGAGGAGTAAATATGAAGATGCCACTTATTAAAATAGGGAAGGCTTTTATTTACAAAGATTCTTAAGTCAGGAGACCTGCCTATTCTAACGACGCTGTTTGACCTACGAGAGATAGGGAGGTGCCTTATGGAAAGAAAGCTTAAGTTAACGTATTCTAATTATTTATGTTTTCCAACTTAAAGGCATTTTTGTCTCTTATGAGATAAAAATGCTTTTTTATTTTAGTTAAAAGGAGAGGGTAAAAGTGGTACACATAAGTAATCTAGGATATCCGAGAATTGGTGAAAATCGTGAATGGAAAAAAACGTTAGAAAGCTTTTGGCAAAAGAAAATGAATCAAGAAGAATTTGAGAAGGAAATGAAATCACTAAGATTAAGCTCAATAAAAAAACAGTACGATTTAGGTGTGGAGCTAGTCCCTGTAAATGATTTTACGTTTTATGATCATGTACTAGATTTTGCCACTATGTTTGGCTGGATTCCTAGTCGATTTGGTGAAATTAATGATAGACCAAGTCTAGATACGTATTTTGCATTAGCAAGAGGAAGTAAAAACATTGTAGCTTGTGAAATGACGAAATGGTTTAATACAAACTATCACTATATCGTTCCTGAATATCAAAAAGAAAAGCAATCTAAATTACTATTCAATAAGCCTTTAGAAGCATACAAAGAGGCATTCATTGAGCTTGGTATAAAAACGAAACCTGTCATTCTAGGAATCTATTCATTTGTACAGTTAGCAAAAGGTTACCAGGAAGAAGAAAAACGAAACATAATAAATAATCTAGTAAGCCTTTATATACAAATGCTTAAAGAGCTAGAAAGTGAAGGTGTTGAGTGGGTACAAATTGATGAACCATGTTTTGTGTTAGAAGAATCAAGCGAAGATATTCGTTTTATGAAAGAAGTATATGATCAAATCGCAAAAGCTGTACCTACATTATCAATCATGCTTCAAACTTACTTTGAAGCAGTTGAACAATATAAAGAACTAATTTCATTCCCAGTAGAAGGCATTGGTCTTGATTTTGTTCACGGTAAAGATGGAAATTTAGAGTCGATCCTGAAGTACGGATTTCCAAATGACAAGGTATTAGGCGTAGGAATACTTAATGGGCGTAATATTTGGAGAAATGATTTAAATGATTCCATTGATTTTTTAAATTCTCTTAAAAAAGAAATAAGTCCAAAAGATTGGTGGATTCAACCGTCTTGTAGTTTGCTTCACGTACCAGTTACAAAAATTGAAGAGAAATTATTAAATGAAACATTGTTCGAGGCATTATCGTTTGCCGATGAAAAATTAGAAGAGCTAGTTATACTAAAAAGTTTATTTATAAACAAAGCGAGAATGTTTGAAAATGAAGTTAAATATGCAAGTAATTGTTTAGTAAATTTAAAACAGCTTAGCAAAAAAAATCATTCAACTAGTAATGAATTGGAATCCATTAATGAAGAAGATTTTAGAAGACCAGTACCATTCCATTTAAGATATCCATTACAAAATAAAGTAATGAATTTACCGATTTTACCAACGACTACAATTGGAAGTTTCCCTCAAACGAAGGAAATTAAACAAATAAGACAGCAATGGCGCAAAGGAAGAATTGATGATTCAGAATATATGAATCAAATTAAATTGAAAATTAAAGAATGGGTTGAACTTCAAGAAAATATTGATATGGATGTATTGGTACATGGTGAGTATGAGCGTACGGATATGGTTGAATATTTTGGTGAGAAACTAGAGGGATTTGCATTTACGAAAAAAGCATGGGTTCAATCTTATGGATCACGCTGTGTTAAACCGCCAATTATTTTTAGTAAAGTTGAATTTACAAAGCCCATTACTGTAAATGAAACTGAGTATGCACAAAGCTTAACAGCAAAACCAGTCAAAGGGATGTTGACAGGTCCAGTAACAATATTAAATTGGTCATTTGTTCGTGAGGATCGAACAAGAGAGGAAATAGCAAATGAAATTGCATTAGCTTTACGTAAAGAAGTAAATGCACTTGAAGCTGCTGGCATTTCAATTATTCAAGTTGATGAACCTGCAATTCGAGAAGGTTTACCTTTGAAGCAAAAAGATGGGGCTCAATATTTACATTGGGTAACGAGAGCATTTCGTTTAGCTACATCAAGCGTCCGAAATGAAACGCAAATACATACTCATATGTGCTATAGCAATTTTAGCGATATTATGGACACAATTATTGATTTAGATGCAGATGTTATTTCAATTGAACATGCAAGAAGTCATCAAGAATTTTCTACTTATTTAGCTGAGTCCCCTTACCCATTTGGAATTGGTTTAGGCGTGTATGATATTCATAGTCCGAGGGTACCGTCGGTTGAGGAAATGGAAGAAAATATTATTAGTTCTTTAAAAGTATGTGATGCAAATAGATTTTGGGTTAATCCAGACTGTGGTTTAAAGACGCGTAATGAAACTGAGGTAATAGATGCCTTATCAAATATGGTAAAATCTGCGAAAAAAGTTCGAGAAAAATATTATTCAATTATTTAATGATAGGGTGAAATCGATGAATGGTAGATATGTAAAAGAATCCAAAGTATTTGATAGTAGTAGAATATTTCCAACTGATTTAAATAACCATGGTACATTATTCGGAGGAAAAATGCTTGCCGCAATGGACTTAATTGCATCCATTTCAGCTACAAAGCATTCAAGAATGGAATGTGTAACCGCATCGATGGATTCAGTAGAATTTTTATGTCCAGTTCGTGAAAGTGACTGTATATATTATGAATCGTTCGTGATCTTAACAGGCTCAAGCTCAATGGAAGTATTCGTTCGAGCTACTGCCGAAGACCTACTTTCAGCTGAAAAAAGGGTTGCAGCAACATGTTTTGTAACATTTGTTGCACTAAAAGATGGAAAACCACATAAAGTAGTAGAGGTAATTCCAGAAACTGAGGAAGAAATTAAATTACAGCAATTAGCATTTAAACGTTTAGAAAGTCGCCAATTAAGAAAGAAATTGAGTAAGGAATTGGCATTAATTTGGAAAGAATAAAAAGAAAGCATTGAAAACATACTAAAATTAAGCTAAGATTAAATTAATATTTTTAAGGAGGCATCAAATTTAGACACTATGTACAATATCCGATAACTTTTTAAGCTAATGAATTTTATAGCAAAAAAGTACTCTGCCTGAAATCAGAGAAATTGGATAACTATGTCTATTTATGAGCCTATACTAATATTAAATTAATCCATTGTCTTAAATGCATGGTTTATTTACTATTATATTTCATTTGAAATATATTCTAACGTATATATATTTTTATATATACATGGCTTATTAAATCACATCCAATTTACACACAGGCAGATACTGCTTGTGTGTTTTTTATTTTCTCTCTTAAAAAATACTTTCGAAAACAGATTGTATTTTTAAGTAGAGTGATTTTTTAAAATCGGATGGAGTGAAGTATATGTTTATTATAAAAGCATCGAATATAGAAATAGAATTAAATGGGAAAACAATTTTTAAAAATGGAAACTTAGACATAAAACAAAATGAAAGGGTAGCATTAATTGGTGAAAATGGAGTTGGAAAGTCAACCTTTATTAATGCCCTTTTAGGTAATATTCCATTGAAAAAAGGAATGCTGCAAATTCACTATTCAAAAGATGAAATTGGATGGCTTTTAACAGATGAAGAGAATCAGGAAAACCTGTCAGCTAGGGAAGTGATTGAATCATTTGATCAAGAGCGATATTTCATCAAAAAGAATATAGAAAAGTATTTACTTGATTTGTCTAATGAAGAAAATCTTGCTAACTATAACGAGAGTTTAAGTAAATATTTAGAATTAGATGGCTATGATTGGGAAACAAAAATAGATCAAGTTTTGAAGAAATTTCAATTACCGCAAGAGTTATGGAATATCCCATTCAGTCATTTAAGTGGTGGACAAAAAACAAAAGTTAAATTAGCAAAAGTAATGATGAAGCAACCAAAGCTATTAATTTTAGATGAACCAACAAATCATTTGGACACTGAGTCAATCCAATGGTTAACGGAATGGTTACAAAATTTTAAAGGTAGTGTCCTTTTTATTTCTCATGAACGACAATTCATTGATGATGTTGCGACTGTTACAGTTGAATTAAGTGAAAGTGGTACAGTTAAGTATAATGGTGGCTATTCAACATACAAAATACAAAAAGAACATGAGCGAAAAACTCAGCAAGCACAATATGAAAAACAAGAAGCGGAAAAGAAAAAGCTTATTGAAACAATTAATCAATATAAACAATGGTTTACAAGCTCTCATAATGCTGCTAGTGAACGTGATCCTTTTGCTAAGAAACAAGCAGCAAAAAACGCATTAAGATTTAAATCAAAAGAAAAGGATTTAGATCGATTAGAGAAAAGAAAAGTAGAAAAACCAAAAGAAGTTAAAACAATTTCAGCGAGCTTTGAAAATGATTCGTTTTCAGCTAAACAAATGATTACATTTGAAAAAGTTGATTTTTCATATGATGAAAAATCGTTATTTAACCAAGTAGATTTTATTTTAAATAGAGAAGATCGATTAGCTGTAATCGGAAAAAATGGTTCTGGAAAATCTACATTTTTAAAATTATTAACAGGATTAACGATTCCTAATAATGGTGCTGTAAGACATAATCCTCAATTAAAAATAGGTTATTTTATGCAAGAGCTTGAAGCGTTAAATGAGGATTCAACAATTTTAAATGAAATTTTATCACTTCCAAATATGACTGAAACAGAGGCAAGAACAATTTTAGCATGTTTCCTTTTTAGAAGAGAGGATGTTTACAAGAATATTGCTCAACTAAGTATGGGTGAGAAATGTAGAGTTGCTTTCGTAAAATTATACTTTTCTGATTCTAATTTACTAGTGCTTGATGAGCCAACAAACTATTTAGATATACACACTAGAGAAAGAATTGAGGAAGCATTAGCTGCATACCCTGGAGCAGTAGTTGTAGTGTCACATGATCCATATTTACTAAAAAAGGTCTCAAATCGTGTAATTCATATTGAAAATGGAAATCTTTATGAATTCAAAGGATCTTTTGCAGATTGGAACGGAAGACAGAACATCTCAAACGATCAGCAAGCTTTATTAAATGAACGAATTAAATTACAACTAGAAATAGCTGCAATGAATGCAGAAGAAAAAGATACGGATGAAGAAAAGAAAGCTCAGATTTCAAAAATCGTCAAACTACAAAAGGAACTTGATGGAATAAATGAAAGTTTATTGACAGAGAGAAGGGAGAAAAAAGGGTAAGAGCATAAGAACTTAATAAAAAAAGTGCAGGGAAAATAAAAAACAAATCACTTAAGTTGGAATACTTATCGTGATTTGTTTTTTATCATATTTTCCGAGTTTTACTTAACTATTTATCCCGCCTTTAGTACATCATTTACATCATGTATAACGACAAATGCTTTTGGATCAATTGTGTGAATTATTTTTTTTAGTTCAAATAGTTCTTTATTATTAAGAATAATATATAAGGACTCTTTTCTTAGACCAGAGAAATGGCCTTTTGCAGGATAAATTGTTACGCCTCGATTCATTTCATTTGATACGATTTGTGCAATTTCATTTGCTTGATCGGAAATAATCGTAATCGCTTTTTTAGGATTTAATCCTTCCATAATAAAATCCAAAACTTTAATACCGATATAAATAGAAATTACAGTATATAATGTTTTCTCAAAGCCGATTACAAAATAACCACCTAAAACGACAATTAGATCAAATAATAGTAAAGATTTACTAATACTCCACCCAAAGGATTGATGTACCATTTGAGCAAGAACCGTAGAACCACCTGTTGTACCACCAGCACGAAAGACAATTCCTAACCCCAGGCCAATTAAAACACCAGCAAAAATAGTACCTAATAAAGTTTCGCTAGTTGGTACGCCGTAACCGTCCGTAATTCGTAAGAAAAATGAAATCGATACGATGGAAATAACTGTATAAATTATTAGTTGTTTCTTTAAATATTTATATCCAATTATTAACAAGGAAGCATTTAAAACAAAATATACGACATCAGGTGACCAGTTAAATAGATAATAAGTTATCATCGTAATGCCGGTAAAACCACCCTCAGCTAATTTATTCGGTATTGCAAAGAAATTAACACCGACTGCAAAAATAGCTGATCCAACAAGGAGATATAAAATATCTACGAAGTTTTTACGCACAGTTACCCCTCATTTTCTAACAGATTTTTTTCACTTCTATCATTCTACCTAATAATGAGTTTTGAATCAAAAAATTTCTATTAAACAAATTATCTATTATTAGTCATAGTTAGATACACGCTTACATAGGTTTATAAAGAGACAAGCTATTAAGGGGGAATCATTATGGTATTTGCTACACCTGGAAAATCTGGTTCATTAATTACGTTTAAAAATCGTTATGACAATTTTATTGGTGGGGAATGGGTAAGACCAGTAAGAGAACAGTATTTTGGAAATGTATCGCCTGTAACTGGACAAGTCTTTTGTGAGGTGGCTAGATCGACTTCAGAAGATATTGAAAAAGCACTTGATGCAGCACATGGTGCAAAAGGTAAATGGGGGAGAATGTCTGTAACTGAGAGGGCAAATATTTTACATAAGATTGCTGATCGTATGGAAGCAAATAAAGAATATCTTGCTGTCGCTGAAACTTGGGAAAATGGTAAACCTGTTCGTGAAACTTTAGCAGCAGATATTCCTTTAGCAATAGACCATTTCCGTTATTTTGCTGGATGTATCAGGTCGCAAGAAGGATCACTCGGTGAACTTGATGGTGATACAGTGGCATATCATTATAAAGAGCCATTAGGGGTTGTCGGTCAGATTATTCCATGGAACTTTCCAATATTAATGGCTGTATGGAAGCTTGCACCAGCCCTTGCTGCAGGGAATTGTGTTGTTCTAAAACCTGCTGAGCAAACGCCAACTTCAGTGTTAGTTTTAATGGAACTCATTCAAGATTTATTGCCACCTGGAGTTGTTAACGTTGTAAACGGATTTGGACTGGAAGCAGGTAAACCATTAGCTTCAAGTGATCGAATTGCAAAAATTGCATTCACTGGTGAAACTTCAACTGGGCGACTAATTATGGAATATGCTTCAAAGAATTTAATTCCTGTTACATTAGAATTAGGTGGTAAATCTCCTAATATATTCTTTGAAGATGTAGTAGACAATGAAGAGTTTTTTGATAAAGCACTTGAAGGCTTTACGATGTTTGCTTTAAATCAGGGCGAAGTATGTACATGTCCTTCAAGAGCGCTTATTCATGAATCAATTTATGAGGAATTTATGGATAAAGCAGTAAAACGTGTTAAAGCGATTAAACAAGGAAATCCATTGGATCCTCAAACAATGATCGGTTCTCAAGCTTCGCACGAGCAATTGAATAAGATTTTATCTTATTTTGAAATTGGAAAGAATGAAGGTGCAGAAGTTTTAGTTGGTGGTAGTCGGAATGTTCTTGATGGAGAATTGAAAGATGGTTTTTATGTAAACCCTACTATTTTTAAAGGGAACAATAAAATGAGAGTATTCCAGGAAGAAATTTTTGGTCCTGTTGTTTCGGTTACTACATTTAAAACAAAAGAAGAGGCATTGGAAATCGCTAATGATACGTTATACGGATTAGGAGCGGGTGTATGGACTCGTGATATGGATACTGCTTATCGATTCGGACGTAATATTGAAGCAGGTCGAGTTTGGGTAAACTGCTATCACGCATATCCTGCACATGCAGCCTTTGGTGGGTATAAAAATTCAGGAGTAGGTCGTGAAACGCATAAAATGATGTTGGACCACTATCAAAATACAAAGAATCTGCTAGTTAGTTATTCACCGAGTAAACTAGGATTCTTTTAAAAATTTTTACACTCCAGTATTCATTTACTGGAGTATTTTTACTTAAATAGAAAGAAGGCATTTAAATAATAATTTTATAAAATCCAGACATAAAAACTAGTAGCTATTTATATGTTAAATAAAAAGTGTAATTTGGAGGGAATAAATATGTTAAATCTAGCAATCTATGTATTTATCATTATAGTACTGTATAGTTTCATTCAATTATATTTAAACCGAAAGTGGAAATTAATCTATACTACGTATGGATATCAAAACTATTTTATGATTATTGGTAAATTGAAAAAGAATGGGATTGAGTATAAGACGAAATTACCGATGAATTTTAATGGTAGGAGATTTTATGAGAATACTCAATATGATATATATGTAAAAAAAGATATAGAAGATTTGGCATTACAGTCTTTATATCAAAATTAATACGGGCTCAACTGTAGGATATTTGCGTTTTAGAGACGTTGGCTGAAATTTGGTCTAAGTCTTACCGCTTCTCCAATTCGAGCCGGGCATCTTTCATTTAGTTGTTAGAAAAGAAGAATGCTAGTTACTTTCCTTGATTATAATATTACTCCTGCAAAGCTCCCACTTAATACTTGTTTTTTATTCTGATTTGTACATATAAAGGAAGACATGATCGATATTCTATTCTCTTTTTTTTCAAATTTTTTAATAGTAACTTCACAGGTTATTGTATCTCCTGAGTAAACTGGTCTTAAAAATTCGAAATTTACCGTTCGTGCTAGTACGTTATGATCTCCACCTATTTTTGTTGGTAAAGTTGCAGTCAACAAACCTTGAATAACCAGCCTTCCTTGATCATCAGGCGTAATATGGTGTGCACTGCGCATCACCGGAAACCTTCGTAAACAATTCAACGTCTTCTACCGTAAAAGTTCGTTCAAATGAGATAATATCGCCCACTTGTAATGACAATTTTTCTCCTCTTTAAAAGTGAAAATATTATTCCTCTATTTAAATAGTTCAATTTCTTATTGTACTATCCTTCAAAATCCTTAAATAAAAAATCGACTAAATAGCCGATTTTCTTGTTTGATATCCTTATACAAGAGTATTAATTACGAGGTGCCCATAATATGACAGACACACCGATTAAACAGATTGCTGCACCGACCCAATCATATAAATCGGGTGATTTTTTATCAACTCCCCAGCCCCATAAAATTGAAAGAACGATAAATACGCCTCCATAGGCAGCATAAACTCTACCAAAGGAAGGGAAAATTTGGAACGTTGCAATGACACCATAAACTGCCAAAATAATCCCTCCGATTAATCCTAAATAAGCAGATTGACCTTCTCTTAGCCATAACCATATAAGGTATCCTCCGCCAATTTCAGCTAAACCGGCTAATAAAAAAATAAATATTGCAGTTATCAATGTAATTCTTCCTTTCTATTAATAGACAAATTAATGAAAACATATGTACATGTATTTGCCCCTTATTTTAACAATAAAGGCTAAAAGAAACTATCATTCTGTGTGAATTGAAATTCGGTACTAATAGAACTAGTCCCATCATAATTTTATAGAAGAAAATATTATGAAGGAGGTGTATTGTTAGTTGTTAAAAGTTAAATTACGTCCTGTAGTTAGTAAGATTAATTTACCAACCGTTATGAAAACAACTATTCTTCCAGGTGATTCAGTTGAAAGATTATTTATTGCAACACAAGTAGGAGAGATCTTTTACATAGGAAATGGAGAAATCAAGACTTTATTAGATATTCGCCCTCGAGTATTGAAATTAGGTGAGTCTGGAGGCTATGATGAACGTGGATTGCTTGGGCTAGCATTTCATCCTAATTTTTATCATAATGGGCTGTTTTATCTTCATTATTCAATAGCTGGTTCTCAGGGGCCAGGTGCTCTTTCTAATTCTTTTAAACCTAATCCTTGTGATCCTAAGACATTAAATTTAAAATGGCTAAATAGGGAAACTCAATATAATCATATTGATACAGTTGAAGAATGGGTACTACAATCAAATGGTCAGCCTCAAAAACGTCGGACAGTATTGAACATCAGAAGACCATTCTTGAATCATAATGGACTTAACACCTTAAATTTTTCACCCGAAACAAATAAACTTGTTTTAACAACAGGAGATGGTGGCTCAGGCTATGACCCGTTTAACTTAAGCCAGGATAATTTAGAAATTGCAGGTAAAATAATTGAAATTGATGTAGATAAAAAAATAAACGGCAATAATCCACCTATAGTCACTCGTTTTAATGAACTTCCAACAAGTATTCAAGAAACACTCACAGTTATCGCTAAAGGGGTTCGTAATATAACAGGTATTTCATATCAAAGATATTATAATCAATATATAAAATATGTTGGACATGTCGGTCAGGATTTAGTCGAGTCGCTTTTTTCATTTGTTCATTATAAGCCAATACCAGTCTCTCAGTTAGTCCACATGAATTCTGAATCTGAGATGGAAGGATTTATTAACTTCGGTTGGAGAGGTTGGGAAGGTACTTTTCCTACATCGACAATAAAAGGGTGCACCGAAAATCCAGATTTGGATGAGAAAACAATCGCTTATTACGATCAATCAGTAACACTTTCAGCGAGCCGTCTTCAACCTCTAACTAGTTATTTTCATAAAGATGCAAGACCAGATAAATTTGAGGGAACTGCAATTACAGGAGTCCAGCCATATATGGGAAACGAAATACCTAGTTTAACTGGTAGCGTTGTATTTACCGATTTGGTACGAAAGGGATCTCAAGCACAGGTTAAAGGAGTTTTAGCTTATACGAATTTTAGCCCCGATGGTAAACAAAGTGATTTCAGTGTGATACAAACAGATTATGACTTTGGATCTCAACCGGCCTATTATGTAGGTGTGGGAACGAATTTAAATCAAACAAAAATCTATTTAGCGGTTTATGGTTCTATGAAAGTGACTGACTTAAACATGGGTACGATTTATGAAATTGTACCGTGAACTTTTAGTCAATTTGTGTTTTATGAGTTTAATAACCACTGAGGTAATAATACACTCCAGTGGTTGTTTTATTTAGCGGATAATTGATGTTTTTCATATGAATAGAGCCTTGCTTAAACATAAAAGTCTGTTTGCTTGTTAAGTGATCTTGTTATTTATTGTAAAAAAAATGTATAAATACAAGATCTCTATTAGACCTTGGGAAGGAGCTTTTATCTATAGTTATTCATTACTTAGAGTTTTGACATTTTTTTACCATCTTTATAGTCAAGGCAAGAAACTTCAATCAATAAATTATTAAACGTTGTAAAATAAAAGCCATAACTATTACCTCTCATGGTATAAGGTTCCTTGTCTATTTGGATACCCCCAGCTATTAAACGGTCATACTGTTGATCGACTTCACTTGCCGATTCCACTAAAAAGCCTACATGAAAAGCTTCAGGGTATTTAATTTCCATTTGCCTCTTAAATGCCTTTGGATCACTTAACACGAGAATAAATCCATGCCCATCACTTAACACTACAAGAGCTTTTCCTTTTTGTTCTAGAAATTTAAAATCAAAAAATGTTTCAAAGAATTGCCTAGCTTCTGATAAATCATCAACACATAAATTTAAATGATTAAACCTCATTCACTTTTCTCCTTTAACAAAGATAGTTTGATCTAAATCTTCTCTAATTGTTTAAAATTAAAACAACTAGAGTATATATATGTAATTAAATTGGTAAAATATTCCTTTTGTTAATTCTACTTTTTTGGTTATAGGTTTAAGATTTACAGCTAGTTTTTTTGAAGTAAATGTCAGATAAGTGGAATAAAATGGAATTGTTTGATAAAGTTGAATTAAACATAATCATCGTATATTGGGGAGAAAATCAATGGGATATATTATGGATCTAAGAAAAGTTGTAGGTAGTAGACCGATCTTAATGGCAGGTGCAAATGTTATTCTACTAGATTCACAAAAGAGAGTATTATTACAATTAAGAAAAGATAATAAGACTTGGGGATTACCTGGTGGATCATTAGAGTTGGGAGAAAATTTGGAAGAAGTGGCTAAAAGAGAATTGAAGGAAGAAACAGGTCTAACAGCATTAAACCTTGAGTTTTTTAACATTTTTTCTGGAAAAGAATTTTATTATAAATATCCTCATGGAGATGAGGTATATAATGTCATTGCGACTTATATTTGTACTGAATATACAGGGCAATTTGAGCAAGAAGAAAGCGAAGTGCTCGAGTTAAGCTTTTTTAGTTTTGATGAACTTCCATCAGAAATAAATCCACCCGAACTTCCTATTTTAAATTTGTTTAAGGATTCTAACTATTGAACTTAGAATGTGGAATTAAGACCATATAAAGATAAAAAAGGATCTGTTTTGTTAGATCCTTTTTTCATTTTTAATAATATATTAATTGATATTTTGTTAAATCTTTAAAAATTAAGTATTTTTTTAATAAGGCCAAAATTACTATATTAGCTTTTTTGTTCTAGGTTATTTTACAGTTGAAGTTGCTGCTTCGTTTTTGCAGTTTTCGCAAGTTGAATAGATTTTCACAACTTTTTTATACTCCGCGTACTCAATAGTTTCTTCGCATTCTTTACAGATTAAAATTTGCATTAGAAACACCTCCTAAACCCACTATAACACGTTCGAATCACGATTTCTCCAGGGACTTTACCCACCCTGTGGACGTGAATTGTCCCAGTTGAAAAAACGCTGAAATAGCAAGGTTTTCAAGCGGAAGTGGACTTGAAAAAATTTTTTCTCGGTTTAAAAAAAACGAAAATTAGAACCTTGTGATTATGTTTCTGGTATCAATTTCGTCCATGAGAAACTAGTAACAATTTTTATTTTATTGATTATCTAAAAAAAGACATTTTAATTGAAATGACCTCCCGACTAACGTCAAGAGGTCAACTTCATTCGAGCGATTTTAGTGAATAGGCAAACCCCAGGATTCTTGCAATTTTTCAAGACCAGATGGATTTGTTACCTTAAGAGTGATTTGTTTGTTGGTGACTTTTTTCTCCATCAAACTATAAGAATCACCGTCCCGCAAGCCTGGCCAATAAACACTTCCTGCACCAATCGTATTAATTTTTTTGCTCATTGCACGAACATAGTTTATATCATTTTTACTCTTTTTTACCGAATAATCCAAGCCGCTTTTCATTGGTGCTCCCCACTCGGTAATGATGGCACGATCGGAGTATTTTCCAATTTCAGTTGTTAAAATATTTGACCATCCAGTTTCTGTGAGGGAATTAATATGTACATACCCTGCATAAAACGCATAGCAATGAACGGCAAGCATTGTTCCGTCAAGTCGTTTGTCATCACCTAAAGGATTTATATAAAGAGCGGCCAAACCAATTCCATCAAGAATTACATTTTTCTTCGGAACATTGAAACTTGTTAGCCAATCATTATAAAGATTACGTAAATCTTTTGTATTATAGCCATAAGGCTCATTAACGGGTTCAAAATAGCAGTTGGGGTTGTTTCCATATTTTTTGATAACAGTTCTCCACATACTAAAATATTTTTCGAGATCTTCAGGTTTTCCATTTTTCGGAGGCCAATAGCAAAAAATCACTTTGCCTCTCTCTAATGCAGCATCAATTGCCCCTGTATAAGTACTCCAATAATTTGCGACTGTCGCTTCATTAATGGGTAGCCTGACTGTGTTAGCACCTGTTTCGTCGAACATCTGCCCGATGATTTGTCGGCCAACTTCTTTGGCAGAATCGTATGTATCATTTTTGGTCAGTCCACTTACATAAATGACGCCATCAACAAAATTGTCGCGCTCATCCGCCCAATTCACACCCATTATTCCAGCTGACAGTGGTGAAGTAGGTTTTTTAACGTTGATTTTAACAAGATTTAAAAATGCAAAAGAAGAGACAAAAAGTAAAATAATGGCTCCTAAAATGGATACTACTATAAAGGTTACTCTTTTTACTATTTTCAAAATTTCCCCCCTCATCTAATTAATCTTTTGTAAAATTTATTTTTAGAACTTAAATATTATTCTATGATTTACTGAAAAAGAATTAATAAAGTAATAGGTTTCCAAAGGTTCACGAAACTGAAAGAAAGTTTGCAATAAAGAATGTTATAATTTAATGAAATGGAAATGGTAAAAAGTTCTAATTTTAATTAATAGGGGGTAAGAATGAAAAAAATCTTAGTAGTAATAGCGATTTTAATAATGGGGATCGTAGGGATAAAAGGTTATTTTCTTTTTCGTAGTGGATTTGATATTAAAATAAAAAATCAAACAAATATAAATGTAACGGGAATATATTTGACCTATGATCATTTTAAAACAGATATCAGGATACCTAAAATTGCTTCACATAAGGACTATAAGCTAAATATAAATCCCTCTAAAGATGTTGGAGAGAGTACAATGGAGCTTCAGTATAAAGACAATAAAGGTAATTTACATACAGAATCAGTTATTGGGTATTTTGAAGGTGGTTATTCAGGAAATATATTAATTACGATCAAATCTGTTGATGAAGATGGAAAACTTAAAATAAAAATTAAGGAAGATATTTCATTATATTAAATTATTTTTCTTATTAAAAGCTCCTTGTTTGTTAAACAAGTTTCATAGAATATTGCAGTAAATGGCAGTTAAGTTGCATAAGAATATGTTTGAATGATTATCTAAGCATAAACATTTTTATTTAAAGTTAGATTTATATGTTTTTTTCGGAGGAATATTAATGCAAATATTATCTAGAGTTTCGATTCCAAATTATCTTACAAAGAGGTTTTTTGTTCTTTATAGCATTCCTTTTTTATTAAGCGTTCTCTTGATATTTCTTACTGATCCTTTAAAGGTTGTTGATTTGTTCTATCAAACTTTATTTTTATCAATTTTCTACGTAGGCCTACCTATAGGAATTGTATTTTTACCTTTTTATGGATATTTTTATTTACTTCAGAAATATTTTAAAGTGACTTATGTAGTATCAGTAACTGCCTTAATTACAACAATTATCGCACTAATTATAGTGTTTATAGTCGTTCAGAATACATATAAATCATATGAAACTAGAAGCTACTTTACAAAAGAAACGAAAAGTCAATTGTCAAAAAAGTCTATTGAATTATTTGAAAATGAAACAGGTGTTAAAGGAAAAGTAAAAAAAGTTAAAATGGTTAGCAGATATAATGATGCCGAAAATGGGAACTTTACACTAATTCGAAAAAGATATTATGATATTGAAGTTGTCACGAAAAATCCATCAGATTTACAAAAAATTCCAAGGCACTATAAATATATTAGTGTTGATGGGAAATGGATTTTAAAAAAGAAAAATGAAAAATGGTTCTTAAATTAAGGAATGTGTTATTGTGTAAGTTGATTATTATGGGGTACTTTAGAAAAATTTTGATATTAATTAAAAGAAGCAACGCTCAGAACATACTCTGAGCGTTGTTTCTTTTAATTGTACAAGTCTTATGTTTTATATAAATAAAGTAGTTTAATAATCTTTCAGTTCAATTTCATTGGCAGCTTTCGCGATCATTTTCGTAATCATTTTAAACATTCCATTCATTAAGATGGGAAAACGTAACATTGCATTGCGTAATAAAATTTTGAAGTTTGATTTTTCAATCATTCCTCCAGCAGTTAAAAGCCCTATTTTTTGATTTTTTTCAACAAAATTTCTCATTTCTTTTTCATAGGAAATAAAGGACTTGTTGTAATCACCGTTAGCAGCTTTCAGCTCTCCTGCAAGTACAAAAGCTCCTACAAGGGCCATGCTAGTGCCTTGACCTGAAAGGGGTGAGGGACAATAAGCAGCATCACCTACTAAAGCAATTCGGCCATCTGACCAGTTGGGCATGTGAATTTGACAAATTTCATCAAAATAAAAATCCGAAGCATTAACCAATTTTTTGAGCAAGTTCGGTGTTTCCCAGCCCTTAAGTTCTTCAAAAGCATTTTTAATAAGAATTTTTTGTTCTTCCGTATTATAACGATCGTATATAAGAGGCTCGGATTGGAACACTAACATGCCCTTTGCTTCCTTTTTATCATTTGCGCTATACATTCCAACTGTTTTACCCGGGACGGTATAAAGTATTTGAGAGTGGTCTAGGTTAAGATAATTCTCGAATTCAAAAATTGAGATATAACAACCGAGAGTACGTTTAAACTGATCTTCGTCACCAAATTTCAACGTTCGCACGTTTGAATGGATTCCATCAGCCCCTATTATTAGATCGAATGTATCTGGTTTCCCATTAGTATATTGAACTTCTACCCCTGAAATTGATTCATGTATAGCGGTAATTGAATCGCCCCAAATATATGTAACTTTATCCTTAGTTAAATCGAACAAAATGTTACCAAGGTTCTCACGCATAATTTCAATATCCATTCCTTGCTGATTGCCTATACTTGCTTCACTAATTTTACCTTTAATTTTACCTTGTTCATTCACGAAGTAAACTCCAGTCATATGGGTATCTAATGACCGAACTTGATCAAGAATACCCATTCGTTCGAGCACAGAAATTGCTGCACCACGGATATCAACAGAATATCCCCCTGGGCGTAAAGCGGGAGCCCGTTCTACTACAGTCACCTCGAAACCATAACGATGAAGCCAGTAAGCAAGTGCTGGCCCTGCAATGCTCGCTCCGGAAATAAGAACACGCATTGGTTGCTCCATAATAATTTAATCACTCCTTAAGTAAAAAATTAAACAACATAACAACAATATATTCACTGTTTTTTTACTTAAGTACTTTTGTTAGATTTCAACAATGATCTAGGGGTGTATGATTGAATGTTTTTCTAAAAAATAAATCGAAGTAATTGTGTTTTCCAAAAATAGGTAAATTAAATAAAGGATTTAGGTGAGAATAAAAATATGTTTTAACGAATTTAATTTTTCATTAAATCGAGGGAAAGACATGAACAGAAAAACTAGTATTAGTGGTTATCAATATTTTTGTATGATTTTTCTAATTGAAATTGGGTCTACTTCATTAGTTGGAATTACACCTGGAGTTAAACAAGACGCTTGGATTAGTATAATTATTAGTTTATTTATAGGCTCTATGGTATTTTTTGTACAGATAAAATTATTTGAGATTTTTCCAGAATACCCATTAACGAAATACGTGCAATTTATTTTAGGTAAGTATGCTGGAAAAATACTAGCTATGATTTATATCATTTTTTTTATCTATATTGCAGGAAGAATTTTACGGGATTTAGAAGACTTGTTGACTATGACTTTGTTCACAGCTTCATCATAAATATCAATCGGTATATTATTGTTGCTTGTAGTGATTTTTGGACTATTCAAAGGGATTGAAACATTTGCCAGAACAACAGAATTTCTATTTTTATTTATAATGATGTTTATTTTACTAATTTTTGGCTTCGAGTTTATTTCAAATGTGTATCAGATAAGTAACTTAAGACCGGTTTTAGAAAATGGTTGGGAACTAGTAATAAAGGCTATATTTCCATTGGGAATTATGTTCCCTTTCGGAGAAATTATTACATTCACAATGATCTTGCCGCACCTTCATAAAAAAGAAACTGCATTTAAAGTGGGTATGCCTGCAATATTTTTTTCAGGTTTAATGTTAGTAGTATTTACGATGAAAAGTATAGCAATTTTAGGTGTTTCTGAAATGAGCAGATCAGAATATCCTATTCTAGTAGCCGCAAGTACAATTAATATTGCTGATTTTATCCAACGTTTTGATACATTTTTAATTCTTCTATTGGTATGTGGAGGCTTCATTAAATTAACTATTTATGCTTTTTGTGCTGTCTCAGGAGCAGCTGATATTTTTAATGTAAAAAAAAAGTTCTCAGTTAATTTATCCAATCTGTCTAATCATATTAATTAGTTCGTTATTGATGGCTTCAAACCATATTGAACATCGTAATGAAGGTTTTGAGAAGATTCCTTACTATTTACATTTACCACTACATATCATTATCCCATTAACATTGCTCTTAATTAGTTGGTTTCAAAAGAAAATTAGAGAAAAAAATGGAAACAACACTTCATAACGAATAGGTGCTGTTTCCATTTTTTTAGTTCAGCAAATTGTCAGTTAAGCATAAAGACTATTTAAATTTCAATGAAAAAAAGGCAAATTACCCCAAGTTACAGAATATGACTAGATAGGTATAATTATTTTAATGATTGAAACCGTTTTCATAGAAGATTAGTTACTTTTTAGGGGGAGTCAATATTGGAATTTAAATATGCAGGATTTTGGATAAGATTTTGCGCACATATCATTGATTATTGTATCATTATTTTATTATGTTTCATTCTAAGTCCGTTGCTTCTTAAATTCTTTACTAACACAAATATTACATACAACTTACTCATTGATCTCATCGGTATTATTTACTTAATGCTTTTGCCAGCTACAAAATTGCAAGGGACAATCGGAAAGGTCACAGTTGGCATTAAAGTAATCAATAAAGATGGAAGTAAGTTATCCGTATTTGAGGCAATTAGCCGTTGGTTAGCTCAGGTTGTTTCCAGTTTCATTTTATTTATTGGTTATCTAATGATTGCTTTTTCAAATAGGAAAATAGCCTTACATGATAAATTAGCCAATACTTATGTAGTGTATAAATAATGTAAATTGATCAACTGATGTCATCTAATTGGAGCCTTTTAAAGCTCTAATTTCTTTTAGTGATTTGTTAAGCAGGAAAGTACATTCATTTATAGAACTATCAAGTATAATTATCGATGTAACAACTGATTTGCCTAATATAAAAAATAAGAAGGTGATTCTTTTTGACAAATAAAGCAAAGTTAAAATATATTATTGAAGAAATGGAAATGCAAATGGAAGGTTATCGTTCATTTATTAAGATCAGAACTGGTGAAGTTTTTTCGATTTCCGAAGATGATCTTATTGATGCTGAAGATGAAAAACCTATCGATGATTTACATGATTGGCAGATAGAAAATTTAGAAATCGCAAATGAAATAGTGGAAAATTTTGAGGACTATAAAGAATTACCTTCAAAATACGAAATTGATGAATATAAAATGATTAAAGACTTTTGTTTAACAGTTAAAGATGAGAAAAAACAAAACTTATTACTTATAACAATCGAGGGAAAAGGCGCATTTAGAAGATTTAAAGATGTAATTATAGAGTTAAATATTGAAATGGATTGGTATAGTTATCGTGACAGACGATATAAAGACTTAGCGATCGCATGGTGTCAAGATAATGATATCGTGTACATAGATTAGAAGTAAAAAAATAAAGGTTGAGCGATTCGTGGTGTTTGACTAACAGGCAGCTTAATCCGAACCGAAATGAATCCCTTCAGATTTCGCTGAAGGGATTTTTACCGTTTTCTATGTAATTAGTTATATTATCAGAGTCAATCTCCTAAAAATAATTAAAGTAATTTCAACCCATAACCAGCAATAAAAGAAAGAAAATAATAAAATAATTAGAACAGTATTGATTGAAAGTGAATCAGAAAATCCAGGCCCTAAGACTGGAAAGTGGAATAGAAATAATAGACTCATAATGCCTAATATTAAAAGTAACGCTCCAGTCGCAATAATCGAAAATCTATTTTTAAAAAAGTGAAAACCCAAGCCTAAGCCAAGTCCCATTAATCCTGTTGTAAAAGGAAATAAAATCAGTTCAGTTGGCTGTAGGATGAATAACAACATAATTGTTAGAAAATAGGATTTTACTCCATCCGTAATGGAAAACATGGAACATAATAGAATAGGTGCAGTGGTGAGTGGACTTAAAAACAATCCTATACCTGGTAATAGACCACCTGCAGCTTGAAAGAGTGCAGCAATAGAAGCAAAAATAGAAGCTAAAATAAATTTCTTTGTTTTATTTTGTTTAGTAAATTTTAGTTGAAATAATCGGATCTCCTCAGTGATCGGTTTGAAAAAAAACACATTTTCACCTCATTTAAACTACGATATACATCATATATATGAGAATAATCCAATAGCAATACGCCAAACATGATATGGTTGGATGATGAAATATTGATAACAAACACAAATAAATGTATGATAAATACGTTGAGAATTGCATGAAAATTTCAAAATTGAAGGGGAAAAGCTATGAATATTAAAATTGACAAAGAATATGTGCTACAAACCGCTAAACAATTACTAGAGTTTAATAGCCCAAGTGGTTTTTGCTTTGAAATTATGGAGTTAATTCAGTCTTGGACAAATAGTTTAGGATATGATTTTGAAACGACTAATAAAGGTTGTGGAGTCATCACAATTCCTGGTAAAAGCAATGAGCAAGTCATCGGATTATCAGCACATGTTGATACATTAGGGGCAATGGTTCGATCAATTACAAGTAAAGGTACTTTAAAATTTACAATTATTGGTGGACCAATCGTACCAACTCTTGATAGTGAATATTGTCAAATTAGAACGCGTGAAGGAAAAATATATACAGGTACATTTTTATCTACAAGTCCATCAATTCACGTATTCGAAGATAGTAAATCAAAAAAACGTGATCCAGAAAACATGGAAGTTCGTATTGATGAATGTGTTAAGTCAAAAGAGGATGTATTAAATCTTGGAATTAGCCCAGGGGATTTTATTTTCTTCGATCCAAAAACGACAATTACTGAAAGCGGATTTATAAAATCAAGATTTATTGATGATAAAGCAAGTGTTGCATGTTTAATAGGCTTACTTGAATTATTTAAAAGG
Source organism: Gottfriedia sp. NPDC057948 (assembly GCF_042887255.1). Classification (NCBI taxonomy): domain Bacteria; kingdom Bacillati; phylum Bacillota; class Bacilli; order Caryophanales; family Bacillaceae; genus Gottfriedia; species Gottfriedia sp. NPDC057948. Next base: position 816,850 of record NZ_JBHVPN010000001.1, read on the forward strand.
GAAAAAATTGTACCTACATATACGACAAAATTATTTATTTCAACATATGAAGAAGTTGGACATGGTTCTTCTTATATTCCATCAGATATTACTGAATTAATTTCAGTTGATATGGGTTGTATTGGAGATGATTTAAGCTGTACTGAATACGATGTTTCGATTTGTGCAAAAGACTCTGGTGGCCCATATGATTACAATATGACGACTGATTTAGTCAACTTAGCAAAAGAAAATGAACTTAGCTATGCAGTAGATATTTATCCAATGTACGGTTCTGATACAGTTGCTGCTTTACGCGGAGGACAAGATATTCGTGGCGCGTTAATTGGACCAGGTGTTCATGCTTCTCATGGTATGGAAAGAACGCATTATAGTGCGATGGAAAATACGATGAAATTATTGTACTTATATTTAACAAAGTAATAATGAAAAAGGGGCTGTCCACGGGACGCCTTTTTTTGGTAATGAAACTCTAGTATGTGGTATTTCAAAGGTGTTTTTTATTTTGAGTTGATAAAGTTGCTCTTTATAATAGAAAATTAGCAAACTTTTTTAATTTTTATTCTATTGTGCATTTTTGCTAGTTTTCCAATTGAAAGGATCTGCTAGTATACAAGTTTCGGTGTCGTAATACCTTAACTGGTATGGGTAATTATTTGATTTAATTGCAGTTTTTCTAAATTTATTTGCGGAAATCAGATTTTAATTGCAGTCCATCTTATTTTCATTAAAAACAAGGGTTCCATTAAAGCTAGGCTTTTGGACACCCTCAAATAGTTTAATAATTTAATTTTTGAACTCCATTTAATTGACTATCGAATCGGTCCTCGCCATTCGTTTTTACATTTTTCTTTAATGTAAATGTATAAAAATAAGCCGACACTAGCTCACGGTTTTTTTCTTGGAGTTTGTCTATTAATAATTTTTTTGTACCAGCACCAACAACTCCATCACTAGTTAAGCCATTATCAAGTTGGAATGCTCTTACTGCCTGATCTGTGCCTTTAGAAAAGTAACCATCGACCCCGTTTGTAGAGTAACCTAATTTTGTTAATGTATCCTGCAGCCATTCAACCTCTGAACCGACACTTCCAAGTTGTAAACTAGTAGGAATATCGGTAGGTTTTGTTACAACAACACTGCCAGAATCATCATCAAACAAATGATTTGCAACTGCGATGTCTTCAAATGACATTTTTGATGAAGTGATTAAAACAGTCGTATTTTTCTGTACACGATCAAATAACCATTCTACTTCTTCATCATACATCCGTACACAGCCGTGACTAGCATAAGTTCCAATAGAATTTGGATTATTATTTCCGTGGATTGCATAGGTTGTACCCCATGTCCCTCTAGCATTTAAACCCAACCACCTATTACCAAGCGGATTCCTCGGATCACCACCAGGAATATTCTCCTTATAATAAGGGCGATTAACAATTTTAACGACGATTTTAAACTTGCCTTCAGGAGTTAAATCCTGGCTCTTACCGGTTGCCACTTTAAAAACTTTTACCAATTTACCATTCTCATAAAAAGCTAATCTATTAATCGACTTATTAATAATGATAAATTGTGAAACAGGTTTTGTTTCTGCGGCGAAAGACTGAACAAAAGAAGTGCTCAAAAATAAAAGTAGAACTATGAAAAAAATAAAACAGCGCTTTAACAAATTTTTCCCCCCAACAATATATAGAAAATACATAGCTTTATATAGTATGAAAGGATCGCTTGTCCTATCTAATAAAAATAGTAAAAAAATAGTTTTATTTTAATAAGTCAAAGTCTGATATTGGGTTAAAGGTAAAATACCTGTTAAGCATTATTAAAAAAGAAAAATGTAAATGTTTGCATTAATGAACAATCTTGTTAAAATAGAAAATGTAAGCGTTTAAATAGGGTTTGTGAAATATTGATTTTTAAAACTAGGACACTTTTACTACCAAAAAATGCACACGATTGCACAGTTTTAGTATAAGGGTTTGAGATTTAAAATTTCACGTACCATATTAAACTATTTAGAAAAAATAACAATTAAATTTTTTTAGTTTTTAAGATTTATACATAATCTAGGAGGCAATTTAAATGGAGAAAAAATGGTGGCATAATAGTGTAGTTTATCAAATATATCCTAGAAGTTTTATGGATAGTAACGCTGATGGAATCGGTGATTTAAATGGAATAATTGAAAAGCTTGATTATTTAAAGCTTTTAGGAATAGATGTTATATGGTTGAGTCCTGTATATAAATCTCCTAATGATGATAATGGTTACGATATTAGTGACTATTGTGACATTATGGAAGAGTTCGGAACGATGAATGATATGGATGAATTAATTTCAGAAGCGAATCATCGAGGGATTAAAATCGTAATGGATTTAGTTGTGAATCATACATCTGATGAGCATCCGTGGTTCATTGAATCTAGAAAAAGCAAAGATAACCCATATAGAGACTATTATGTTTGGAGAGATCCTGTGAATGGAAGAGAACCAAATGACCTTCCTTCTGTATTCAGTGGCAGTGCATGGGAATATGATGAACAATCTGGACAATACTTCTTGCATTTATTTAGTAAAAGGCAGCCAGATTTAAATTGGGAGAATCCAAAAGTACACGAAGAAGTATATAATATGATGAACTTTTGGCTTGATAAAGGAATTGGTGGGTTTCGAATGGATGTAATAGATTTAATTGGGAAGATTCCTGATCAAGAGATTACAGCAAATGGTCCAAAGCTACATGAATATTTGCAAGATATGAATAAAAAGACTTTTGGAAATCATGATGTTCTAACTGTTGGTGAAACTTGGGGAGCAACGCCAGAAATTGCAAAGCTTTATTCGGATCCAGCTCGAAATGAATTAAGTATGATTTTTCAATTTGAGCATATTGGTCTTGATCAAGAAGAAGGGAAGGAAAAATGGGATTTAAAGCCACTAAATTTGTTAGAGCTAAAAGAAGTTTTTAATAAGTGGCAAACTCAGCTTGATGGAAAAGCATGGAATAGCTTGTTCTGGAATAATCATGATTTACCACGAATTGTTTCTAGATGGGGTAATGATAAGGAATATCGTATTGAAAGTGCGAAAATGCTTGCTACAATCCTTCATTTAATGCAAGGCACACCTTATATTTATCAAGGTGAAGAAATTGGAATGACAAATATTCGATTTGAAAGCATAGATGAATATGACGATATTGAAACGAAAAATATGTATCATGACCGTATTTCAAAAGGTTACAAGCACGAAGAAATAATGGAATCGATTTATACAAAAGGTAGAGACAATGCACGTACTCCAATGCAATGGAATGGAGAAAAGCATGGAGGTTTTACAAAAGGAAACCCTTGGTTAACAGTAAATCCGAATTTTACTAAAATAAATGTTGAACAATCAATAAACGATCCAGATTCAATTTTTCATCATTATCGCCAGTTAATTCAATTGCGAAAAGAAAATCCTGCAATTGTTTATGGTTCTTTTAAAATGCTTGCTGAAAAGGATGAAAAAGTATTTGCATATGAAAGACAGTATAATGGCGAAAAATTCCTAGTTGTAGCTAACTTTACAAATGAGGAATCAAAATTTAGTCATAGTAATAGCTATGATGAAGTAAGTAAAATTTTAAGTAATTATAAAGATTCAAGCTTAACGGGTGTGAATAATAGCTTAAGACCGTATGAAGCAATTGTTTATAAAATTAAATAATTAAATTTATTAAAAATAGTTTGACATTTTAAAGTCCACTCGTATATGATAAGAATATCAAATAAGAAGGAGGTAGGTTAACATGATGATTGTAAGAAAATTAAACTGTGAAGCATCACAAAATTTCATAATGATTATGAACCCTATCTCTACGCAGGACGGACCACGTTGAAATTTAGATTTCAATTGACGATCTAGCCATGGGTTTATATTACCCATGGCTTTTTTGTGCCAAAAATAAACGATTCATTTCTGTTTGTTTTTGGGCGAAACGTTTTTTTATGGCCATGGGATATGGAAAATATTCCCATGGTCTTTTTGTTGTCAAAAAAAGTGGAGGGTTGCGTAGAGTTAGGTTAATTGATACTAGGGAGGTATAATTTTGTCTCGAATTTTAAAATATGTCTTTAGGCATAAGCTTTCATTTATTATTGGTTCAATTTCAATGGTTTTAGTAATAGGTGTGGATCATTTAATTCCTTATTTACAAATGATTCTTATCGATGATGGTATTACGAAAGGAAAAGCATCTGTTGTCCTACCAGTTATTGGAGGTATTATAGGTGTCACAATCATAAAATCAATTTTTGGTTATGTAAAAGAATATTTATATGACTTAGTAAGTTCGAAGGTACATGAAGATATAAAAAATGATATGTTCAAGCATATTCAAAGTTTTGAATTTAAGTATTTTGACTCGATGAATACGGGTGAATTACTTTCGAGAATTAATGAAGATGTCGAAAATATCTGGCAAACAATTGCGTTTGGACTAAGATTGTTTGTTGAAAATATCATTTATTTTACTGTCAGTACAGTTATCTTATTTTTAATTAATTGGCAGCTGGCACTAATCTGTTTAGCAATTATGATCCCAATAGGATATATGGGGACGCGTCTAAATCGCTTACTTAATAAAGGTTACGGTAAAATAAGTGACCATACAGCTGAAATCAATACAACAGCTCAACAAAATATTGCGGGTGTAAGATTGGTTAAAGCATTTGCTAGAGAAAAGCATGAGACTTTGAAATTTTTGAAAATGAATCGTGGCTATTATGATTTAAATATGGCTCAAGCCAGAACAATGCGTAAATATTTTCCTAATATTGAATTTCTAACAAATATTGCGCTTGTAGCAATGATTATCCTCGGTGGATATTTCGTTTTACAAAATAGTATGACGCTAGGTGAACTAGTTGCATTTAGTGGATATATTTGGAACTTAATTTGGCCGATGAGAATGTTAGGCTGGTTAACAGATGTACTTTCTAAAAACCAGGCTTCTGCGAAGAAGATTTTTGAAATTTTAGATCGTAAAACTGCAATTGAAAACAAGGAAGGTGCATATACACCGAATTTAGTTGACGGTTCAGTAGAATATAAAAATGTAAGTTTCAAATACAATGATGAAATTGTCTTAAAAGATATTAATCTATATATTCCAAGCGGTAGTAAAGTAGCGATTATGGGAACGACAGGTGCTGGGAAATCTTCAATTCTTCATCTGATTGGACGCTCATACGATGTGGCTGAAGGAGAAGTTCTAGTAGATGGCGTTAATGTGAAAGATTTTAATCTTACATCTTTACGTCAAAATATGTCTCTCGTTTCTCAAGATACATTCCTTTTCTCAGATACGATTGAAAACAATGTTAAACTAGGAAACCCAGAAGCTACAATGAATGAAATCCGTGAGGCTTGCCGTATTGCTTGTTGTTTAGACTTTATTGAAGATCTAGAAGAAGGTTTCAACACGGAAATTGGTGAACGAGGAATTGGTTTATCTGGCGGCCAAAAACAACGTATATCAATTGCCCGCGCATTACTAAGAAACGCTCCAATCCTAATTTTAGATGATGCAACTTCTGCATTAGATATGGAAACGGAGTATGAATTATTACACAATTTAAATAAACGTTTCTCACATAGTACAACATTTATCATTGCTCACCGTATTTCAGCAGTAAAAAATGCCGATGTAATTTTATTTGTTGAAAATGGAGAAATAGTAGAAAAAGGAAATCATAAACAATTACTTGATAAAAAGGGAAGATACTTTGAAGTTTACGAAGAACAATTCAAAGATTTTGAAACAGTAGAAAGCGGGGTGGTCTAATGGCACAAAATACGATTAATCGTGATGAAGACCAACTAAATCGGAGTAAAACCGAGCTTATTCTTAGGCTCGGGACGTATTTAAAACCATATAAATTAAAAACATTCTCCGTTATTTGTTTAATGTTATTTGTAATGATTATTGGGATATTAAACCCATATTTACTAAAGGTAGCGATTGATACAAATATTAAAAATCACGATGTAAAAGGCCTCATAATGATTGGAGCTGTACTATTAGCTCTAAATTTCTTAGCAATGATTGCCTCAAAAATACGTTGGACGATGATTAGCTCCGTTACGAATAATATTTTAGTAAATATTCGTCATGAGCTTTACACCCATATTCAAAAACTATCATTTACTTTTTTTGATAATCGACCAGTAGGGAAAATTTTGGCTCGTGTAATGGGGGATATTAGTGCTCTCCAAAATTTATTCAACCAAAGTATTCAAACATTAATTCCGGAATTACTAAGCTTAGTTTGCGTTACAGTCGTAATGTTTATCTTAAATGTAAAACTTGCAATCGCATCAGTATCAATTCTTCCATTTTTGGCAGTTGCCATGTTTTATATTGAAACACGTGCACGTAAAAGATGGGATGATTACAGAAAAAAACGTTCAAATTTAATTGCGTTTATACATGAAGATTTTTCAGGAATAAAAGTAGTTCAGTCCTTTGCGAAAGAAAAAGATAAAGAAAAAGACTTCAAAGAAAAGGTTTCTGAATTAATGGGCTCATTCATGAGAGCAGTAAAAATGAATGACTTCTTCTGGCCATTAGTTGAGCTTTCTTGGGGTGTTGGTACTGTTATTGTATTTTATGTTGGATATAAGCTTGTAACTAGTCAAGATATTGAAGTCGGAACATTAATCGCATTTTCAATGTATATTGGCATGTTCTGGCGTCCAATTATGAACTTATCTAACTTTTATAATACATTAATATCAAACTTCTCGGCAGCTGATCGTATTTTTGACATTATGGATATTGATCCAGAAATTATTAGTCAAGAAAATGCACCTCCAATTAGACGAATTAATGGTGAAGTTCAATTTAGAAATGTGACTTTTGGATATGATGAAAAATCTACAGTCCTAAAAAATGTAAATTTCACAATAAATCCTGGTGAAAAAATTGCATTGGTAGGTGCAACAGGAGCAGGGAAAACGACTATTGTTTCACTTTTAAGTCGATTCTATGATCCTTTAAAAGGTGAGATCTTAGTAGATGGAAACGATATTAAAAAAGTAGATTTAGAATCTTTTAGAAGTCAAATGGGAATTATGCTACAAGATACATTCCTATTCTCAACATCGATTATGGAAAATATTCGATACGGTAAATTAAACGCTACAGATGAAGAAGTAATTGCTGCAGCTAAAGCAGTTCATGCACATGACTTTATTATTAAAATGGAGAATGGGTATGATACGGATGTAAACGAGAGGGGGTCAAGACTTTCATTAGGTCAAAGACAATTAATCTCTTTTGCTCGTGCTCTACTAGCCGATCCTAGAATTTTGATATTAGATGAAGCTACTTCGAATATTGATACACATACAGAGAAGCTTGTCCAAAATGGAATTGAAAAGCTATTAGAAGGTCGTACTTCATTTGTCATTGCCCACCGATTATCAACAATTCGTGACTGCGACAAAATTATGGTAATCGGAAACAGAAATGTCGAGGAAAGCGGTACACATGAGGAGTTATTAGCATTAAAAGGACATTATTATAAATTATACATGGCGCAGTATAGCTTTATTAATGATGGAGCATAATTGATTTGTTTTTTACTAGATTGGGGCTGTCTCAAAAGTCAGGTTAACTGACGTATGAGCGGCTCTTTTTTATTTGAAAATCTACTGCTGCTATGTTTTAGGGTATTTCAACGGCGTTTTTCATTTGTTGTTGATCTAATCGTGCTTTTTTAGTTATTTTGTAGGTTCTAATCAAGTTTTTATTTAGACAGAGGGCATATTTACAAGTTTTCTATTTGAAATAATCTGCTTTTGTCTGTTATTTAGGACTGAATACCTTAACTGGTAGGGGTACTTTTAAACTTTAATTGCGGTTATTAGGATTTTAATTGTAGTTATGCTAAATTTAATTGCGATTTTCAAATCTTAATTGCAGTTTCACTAATTTTAATTGCGATTTTCAGATTTTAATTGCAGTCAACTGTTTAATTACGATTCTTAAATTTTAATTGTAGTTTCGGTAATTTTAATTGCAGTCCACTATTTAATTTCGATTCTAAAAACCTTATTTGCAGGTAGGAGATCCATTTTTATGCCAATAATCTAAAATTAGAACTTTTAAAATGAATTATTACGTATTTTTAATATAAGAATTAATTCTATGAATATTGAAAAATCAACTTAACATAAGTAGATGAAATATCTTTATTTTCAGTTTTTTTCTAGTGTTAAAATAGTAGTGATTAAAATATTTTTGCGAAAATGGAGGTCAAGTATGAAGCTTAATTATGAAATTAATTTGGATGATTATATTGAATTTAATTTACATCACTTAAAACACTCTAAAACTGTTCAAAAGTCTTTAATTAACCAACGAATTGCTGTGAGTTTAATCTATTTAGTAATACCATTTTTAATTTCCTTTCTTTTCAACCAACCACTTTTTGGTTATTTACTTGCCTTTTCGTTAGCAGCCATTCTTTGGTTCATTTATTTTCCAAAGTATTTCTACCGTTCGTCAAAAAACAAAATGATTAAGCATTTAACTGAAAAAAACGATCAATCATTATTCGGCGAACATTCTCTAAAGGTAGATGAGAATGGGATTGAAGAAATTACACAATCAAGTGTTCATGAAATAAAGTGGGATGATATAGTTGAAATAAAGGGAACGAAGAATTACTTTTATATTTACTTTACAAGTATGCAAGCCATTGTAGTGCCACTAGAAGCAATAAAAGATGACATGGAAAGATTATTACAATTTTACAGGAAATATAATATTCAAGTTTTATATTGCTAGTTGAATAGTGTATTCTAATCTCTAAAAGTTCAAGTTATTTTGACTTGGACTTTTTTATTGTTACTTTTCATTCTTAATCAAGAAAGAAGAATTATGATAAAATGTAAAAAAGGAGGGTACTCACTTGGAGAATTGTATAAAGGTTTCAGTTCGAACGCTAGTTGAGTATGCTCATACAGCGGGAAGTATCAATATAACATATAAAAGTTCGGTTTCATTAATTGAAGGAACAAAGGCTCATCAAAAAATCCAAAAAGAATATGGTGAAGAGGATGTAAAAGAACGACCTATATCCGGCACTATAACATTGGATCAATTGGTGTTTCAGATAGAAGGCCGTTGTGATGGATTATTATTTAAGGGTGATCAATATATAATAGAAGAAATTAAATCAACAATGAAGGATTTGAATGAAATAAATGAAAATTCATATCCTGTTCATTGGGCACAAGCAAAAGTTTATGGATATTTTATTTGTGAAGAATTACAGCTTGAAAAGATTACACTTAGACTTACATATATTAATATTTTAACTGAGCAGAAAATAAGCTTCGATCTTTTGTTTACAAAGGATGAATTAACAAATTACTTATACAAAATGCTAGAAATTTATTATCCTTTTGCAAAATGGAAATACGATCATATTGAGTTAAGAAATGAGTCAATAAAAGAATTGAATTTTCCTTTTCCTTCTTTCAGAAAAGGTCAAAGAAAGTTAGCTGGAGCGGTATATCAAACGATTCAGGAAGGTAATAATTTATTTGCTGTTGCACCAACCGGAATAGGAAAAACGGTTTCAACTATTTTTCCCACTGTTAAAAGTATTGGTGAAAATAGTATAAATCGAATGTTTTACTTAACTTCTAAGACGATTACTAGGACTGTTGCTGAAGAAGCGTTTAAGCGCATGACAGATCAAGGGCTTTGTATAAAGTGTACGACGATTACAGCAAAAGATAAAATCTGTTTTAAAGAAGAGACGATGTGTCAAAAGGATTATTGTGAATATGCCAATGGTTATTATGACCGGATAAATGATGCTGTTCTTGATATACTTTCATCAGAAAAAGCGCTAACTAGGGAGAAAATAGAAGAATATGCAACAAAACATACAGTCTGTCCTTTTGAATACTCATTAGATTTATTAAATTCTTCAGATGCTATTATTTGTGATGTAAATTATATTTTCGATCCACGAGTATCGTTAAAAAGATTATTTGATGAGCATAAACGAAGTTCAGTTTTATTAATTGATGAAGCTCATAATCTTGTTGATCGGGCAAGAGAAATGTATTCTGCAAGTCTATTCAAATCTAAATTTTTAGAGTTGAAAAATAGATATAAAAATTTAAAAGATGAACTTTATGCCATAATAAATGAAATAAATAAGCGATTGATTGAATTAAGAAAGAAATGGAAGGACGTTGTATCACCAGTTTCAAAAGAAATTGATGAGGATTTATTGGAACTTCTACATACATTTAATGAAATCGTCGAAATAAAATTACAGGAAATGGACGAGGACGAAAATAAACAACTTTTACTTGATACTTATTTTGAGTCGCTCAACTTCGTCAAAATTGCAGAGTTTTTTGATGAAAATTACGTATGCTACTATGAACTTTATAAAAGTGAAGTTCATTTAAAGTTGTTTTGCCTAGATCCTTCTAAAGTAGTAAATGACGTCATAAAAAGATTTCGCTCAACAATTTATTTTTCAGCTACTTTAACACCAATTCAATATTTTCAAGATATGCTTGGTGATCAAAGCCGCGATTATACAATTTCAATCGATCCTCCTTTTCATAGAGAACAACTGGAAGTAACAATTGACCCACTTTCAACACGATATCAAGATCGTGAAAGAAATTTAGAAAGATTAATTGATTCGGTGTATAAAGAAATTACGAAAAGAAAAGGTAATTATTTAGTTTTTTATCCGTCTTATCAATATTTAATTCAAAGTGTTGATTTATTTAAAGAGAAATACCCTAACATAAAAACAATCGTTCAAGAAAATGGTATGTCTGAAATTGAACGAGAAAAGTTCCTTTTACGGTTTGATAGTCATAATGAGGAAACATTAGTTGGCTTTGCTGTATTAGGTGGGATATTCTCTGAAGGGATCGATTTAAAAGGTGATCGATTAAATGGTGTCGTAGTAGTTGGTGTAGGGTTGCCGCAGATTTGTTTAGAAAGAAATATTTTAAAGGAGCATTTTCATTCGGTTGGAAAAAATGGGTATTATTATGCATATGTCTTTCCGGGTATGAATAAAGTAATGCAAGCGGGTGGAAGAGTTATTCGTTCTGAATCAGATGAAGGGACTTTATTACTAATTGATGATCGATATAGAAGCACACTTTATCAAAGTTTATTACCTGATGAATGGAAATAAAAAGCTATATATTAAATAACGAAAAAAAATGATTGATAATTATCAGAGTTTTTAATATACTTATCAATATAATTAAATAATCTTATCAAGAGCGGTGGAGGGACTGGCCCGACGAAACCCGGCAACTCTAGTGAAAACTAGAAAGTGCTAAATCCTGCAGGTGAAAAACCTGGAAGATAAGAGCGATATGTATATTTTGCGGACATAACCACTTCTTATTTTTTAAGAAGTGGTTTTTTATTTGACTAAAATGGGGGATTTATAATGACTAACACAAAAGAGGCTTTAAACACGAATAAAAAATCAATTGAAACAGTAGCCGTACATGGAAGCAAAGGCTATGATCCATTAACTGGTGCGATTAGTTATCCAATTTATCAATCTGCTACATTTAAACATGCAGGACTTCATCAATCGACTGGATATGATTATGCAAGATTACAAAATCCCACTAGAGAAGAAGTGGAAAATACTGTAGCAAAATTAGAAAGTGCAAATTTTGGAGTTGCATTTTCAACTGGAAATGCTGCCGTTACTGCAGTATTAAGCTTATTTAAAAAAGGTGACCACTTAATTGTTTCAGATGATTTATACGGTGGAACATATCGTTTATTCGAAGAAATTTATTCACCATATGGACTTGAGCATAATTTTGTTGATACGACTGAAATTGAAAATATTCTTGATGCACTTAAACCGAATACAAAAGGAATCTTTATTGAAACACCATCAAATCCAATGATGAAAGTAACGGATTTAAAAAGAGTAGTAGAGATTGCAAAAGAACGAGATATTATCGTGATTGTTGATAATACATTTTTAACACCTTATTTCTTTAGACCAATTGAATTAGGGGCAGATGTTGTTGTTCATAGTGGAACAAAGTATTTAGGTGGCCATAATGATACACTTGCTGGTTTTGTCGTGACTAATTCAGAATATACGAATGAACGAATTCGTTATTATCAAAAATCAACAGGTGCAACATTAGCTCCATTTGACTCTTGGTTAATCTTAAGAGGCATTAAAACATTACATTTACGTATGGAATACAGTCAAAAAAATGCGATTGTACTTGCGCAATTTTTAGAAAATCATCCAAATGTTACTGAAGTGTATTATGTAGGATTACCAACGCATAAAGGATATTCAATTATTAAAGAACAAGCAACTGGATTTGGTGCAATGATTTCATTTAAAGTGAAAGATTTAAGTTTAGTTGAACAGGTTTTAGGAAGCGTAAAAGTCATCACATTCGCAGAAAGCTTAGGTGGAGTTGAATCCTTAATTACGTATCCACATACGCAAACTCATTCAGAAATGCCAGAAGAATTTAAAAGAAAGCTTGGTCTAGATGACCATACACTTCGATTATCTGTTGGTATTGAACATATTGATGATTTATTAAATGACTTAGAAAATGCATTGGGGTGATGAGCATGCAATTTGGAACGAAATTAATTCATAACGGAAATGAAATAGATCAGGCAACAGGAGCATTAAGTATTCCAATTTATCAAACTTCAACATTTCATCAATTTGATATAGAGAATTTTGGTAAGTACGACTATGCAAGAAGTGGAAACCCAACAAGGGAAGCATTAGAAAATACAATTGCAAAGTTAGAAAATGGCGTTCGAGGTTTTGCGTTTTCATCAGGGATGGCTGCAATCTCATCTGTATTGTCTTTGTTCTCAGCTGGAGATCATATTGTCATCTGTGAAGATGTTTATGGAGGAACATTTAGAATAGCGACAAAAGTATTAAATCGTTTCGGAATTGATTTTACTTTTGTAGATGCATCTAATCTACAAGAGATTAAAGCCGGAATAAAGCCAAATACAAAAGGTCTTTATTTAGAAACACCGTCTAACCCTCTTTTGAAAATTACTGATTTAAGTAGTGCAATCAAAATAGCAAAAGAAAATGACATACTTGTCATTGTAGATAATAGTTTTTTATCACCATATTTACAAAGACCATTAGACTTAGGAGCTGATATTGTCGTTCATAGCGCAACAAAATTTATTGCAGGCCATAGCGATGTAATCGGAGGATTAGCGGTCGTAAATTCAGAAGAACTTGCAAATGATTTATACACAATCCAAAATTCATTCGGAGCAATTTTAGGTCCACAAGACTGTTGGCTAACATTAAGAGGATTAAAGACGTTAAAAGTTCGTATGGATGCTTATGAACAAACTGCATCAAAATTAGCAAATTGGCTTTTAGAACAAGAAGAAGTTGAGGACGTATATTACCCAGGACTAAAAGATCATCCCGGTCACGATGTTCATTTTGAGCAAGCTACTGGAGGAGGAGCAGTCCTTTCATTTACACTAAAAACAATCGAACAAACGACAAGTTTCCTACAATCAGTCGAAAACGTTGCAGTTGCAGTTTCATTAGGTGGAGTTGAGACAATTGTTTCATATCCTGTAAAAATGTCTCATGCTGCAATACCACTCAATGTTCGTGAAAGATTAGGCGTAAAAGATACATTAATAAGAGTGTCCGTTGGTTTAGAAGATATAGAAGACTTGATTGCAAGCTTCCAAAAAGCATTAAATGCAGGAGTGAGAGAAAAACAAGAAGTGCAAGAATAGGAAAATGATTAATTACAATGGAGAATCAATCCTAGTAAAATTAATACCTATATTAAAAATCCCACATAATTTCTGTGGGATTTATTTATTTTTGTATTTTTTAATTTTGCATTTTTGAAGATGTTTACATTAGATGTAAATTTTTAAGTAGTATAAATGATTTTATATTTACATGACTATGAAAGGAATATTTCCCCATCACCAATTTCCTCTTGAATTACCTCAGTTGCACCAATAAGTGCCAATGCGTTACCAACTATTTGAACTGAATCAGAAAGAACAATTTTTCTTTGTAACTCAAGTAAATCTATTTTATCTGAAGTGAACAATTGCTTAGAAACGAAAAAAGCTACGGATAATTGACCGGCTGTACCAATCCACATTCCCGATATGATATCTCTTTTTCCTTGGAAGATTGGATCTTTGTCGATTGAATATAATTTTGATAATGTAATCGTTTCGTATAATTGTGCAACTGCTTTAACCCATGATGCAGCAACAATTTGTCTTTCAAGACTTGCTTGTAATTCCTCTTCTTCTAAATTAGTTTTCTGATAATGATCTTTACCATCCTTTTCCTTTATAATTTCTTCTAGCATCTTTTCCATCTCCAATATAAAATATCTGTTATTTATATAACTATTCAACTTGATGTGATTGTGATTCTATCTAATAGGATATTTTCGTTTTTCAATGATTAACTTTTAGTTAAATTAGGATGAAATAAACAAATTTGTTAATTTATAAATAATCTGATGTCAATTAATTAATATTCAAATTTGAATTGTCTAAATTTGGTTAAAAAAGCTAATTGACAGATGGTATTTTCTAATGAAAAGGTTTCACTTTGTTTATAAACGAATATTTTTTTGGAAAAATACAAAAAATGTTCGTGTTTTTACTTGAAACGTATTCTGATTGATGGTATTCTATTTTAGGTTGATCAAATGAAATAATTTAAACCTTATTTGGAGGTATATATAGATGTATGATGTGATCGTTGTTGGAGCAGGACCTGCTGGAATCTTTACTTGTTATGAATTAACTTTAAAAATGCCTAATGCTAAAGTAGTACTTGTTGATAAAGGACATGATATATTTGCAAGACATTGCCCAATTTTACAAAAGAAAATTGAAAAATGTCCGCCTGCTGCAGGTAAAAAAGAATTTTCAGGTTGCTTACCAGCTTGCTCAATTACAAATGGATTTGGTGGTGCTGGAGCATATTCAGATGGGAAATTTAATATTACAAGCGAATTTGGTGGATGGATGACAGATTACTTATCAGATTCACAAGTAGTAGAATTAATTAAATACGTAGATAAAATTAATTTAGAACATGGCGCGACTGAATCGATTACGGATCCTTTAACAGAAGAAGTTAGAGATATTGAACGTCGTGGTTACGCAGCAGGACTTAAATTATTACGTGCACAAGTTCGTCATTTAGGAACAGAACAAAATTTAGAAATTCTAAAAAGCATTTATGAGTATTTAAAAACGAAAATCGATATGAAGTATAAAACTGAAGTAGAGGACTTAATAACTGAAAAGGTTGAAGGTACTCATATCATAAAGGGAATTAAATTAAAAAAAGGTGAAGAATTACTTGCTGAGAAAGTTGTAATTGTACCTGGACGTGATGGATCAAAATGGTTAACTGATGTTATGAAAAAACGTCGTTTAAAAATGTCAACGAATCAAGTTGATATTGGTGTTCGTGTTGAGACTTCAAACGTAGTAATGGAAGAGATTAACAAGCACTTATACGAAGGAAAATTCGTATTTAATACTAGTGTGGGTACAAAAGTCAGAACATTCTGTAGTAATCCGTCTGGACACGTAGTAGTTGAAAACCATTCAGGTATTATGACTGCTAATGGACATGCATATAAAGACCCTAAATTAGGTAGTCCAAATACAAACTTTGCCTTATTAGTATCGCATCAATTCGCAGAACCATTCGACAAACCAAATGAATATGCGCACGAGGTTTCACGTCTTGCAAACATGCTTTCACACGGAGGAGTAATCATACAAAAATACGGAGATATTTTAAGAGGTCGCCGTTCAACTGAAAAGCGTATTAAAGAAGGCTTTTTAGAACCAACTTTAAAAGAAGCAGTACCAGGAGATTTAGGATTAGTGTTACCATACAATACAATGAAAAGTTTGATTGAAATGGTAGAAGCATTAAATCATGTAACTCCAGGTATTGCTGCAGAACATACACTTTTCTACGGCGTAGAAGCAAAATTCTATTCAGCTCGACCAAAGCTAAATGAACATTTTGAAAGTGAAATCTCTGGATTATATTTAGGTGGAGATGGAGCAGGAGTTACTCGTGGTTTAGCTCAAGCAAGCGCATGTGGCGTATGGATTGCTCGTGATATCGTTACAAAAATCGGAAATAAAGAAAAAGAATTAGTTACTGTTTAATACTTAATTAACAAACCTCTAGTGCATTGGATAGCATTAGAGGTTTGTTTTGTTAAACTAAACCTTTGATAAGTATTTTGGCATTTGGCTTGATAAAGAATTAACGAGACTCTTATGAAGAGGTATAATTTAAATAAAAACTAAAAGGGGGTTTGTGAGATCTTGAAATTAATACCTAAATAATTGTAGATGCGGATTCTATCGTTAAAAAAGATGTTCCTTCTAATACTGTAGTGTCAGGTAATCCTGCGAAATATCTAAAGTATATAATATGAAATTTATAGCGGATTAGATGAAATTATAAATATAATACAAATCTATATGAGGTGAAAACAATGGATAATGGCGCAGATGTTTTGATTGTTATCGATTTGCAAAATGGTGTATGTTACAGCGGTGAGCACTTATTCGAATTACAAAATTTAATCAGTAAAGTTAATAAAAGAATTTCATTATATAGGGAATTAAATAAACCAATTATTTTTGTTCAACATTGTGATGAAGAATTAGTACCTGGAGAAGAACTTTGGGCTATTCATGCTAATCTAGATGTTCAAGAACAAGATTATTTGATTAACAAAATACATGCAAATTCTTTTTTTAAAACAAACTTAAAAAATCTTTTAGATCAATTAGCAGTACATAAAATAGAATTTTGTGGCGCTCAAACTGAATATTGTATGGATGCTACAATTAAATTTGCACATGGATTAGGTTACGAAAACTACATGGTAAACGGAGCAACCTCTACATTAAATAATCCATTTATGTCTGCAAAAGAGACAATTGATTTTTATGAAAAAATGTGGAATCGTAGATTTTTAAATTTTATAGAAGTAAAATAAAAAGGTATCTACGGCAAAAAATTAACAACTCCAGATTAATGAGGCAGATGAGAAATACTCTCTAGGACTATTTAAAAATCTAGTGAATATAATTTAGTAGATTTGAATAGAAGTGGGGGGATATTAATGAAAAGAGTTGCATTTTGCATCTTCTGTTTCTTTTTGTTGTTTTTATCGAATGTATCAACCTCAAATGCAACATCGCGCTATTTAGATCATATAGATAAGAATAATCGTAAGGAAGTTAATTATTACGTTAAGAAATCAACAGTGATTGTCGAACAAAAAGAATTCAGTTTAACAAATAATGAAAAAAACACAAACGAAGATGTAGTGGCTATTGCTGCAGAATACGATACTGTAAGAGATCGTTTCTTTAAAACAGCAAATTATGGCACGTATTTACTGGATGAAAAAACAGGTGAAATCCTAGATCCAGGAAAATTTGTTTCATCGAAAGTATATGATCAATTCATAAATAAACATAAAAATGATGGGGAAAATGATTTTAGATGGAAAAATTCATTAATCGTTTTGGCATTAATATTTATTACAATCTTATTCATTCCAATTTTTGCTTCGAAATTAAATGAGTAATACGAAGACTGTTTCGGCAGTCTTTTTATTATGTTAAAATAGCAGATTAATTGAAGAGGTAATTAGATTGAAAAATAGTTCAACTAGTAGTATTTTTAATAGAAAACATGTTAGGAGATAAGATAATGATCCAGTCAATCGTTCATATTGCATTAGTCGTAAAAGAATATGATGAAGCTATAGAGTTCTATACGAAGAAACTTCATTTTAATTTAATTGAAGATACATATCAGCCGGAACAAGATAAGAGATGGGTACTTGTAAGTCCACCTGGTTCTTCTGGAACGACTATTTTACTTGCAAAGGCATCGAAACAAGAGCAAGAGCCATTCATTGGAAATCAAGCTGGTGGGAGAGTTTTTCTATTTTTAGGAACGGATGATTTCTGGAGAGATTACGACGAAATGAATTCAAAAGGAATTGAGTTTGTAAGAGAACCGAAAGTAGAAGATTATGGTAAGGTTGCGGTATTTAAGGATTTATACGGAAACCTATGGGACTTAATACAATTCAGTGATAATCATCCACTTGCAAAAAGAATAAAATAAAAAACTAGAGAATTTGTAGGTTTGACAAAAAAGTTTGAATAAACAGATTATTTATTGTTACAAAAATTATCCCAGTTGATATAATTATTTTACATAAGAATATAGGATTTATGAAGGTGTCTAACTAAAGGTATTCAAATTAAAAGTAAAGTCAATATTTAAAAAATATAACGGTTTACTCTATCAGTTTGTTCTTTATCTATAACAAGGATGGTTTTAAGCTTGTTTATGGGGCTGAGATGGGGAATTTTATTATATACAATGTGAATTTATATTGAGTGAATAAAGCACTATCATAAAAATATTTTGACTGGGATCGTTAAATGGGGAGAATGATTGAATGTTAATGGTACTCGTAGGGATTGGCTGTGTTGCATTTATTATCATTTGTGGTTGGATAATTAAAAAGCTGGATAAATAAAATACTTTTAACTTCAGTTTTTAATTATAAACGTATTTTTAGACAGATTAATATAGAAAGAGAAATTGGAGTTCAAATAAACTCCAATTTTTTTTGTTTAGGAATACCTTATTATTTGCTCTGTTTCATTTACATGTTGATTTTTATATAGTAATTAAGGGAAACTTCATTTTGTGAGGTTCCCTAATCTTCTTAACTAATTTCACAAACATTATAAATGGAATAAATGCATAAATAAAAATACAATAGGAGGAATTAGTAATGATGGTAGTAGATTTAAAGTATTACATTTCTTAATCCCCAATATACTTAGGCCTGACGCTATAATTAATATACCTCCTACAATCGTCACTTCATTTAGAAGATCATTGCTTAAGGAATTCTTCATTAGTATTGCAATTAAATAGATGGAACCCTGCCACGTAAATAAAGCGATACCAGCAAAAATAATTCCGATCCCAAAAGTAGAAGCTAAAACAATCGAAGTAATACCATCCAAGGTACCATTTGCTAGGAGATACGTGTAATCTCCTTTTAAGGCTGCTTCTACTGGACCTAATATCGATAATGTTCCAATACAAAATAATAAAATAGCGGTTGATAACCCTTCAGCTAAATTACCTTTAGAATATTTATTAACAAAACTATTAAATCTTGATTCTAACTTTAGTTTTTGCCCAATTAATCCACCTATAGCTAAACTTACAATAAAAAGAACTGGATATTTGCTGGAAGGCAAATGTTGAACTAGTGAGTTTATACCTAAACCTAAAGCTACTAATCCCATCGCCTGCATAAGAATTTCATGATATTCTTCTTTAATCCCTTTTTTAAAGATGCTTCCGATCAAGCTCCCGGCTATAATCATCATTGTGTTAAAAATCGTGCCAAACATAATTCCATTTCTCCTTTTATTAATAGTGTATTAATAAAAAATAAACCCTCTAGTTACTAGAGGGTCAAGTGGGTTTTTATCATTAAGTTTACTCATAAGGTAATAAAATTTCCGTGACATGCTTTTCTTCATCGTTGGTAAAGCCATAATCAATAAGTGTAATTTCAAACGAATCGTCTAACAGATCATAATCGTGTTTTTGCATATAGCTCAACAATTTTTTATAATAACCAACTGCATCAATGTGAGTACCTTTAAATCGAACTCTCAAATAGTTTCTTGATGGAATAAGAATGGAGGTTGGAGGAATTTGATCACCATCTTCAAGTATCATGAAAATACTAGAATATTTATCAAATACATTATTTTTTAAATTAGAAGCTGAGATCGAGATGCCAATTTTCCCTAAAAAAATTTCCTCATTAATTCCAAAACTGTTCCTTAACGCTGTAAGAGGTAATTCAATGTCATCACCTATAACGTAATCATGACGTAAATATGCTACATGCATCTCAGGAAGTGTTATTTCCGAAATTTTATCTAAAGGTGTACTAACAGCATCTTCAATTTGCAATAGGCGACGCGATATTTTAGTTTCAATATTCTCCAATTCTTTCTTTTTTTGGGCAACTTCATCTTTTTGTTTTTTTAACATTTCAACAAGAGCATCAATTTCTCGATAATTAAAAAAATCTATAATTTCGTTTATTGGTAAATCTAAAGCCCTCAAATATTTTATTGAATTCAACCGTTCAAACTGCTGTGTTGAATAATATCTATAGTTGGTCTTTTTATCGATAAATTCCGGACGTAAGAGACCAATCTGATCATAATACCTAAGAGTCGCAATTTTGACTTGGAATAATTTTGATACTTCACCAATTGTAAAATACTCTTTCATTTCTTGAAAACTCCTCTATTTTGCCATGAAAATGATATTCCTTAAAATCAAATATTCTTTAATTTCAATAACATTAAATTTTTGATAAATGTAATTACCTTCCCGAATGATTGTTGTAATTAAAATAATACATTCAATTCGAAACGTCATCAATTAATAAAAATTATTCAATTTGGAAACTAGAAAATTCAATCATCAAAATTAGGATGGTTAATGATTATAAGAAAAAAGAAAGAAAATTAGTAAAATTTCAATCAATTAATGAAAAGTAGGGGCTGGTAAAATGAAAAAAAGAGATTTATTTAATTAGACACTGTGAACCAGAAGGACAGCCATTTGAAGCAAATCTAACGAAGCGAGGTTCAATACAGGCTAAGCAATTGAGTGATTTTTTCTCAAAGATTAAAGTTGACCAAATAATTTCAAGCCCTTTTTTACGTGCAATTCAATCAATCGAACCGACAAGTAATGAAAAGAAAATAGACATTGTTCTCGATGAGCGACTGTCTGAACGTAAGCTAAGCTCGATTGATTTACCTGACTGGCTTGAAAAATTAAAAGCCACATTTGAAGATTTAGAATTAAAATTCGATGGCGGTGAATCAAATCAAGAAGCTACTAATCGTGCAATAAGCGTAATAGATGAAATCATCAAAAGTGAAAATCAAATTACAATTGTTGTAACACATGGGAATTTGATGTCTTTAATTATAAAACAGTTTAACAAAGAATTCGGTTTTGAGAATTGGAAAAGTTTAAGCAATCCTGATATTGGAAGGCTTGCAATTATGTAAACTTCACATGAATACAATATGCATAATTTTTATTCTTTTTTGGAAATGTAAAATTGTACCGTTTAATAAGAAGAAATGTGGAAAAATAAGAAGAAATGAGCCTTCAGAAAGTAGTAATCCTGAATTGTGAATAAGGAAGTGACCTGCGATGATTACTAGCCCCAAAGACCGTATTACAACAATTCAAGTAGTTGTTATCATTATCAATTATATACTTGGAACGGGAATTCTGACCTTGCCACGAGCAGCTACAGAGAAAGTGAAAACACCAGATACCTGGTTAACTGTAATTTTAGGCGGGCTGATTGCGATGGTGGCAGGAGTTATTATGGTCAAATTAGGACAACGGTTTCCAGGAAAAACCTTTTATCAATACAGCCAAGAAATTGTAGGGAAATGGATGGGTAAGTTACTAAGTCTAATCCTTGTATGTTATTTTTTAATGATGGGTGGATTTCATATCTGTGCATTAGTAGAAGTAACAAGTTTATTTTTGTTGAAAGGTACCCCAACTTGGGCCATCGCGATGCCATTTATGTGGATAGGTCTCTATTTAATTACGGGCGGCATAAATCCGATTGCCCGTCTGTTTGAAATTATTCTCCCCATTACGGTCGGCGTTTTTTTGGTGGTTGCTTTTATGAGTTTTAAAATATTTGAAGTGGATAATCTGCGCCCGGTACTGGGGTTGGGGATCATGCCCGTACTAAAAGGAATCAAAACAACGGCTCTCTCATATATAGGTTTTGAAAGCATGTTGATTATAATGGCGTATATGAAACAGCCAAACAAAGCAGTAAAAGCTGTTTTAGTTGGAATTTTCATCCCAATGATCTTTTACTTGATAACTATCGTAATGGTCATCGGTGGACTATCCGTCGATGATGTAGTAACCAAAACTTGGCCAACGATTGATCTCGTGCGAAGTTTTGAAATGCCTGGTTTGCTATTTGAACGGTTTGAGTCTTTGTTGCTTGTAATATGGATAATGCAAATGTTTACTTGCTTTAACGTTAGTCATTATGCTGCTTCTTTGGGGCTTGCCCAACTCTTTAAAAAAAACATTCATCCATTTATGTTTGGCTTGCTTCCGGTTATTTATATCATTTCCATGACCCCGAAAAATACGAATGACCTATTTAAACTTGGGGATACGATGGGCAATGTTGCGTTTTTTTTATTTGGTATACAACCGCCGCTACTTCTGCTTGTCTTAAAATTGAAAAAGTGGAAGTATAAAGCAAAATCATAACAAAGTATGGTTTCTTTTAGTCTTACTGTTAGTTTTTTTGCTTCTGTCTCTTATTAGGTGTTAGAACAACAACGAAATTGTCTATTAAACTTAAGATGAAAAGTTTTAAAGTGGAATGGAATGAATTCACAGAATATGCCTGGTACGTTTGAACGCTATGCAACGAACTAATGCTTTAGTTAAACAACAAATAGAGGATGATCACAGGATCATCCTCTATTTTATTTAAATTGCAGGATAGTCGAATAAGCTTAACGAATACATAATTACCCAATTAATTCTAAAAAAACAGAGTAAATAAACCTAATAAAATATTCTTAAATAGGAAGGAGATTTTAAATAATGTCTAATGAATTTAATATTGAGATTATAAAAGAATTAAGAGAAATAAATGAAAAACTTGATAAATTAAAAGTTGAACAAAATAAGGGTCTATCTTCTGTTGGAAAATTAGTTGCGTTGAGTTTTGGTTTCTTAGTTCTTCCAATAATATTCAGTATTATCATTCCGTTAATCAACAAAATTTTTGGTTAATAAATGTAATCTTATTCAACTAAATCAGCATTAGTTCTATAAGGAATTAACAACTACTAAACCCAAAAATAAATTTAAAATGATTAGGTTTCTTTTTTATTTGTTTAAAGCCTTCTTTAGAGTCAATTATAATAACTGTTTTAGCTCGCCAAATTCTTATATAGGTTTGGATCCGGTCAAATAAAAACCTCAGACAAAGGAAAAAACACTCCCAAAGTCGTATAAATAATTATCGACATTTTGGAGGTGCTTTTTTTTAGGTTAGATGTCTAATAATAAATGAGTGTGTTTATTTAAAATTGGTTTGCTTAAAAATAGGAGAAAATATACAAAATGAGAAGGGATTATGAAATGAATAAAGAAGACCTACTAAGTAAAGGATATCGGAAATATTCTGGAGAAGAGATTGAAGTTTATTTCAGCAAAGATATCTGTACACATTCAGGTAATTGTGTAAGGACAATGCCGAAAGTGTTTGATACAAAAAGAAAGCCATGGATTCTTGCTGATAATGGAGAAGCAGATTCAGCTATGAAAACGATCGATTTATGTCCAAGTGGTGCACTACAATATATTTATAAAAAGGAGGATAAATAATATGAATATTGAAAAGGCAGAGAAAAAACACTTCATTGAGAATGAAGAAGGGAAAATTGTCGCTGAAATTACATTTGTACAAGCTGGAGCATCAAAAGTGATCATTGATCATACTTTTGTCGATGAATCCTTGCGAGGACAAAACATTGCCAGTAAACTTGTTGCTTCTGTTGTAGAAGAGATGAGAGAACAAGACAAAAAGATTGTGCCACTTTGTCCATTTGCTAAGGCTGAATTTGAACGCAAAAAGGAATATCAAGATATGCTTGCGTAAATATACACATTGTTAAATGATGGCAACAATCGTCCTTTTTTACATTTTTTTCTATCCATCATGTTAACATCATTACATATGAGTACCAAAAAGGGATGTATGGAAAAGTCAGGGGAGTATTTGTAAAATTGGCTTAATAGCATTGTTATAAATTTACAAATCTAATATACTAAGTTTATCTCATTTTTCTTTTTATTTGTCGACTTTTTAAGTCCGCTGGATATCGAACATTCTATAGCGTTCTTAGGTGCGATGTTTTAACGGGAGTAGTCCCTTATGAACATTGTTCTAAGGAGCGCTTTTTTTGTTGTGAAAAATAAGTAAATAAAGTGTTTTAAAATGCAACTAATGCATGCGTGTGCGACCGAGCTTAGGTCGGATCATATAGCGGGTGGGATTCCTGTCCAGAAAGAACTAGCATTCACTCGTAGCGAGTCTTGGAGGATTAAAGGTAACTTTAATCTTTAAGCGTAGACAGTTAGGTTGCGGGCCGAAAGCCAAATGGTTGAAGGGATTGAGCTTTGAAATGTTAGTAAATCGAGAGGGCTGATGCCTTACGCATAGTAGAAAGCAACATTTTACCTTTCGTTAAGGTAAGAAGGGGAAAGCCTCTCCGGAGTCAGAGACCTTGGCACGTAACACATTGATATGATACAGCAACTTGGGAGACTCTACCGGTCTTTTCATTTAATAGAAGAGTATGGTGTACAAGTGATAACAAGCAAGGAAACCAAAAGCAGATGTAGGGAGTCGGATAGCAGCGTAGTACCGTTGGTAGATAGATTAATGCTTTGGAGGGGGGACTCAATTTATGGAAATTAGAAAACCAAATGAGTCGGAATATAAAAAGATTCTATCGCTTTCGCCACAAGCCTTATTCGATGGTACATTAGGCGAGGCAAAACCATCAGATGAAAAAATAAAACAACTTATTGAACCGTTATTGCAGAAAGGAAGCTATTACTTAATAGCTTCTGAAAATGATAATCTAATGGGTTGGATTCTTATAGGAGCAAGTAAAGACCAATTAACTGAAAAGAAATATGGTTTTATTTATGAATTATTTGTGTTAGAGCAATTTAGAGGAAATGGAATTTCAAAACCATTGATAGACTCTGGTATAGAACATCTTAAACAAGATGGATATTCAGAAGTTCGTTTAAGTGTATACGCAGGTAATCAAGCCATTAAACTGTATGAAAAAACTGGATTCAAAAATAGAACCATTACGATGAGCATGCCTATTTAAAACAACTGTTTACAGATAAAACGCGGAATTTATTAAAAATTAGGGAACCAGTAAAATCCCAACACTTTATTGAAAAATCAACCTGATATAGCAGAGCCTAATTTTTTAAACAATTATTTTTTATATGGACCTAAATGGCAGGATAGTGGCAATAATGAATAAATAAAAAGCAGTAGACAAATAAGACAGAAAAGTTATAATAATATAAAAACAAAATAAAAAACTTTGAAGAGAAGAGTAAATAGAATTCATTCATCTTAGAGAACTCCAGTTGGTGAAAAGGAGTATGAATGTACTATTGAAGCAAGACTCTGAGTTTCATATCGGAACCAATAATGGCGATGGTATGACAGGCGCTCCTGTTATAGAGCTTGAGTATGTTTTTTAATGTACTTAACGAGGTTAATATGATGACATATTAACAAACTGGGGTGGCACCACGAAACGATAGGTAAACTCGTCCCCAAGACTACGGTCTTGGAGGGCGAGTTTTTTTATTTGTACAGATTAAAAATATTTATTTAGAGGTGTTAAATGATAAAAAATAAGTTGTATGTTACTCGGAAAAAACCTTTGCTTTTACTATTTGGAATAGGCGTTTCAAATATTGGAGATTGGATTTATTTAATCGCCCTAAATCTAATTATTTTTGATATGACTAAATCTGTTTTGGCTGTATCCACTCTTTATGTCTTGAAACCACTAGCAACAATACTTACTAACCTATGGGCTGGTAGTTTAATTGATCGATTTAACAAAAGGAATTTAATGGTATTTTTGGATTTTTTGAGGGGATTATTAATATTCTTATTACCAAGTATATCATCAGTCTTTCTGATCTTTGTAATCGTCTTTATCGTTAATATGGGAAGTTCAATGTTTTATCCAACTTCAACAACTTATATAACTAAATTAATTCCACAGAATCAGAGGATTCGCTTCAATGCTTTGCGTAGTTTAGTTCAATCTGGAGGATTCCTAACTGGACCAGCCATTGCAGGTCTACTTTTTATGATTGGTACACCAATGTTCGCTATTAATATTAATGCGATCTCGTTTCTCATTTCAGGAATTGTTACAGCTTGTTTGCCTGATTTAGATAAGGTAGCAGTGCGAAATGTAAAATATGAGAAGCTCTCCATCAAACTAATTAAGAAAGATTTTACTGAGGTTTTAAAATTTAGCCGTAAATTAAGTTACGTTATGATAATTTATTTTTTGTTTAATAGTATATTAGTTTTAACGGCCGCTATTGATTCATTAGAAGCAGTGTTTTCAAAGAGCGTACTTCATTTGAGTAATACAGAATATGGAGTTCTAGTAAGTATTGCTGGTGCAGGAATTGGTATAGGTGCAATTATCAATACAATTTTTGCAAAAAGACTAACACCTTCTTGGCTTATGGGGATTGGGACAATTTTTTTATCATTAGGATATATCGTATATTCATTTTCTAATTCTTTTTCAATGGGTGGGCTCGGATTTTTCTTATTATCATTTGCGTTGTCTTTTGCAAATACGGGATTTGATACATTTTACCAATCCAACGTAGATGTTAAGATAATGGGAAGAGTTGGAAGTATCTATGGTTTTGTTGAGGCGATATTAGTGATCGTTTCAACTATGCTAATCGGATTTTCTTCTCACTATGTATCGGTTAAAATGTCAGTAATTACTGGTAGTTTTATTATGTTATTTTTAGCGCTATTTTTAAGTGTATTTATTATTCGACCTTCAAGCGAAAACTATTTCAGAAGAATTGGATATAAATAGTGTTTTTAGAATTAAGTAAAAAAAATTTTCGTTTTATTCAATTAACGCATTAGATAGTTCAATTTTAAAAAGATTAGAATCATAGTTTAAACGTGTTTGGAGGGAATTATTTAAATGATTTAATTTTAGATACTGTTGCATTTTCAAAATTAGAATCTAGCTTTGATACATACGAAATAATAGACGCAGATTGGAAAGATGAATATGGCCTAGTAGTACTTCTTAACTCTAGGGAAGTATTAAACAAAGATAATGTTTTTATTATAAATATGAATGGTATTATAGTAGATTCCTTTTACTGTGGAGATGGAGTAGAAGATGTCCAAGTAGGTAAGGAAGGAATTTGGATTAGTTATTTTGATGAAGGTGTTTTTGGAAGTGGAATTTCTACAGAGGGTTTAGTGTTATTCAGCTTAGAAGGCAAAGTTCTTTTTAGATATCACTCTGATTTGTTAAAAGGCCCGAGTATAGATGATTGTTATGCAATTTCTAAAGGAAAGGGTTCGTCTATATGGCTATTTCCATATTCTGAATTTCCATTGATACAACTAGATCCTGAATCAAGAGACATAAAAACTTATAAAGTCCCAGGGGAATTTCGAGGTTCACATGCTATAAGTATAAGAGGTAAGTATGCATATTTTTATGGTGGCTATAGCTCAAAATATGAGCTTTATTGTTGGGAAATTGGGAAGAAAAAACATGAAATGATAGGGAGAATCGATGGGATAGCAAGAGGATTAGGTAATGGTGAAAGTAACCATTTCATTTCAAAGTCAGATAAATTTATAAGATTACATAGGATAATAAAAGATGATGAATTCAGTTTTTCTTAAACATTGATATATAGTTATTGAAATGATTGCATCCTTTTTTAGCACTTTTTTATTAATGGATGATTTTTATGAATTATTATAAGAATCAACCATCAGAAGTTAATTCCTAAATGATTAAGAACACTACTTTTTTAGTTACTCAAAAACGGTAGTGTTCTTTTCTTTATACTGAAGTTAATGTTTATCTTTGATCACAAGAGTTTCCCATCCATCATAATTACCACCGAAATGCTCTGAAGCTTCGATTAAGTAATTAGTTAGTTCATCGATGCTATCTAGATCAACATGATCTAATCTAGAAATACGTACGGTAAATTCATACTCTTCATCTAAATCTTCATCATTATTTGAATACTTTCCTTCAAAATTAAAACCTTCTTTTGCTATTTCACTAATAAACTCTTTTATCTTTATTTCATCATTGAATAGAATGAAATGTTCAACTTTACGAGGTAATTTTAATTTGTCACCAGATCTTTGTAATTGCTCGATTAATTCAGCATTGCTTATATGCTGCAGATGGTATTGGTTTGGATAAAGAAATTCGAAATAATATTCCCATAGTTCTTGTTCATCCATACCATACATTTCAAATTCGTAATCATTCGCTTCAATAATTTGTTCAGCAGCTTCGATAAGCATTTTAGGATCTTGTTCAGAAGTATAATAGACAAGTTCCCTAAAACCATCAGTCGTAACTCTTCCAACATTAAGGTAGAGCTTTAGATTAATACGTTTTTCAATATCTTTATTAACTTTTTCTAAAACTTCTATTTCATGTTTGCTAGGAAAACCTCGTTCGTCTGGATTTTTTAATTGTAGTTTTATACAAACAATAGTTGGATAATCTTCAATGTTTACTTCTTCAGTTACTTCCATATCTAATACTACAGTAGCGGGTTTATCATTTATAAAACTAAAATACGCATTCCAATACTCAGACATTTATATTTCTCCTAAATAAAATTTGACTTTTATCGCTTCACACGAATTTCTAATTCCTCAAGTTTAAGTGATAATTTATCTTCATCAATATTAATTTTTAAATCTTCAAATGTATATTCTGCAAAATGAGGTATATCAATTGTTATTGCAGAAAGCTCTTTACTAATAAAAGTAGAGTCCTTCCCAGCTTCTAATTTCTTTTTGTAGCGATTAAATTTAGAATCAAGATTTTCCATATTCTCGTACAATTCTTCAACTGAGTTATAAAGTTGAATTAATGGAATAGCCGATTTTTCTCCTACTCCAGGGCAACCAGGTATATTATCACTAGAATCACCTAATAATGCCTTTACATCAACCCATTGTTTCGGATGGATCCCATAATCATTACTGAAGTGCTCAAGAGAGTATACAATTTCACCTGTTTTTTGAGCAATGATTTGAGATGTATGCTCGTTTATTAATTGTAGTAAGTCTCGATCATTACTATAAATATAGCATTTATTTTTAACAGAATTAGACCAATTATTTGATAAAGTACCCATTAAATCATCGGCTTCATACGGTGCCATTTCTAGTTGAGCAATACCGATTTCTTCTAATGCTGTTTTTAAAGTGAAATATTGTTCAATAAGTGGTGTTGGTAATTCTCCACGAGTTGCTTTATAAAAATCATATTTATTTCGACGGTCAGTTTCTTCACGTTTAACATCCCAAGTAATGGCAAGATGAGTAATGTTATGTTCTTTAATTAAGTTAAAAAGCTTTGGAATAAAGACTCTTAATGCATTTATATAAACGCCATCTTTCGTCTTAGAAAGTTGTTCATCACTTCTCCCATAAGAAGTTGCAAAATAGCCTCTACTTAATAAGTTAAAGCCATCAATTAATAATAAAGATTGATTTTCCATTTTTAAATCACCTAATATCTATATATTTAATATAAAAATGATAGCATATCCTACTGAAAATGATAACTAGTGTATTACTGCCAATTAGAATGAAAGAACCGTTAGTAGGCACATTTTATTTAATTTATGTAAATTGACATAAAACTTTCATTAGGAAATTGAATTTTCTGTTTATTTATTAACTAACTTTTACTATAATGGAATTTATATAAAAAAATGCAAAGGGTAGGTAGTTATATGGAGAAAGTAAAAAGTACTGTTAAGATTGAGGATATTTTAGTTGCCTATAATACGTTAAAAGAAGTTACGAATAAAACACCTTTGCAGATTAGTACAATGCTTAGTGAAAAATATGATTGTAACGTATTTTTAAAGCGAGAGGATTTACAAATAATCCGCTCATTTAAGCTTAGAGGAGCATATTACAAAATTAGCAACTTGTCTAATGAAGAAAGACAAAAAGGGGTTGTATGTGCAAGTGCAGGCAATCATGCCCAAGGCGTAGCATATACATGTAATCATTTGCAGGTGTATGCGAAAATATTTATGCCAACAACAACGCCGAATCAAAAAGTTTCACAAGTGAAATTCTTTGGTGGACCATTTGTTGAAGTTATCTTAATCGGTGACACCTTTGATATTGCTCATCAAAATGCACAAGCATATTGCAATGAAAATCAAATGACATTTATTCATCCATTTGATGATCAAGATGTAATTGCAGGGCAAGGTACCGTAGCAGTTGAAATATTAAATGAAATTGACCGTCCAGTAGATTATATTTTCGTCGCAATCGGCGGAGGTGGATTAAGCTCTGGAGTTGGAACTTACATAAAAGGGATTAGTCCTTCAACTAAGGTAATTGGAGTAGAGCCGCTGGGTGCTGCTTCGATGGCTGAATCGATTGCAAATGGAAGAGTTGTAACTTTACCTTTTATTGAGAAATTTGTAGATGGAGCAGCGGTTGGCCAAGTTGGTAATTTAACATATGAAATCTGTAGAGATGTACTCGACCAAATTGTCGCTATTCCAGAAGGTGAGATTTGTACAACGATTTTAGAGCTTTATAATAAAAATGCAATCATTGCAGAGCCCGCTGGAGCTATGTCTGTATCGGCTTTAGAATTATTTAAAGATGAAATAAAAGGAAAGAATGTCGTTTGTATCGTATCTGGTGGAAATAATGATATTGACCGACTTCAAGAAATAAAAGAAAGGTCTTTAATTCATGAAGGACTAAAACATTATTTCATCATCAACTTCCCACAACGATCTGGCGCATTACGTGAATTTCTTGATAAAGTATTAGGACCAAACGATGACATTACGAGGTTTGAATACACAAAGAAAAACAGTAAAGATAATGGGCCAGCACTAGTTGGAATAGAATTGGCCAATAAATCCGATTACAAAGCACTGATTGAGAGAATGAATTGTCATGAAATTCAATTCATGGAAATAAACAACAATCCAACATTGTTTAATCTACTCATTTAGTAGAAAGTGAAAAACCCCACAAGGTAATTAATTCCGTTGTGGGGTTTTTTCATTTCTCGCAAAAAATACAATATACAAGAGCAATATATATTTTTTTAAATAGTTCATGAATGGGTTCATGAATAAAGTACGTATTTCTTAAAACTGTATATTCTCGAAAAAAAACTCTAAAATTAAGTGAACAAGATGAATTATTTCTTTGCTCTTCAATTAGCCAAATTTTTTTATATTATATCAATCATGACTCTTGACATCATAAATTAGTTAAAATACAATATTTCTAGAAATACTGAAATAAGGGCTGGTTTTGAAAGGAGGTTAAAGTGGTGAACGATGATATTGCAGTAAAGGTTTATAAAGCATTAGGGGAATCCACTCGTTTACAAATTGTTAAAGTACTTGCTAAGCAATCTGAATTAGCTTGTTCAGAAATGAAAAACCAAATAAAGATATCGGCCAATTCTACATTGACACATCATTTAAAACCATTACTTGATTGCGGCTTGCTAACAGTTCGCAAAGAAGGAACCTTCAGATACTATAGTTTACAACGAGAAGTTTTGGAAAAATATGCACCCGCTTTACTTTAAAAATAAAGCGGTAAAATTTTAATTTATATTTCAGTATTTGTAGAAATACCGAATAAACTAAGGGGGAATTGAATATGAGTTTAGTAAGCAAAGATGAAACTAGTTGGGGAAAATTAGAAAATGGTCTAGAAAGTAAACTTTTTGAACCTGTAAAAATAGGTGCATGGAATTTACGTAGTCGTACTGCAATGGCTCCATTAACAAGAAGTTTTGCAGATGATCAAACAGGTGTTGTTGGAGAAGCTATAGTCGAATATTATCGTAAACGAGCTGCAGATGGAGTAGGTTTGATTATTTCTGAAGGAACAGTAATTAGCCCACGAGGAAAAGGTTACCCAGGTATTCCAGGTATTTATTCTGAGGATCAAATTAAAGCTTGGAAAAAGGTAACTGATGCTGTTCATAAAGAGGGTGGCACAATGATTTCTCAAATATGGCACGTAGGCCGATTATCACATCACGAGCTTGCTGGAAATATGCCACCACAAGCACCTTCAGCGATTCCTGCAGAAGGATTAGTTTCTCGTTTTCGTAAACCATACGATATACCAGAAGAGATGACTTCCGAGGATATTAAAGAAGTAATCAATCAATATGCTCAAGCAGCAAAAAATGCGATTGAAGCTGGTTTTGATGGAGTCGAAATTCACGCTGCACATGGATACTTAATCGACCAATTTAATTCAGATGTTACAAATCATCGTACAGATCAATACGGTGGTGATCTTCCACAAAGATTAACCTTCATGAAGGAAGTAATAAAAGCAGTTATCGAAGCAATTGGTACTGAAAGAACGATGATTCGATTTTCTGCTCATAAAGCTGATATTCCTGGCTATATGTGGGAAGACCCAGAATATGCAATTCGTACATTTATTGAAGCATTCAAAGAAGTTGGTGCAACTTTATTACACCCTTCGATTATGCAATTTGATCGTATACTTGCAGATGGTAAAACGATGCATCAGCTTGTTAGAAAGTACTGGGATGGAATTATTGTTGGAGTAGGAACATTAAATCCTGAAATGGCAGAAAAAGCTATCAATGAGGGAACAATTGATGTTGCTGCGTTCGGGCGTCCTCTAATTTCGAATCCGGATCTTTTACACCGTTTGAAAAATGGTGAAGCAATTGAAGAATATGATGTTAAAAAGCATCTAAATGTTCTAATCTAAGCTTTGATATGAATAGATAATAGGAAGGAAGCTGATCAAGTGGCTTCCTTCTCTAAATTTTCATATTACGGTATTTATAGAAATATATAATTATGTTGAGAGGAATTATTTTATGACAAATAAAGGGAAAATTTATATTTTAGCAATGATAAGTTTTTTAGTAGGAACATCACAATATGTTATTTCTGGAATCTTAGATAAAATGGCCGATGAATTTGGTATTTCTATTGAAGCTGCAGGGCAACTAATTACGGTGTATTCATTAATCTATGCGATCGGTACACCGATATTAATGGCCGTATTGTCCAAAATGGAACGTCGAAAATTACTACTATTTTCTTTAAGCGTATTTATTTTAGGAAATTTATTAGCAGTAATTGCACCTGGTTACGGTTTGTTTATGGTTGCACGCATTATAATGGCGTTAAGTGCGGGAGTTACGGTTGTAACTGTGCTTAGCTTGGCTGCAAAAATTGCTCCAGCAGATAAAAAGGCAAGTTCAATTGCCACTGTTGTCATGGGATTTACGGCTTCACTAATCATAGGGGTCCCAATTGGCAGATTTATAGCAGCTGCTTATGATTGGAGATTAGTCTTTCTTGGAGTTGCCATATTCGTTTTAATTTCTTTAGCAATTATCGTTAAAGCAATTCCACAAACAAATGGTGATCAACCGATTCCATTAATGCAGCAGATTGCATTGATTAAACAACCAAAAATCGCACTAGCTTTATCGATTACTTTTTTCTTAATGAGCGGATATGGGATCGTATTTACTTATTTATCACCGTACCTTATTCAAACTACTAAGATGAGCGATCACGTATTAAGTTTTGCTCTTTTATTACTTGGTATCGCTAGTTTATTTGGATCTAAATTCGGGGGATTCAGTGCAGACAAGTGGGGAATTACTCTTACTTTAAAAAGAGGATTAGTACTCAATATTTTATCGATTTTATTATTATCATTCATCTCTAGTTCAATCAATACAGTGATCATTATCCTTACATTATGGTCATTTTCTGGATGGTCATCAGGGGCAACACAGCAATTTAACTTAGCAACAATTTCTCCTAAATCATCTGATGTTTTATTAGGTTTAAATCAGTCAATGATGCAATTAGGATTTGCATTTGGTGCAGCAATCGGAGGGCTTGCAGTCAGTCAATTGTCGATCCGTTCAATTACATGGATGGGTTCAATTCCTGTAGTGGTTTCTTTAATTGTAACAGTAGGATTATCTCGTTATTTAATGAATGAAAAGAAAATTAGACAAGGGGTTGGCACGCAAATAAGAGCCTAAATGGATAATTTATAGTTGTAAAAAAATTTATTACTTAGTTTTGTGAAAAAATAATTTATACTTTTTGGGGCTGTCTGTTGTGTCGAGTTAATTGACAAATAGGTGCCCCCTTTTAATGTGAAAAATGGAATGTACTTGTGTTTTAGTAGTTTTTTTAGAGAGAATACGAAATTTTTTTTTGCTGTTTTCGAATTTTATTTGCAGTTCACTGTTTATTTGCAGCATGTCATTATTTATCTGCACTTCCCAAATGTTTATATGCAATGCTACATCTTTTATTTGAATGTCTTTATTTATTTGCACTTCCCAAATGTTTATTTGCAGTGTGCTACATCTTTTATTTGAAATTTCATTATTTATTTGCAGCAATTCAAACATATATTTACACCTCAAACGTTAATAAACACGATCCCTCCTTTCACCCATTTTTAACCAAAAGATATTTTACTAAAAAAACAAATTGAATAATATTCGAATTATATGAATCTTTATAATAATTTAAATTCAACCTTTTTCGAATAAATTTTGAATAAAAGTATTCCTAATGCAATGTAACCGATTTATAATTGAATTCGGAAAGCCTCAAATAAGTATATTGTAATCAGTACATAAAAAAATTTTCTTTTACAAAAATGGAAAATAATAAAACGATAATTTTTTATATTTATTTAATAATAAATAATAGATATAAAATGGGGGCTTACTCCTTTTAGATAAATAAACTTAATTAAGGAGCTGGTATTTATGTCAAGCAAGACATTAGAAGCATTTTTAACTCCACAATTAGCTGAGTTAAAAGAGAAAGGGCTCTATAATGAGATTAACTCTTTAGAAGGTTCTAACGAAGCTACTATTCAAATTAGTGGTAAACAATTTATAAATTTATCTTCAAATAACTATCTTGGTTTTGCGACTCATCCTCGTTTAAAACAAGCTGCTATTGAAGCAACTGAAAAATATGGAGTTGGTGCAGGAGCGGTACGTACGATTAATGGTACGATGGATATCCACGATCAACTTGAAAAAGCGATTGCTGAATTTAAACATACAGAGGCTGCTATTGCATTCCAATCTGGTTTTAACTGTAATATGGGTGCTATTTCAGCGGTAATGACGAAAAAAGATGCAATTCTATCTGATGAATTAAACCATGCTTCAATTATCGATGGTTGCAGACTTTCTGGGGCAAAAATTATTCGTGTAAAACACCAAGATATGGATGATTTACGTGAAAAAGCAAAAGAAGCTACAACTTGTGGTTTATATGAAAAAGTTATGTACATTGCAGATGGTGTTTTCTCTATGGATGGAGATGTAGCAAATATTCCTGATATTGTAAAAATTGCTGAAGAATTTGGCTTAATTACATATATCGATGATGCTCATGGTTCTGGCGTTATGGGTAAAGGAGCTGGAACAGTTAAGCATTTTGGATTATCAGATAAAATTGATTTCCAAATTGGTACACTTTCTAAAGCAGTTGGAGTTGTTGGTGGATATGTTGCAGGTTCACAACAATTAATCGATTGGTTAAAAGTTCGTGCACGTCCTTTCTTATTCTCTACTTCTTTAACACCAGCAAATGCTGCTGCATGTATTGAAGCAATTCGTATTATGTCTGAAGAACCAGAAAAAATCGAAAAGCTTTGGGAAAATGGTGATTACTTAAAAGCTGGTTTATCAAAACTTGGATTTAATATTGGTGAGTCTGAAACACCAATTACACCATGTATTATCGGAGACGAAAATCTTACACAAGAATTTTCTAAACGTTTATACGAAGAGGGAGTTTATGCGAAGTCAATCGTATTCCCAACAGTACCACTTGGAACTGGTCGTATTCGTAATATGCCAACAGCTGCGCATACTAAAGAAATGCTAGATGAAGTTTTAGCTATTTATGAAAAAGTTGGTCGCGAATTAAACGTTATTAAATAACTTTAAATATTAATTTCGATATTTTATTACTATAAGGTGGACTAAGGAATGAAGAAAATATTAATTACTGGTTGTTTTGGACAAATTGGTTCAGAATTAACTATGCGTCTTAGAAATGAATACGGTAATGAAAATGTTGTTGCGACTGATATTCGCCGTCTTGAAGGAAGTCCAATTTTAGAAACTGGTCATTTTGAAATTTTAGACGTAATGGATAAAGAAAAAATGTTAGAGATTGCTAAAAAGTATGAAATTGATACGTTCATTCATTTAGCTGCTCTATTATCAGCAGTTGCAGAAGCAAAACCAACATTAGCTTGGGACTTAAATATGGGTGGCTTAGTGAATGCTCTTGAAGTAGCGAGAGAATTAAGCTTAAAATTCTTTACTCCAAGTTCAATTGGTGCATTTGGACCAGCAACACCAAAGGATAACACACCACAAGATACAATCCAACGTCCTACTACAATGTATGGTGTTACAAAAGTAGCTGGTGAATTATTATGTGATTATTACTTTGAAAAATTTGGTGTAGATACTCGCGGCGTACGTTTCCCAGGCTTAATCTCTTATGATACAGTGCCAGGTGGAGGTACTACTGATTATGCTGTTGATATTTATTACGAGGCATTAAAAAATAAGAAATATACTTCATTCATTGGTGAAGGAACATACATGGATATGATGTATATGCCTGATGCGATTGATGCAATTATTAAGTTAATGGAAGCAGATCCATCAAAACTTAAACATCGTAATGCATTTAATATTACAGCGATGTCATTTGAACCAACTCAAATCGCAGCATCAATTCGTAAATTCATCCCTGAATTTACATTAGATTTCGACATTGACCCTATTCGTCAAGGAATTGCTAATTCATGGCCAAATTCAATTGACAGCTCTGCTGCAAAAGAAGAGTGGGGCTTCGATCCAAAATTTGATTTAGATCGTATGTCTGAAGATATGTTAAACAAATTAGCTGCAAAGTTAAACGTAACTCAAGCCTAAAAAAAGAAGGAGACCACTGTCTCCTTCTTTTTATTTTCTCTTCCTTTACTAATTCCTGTTTTTGGTATTTTGTTTAGTACTTTGACACAAACTTATCATGTATCAAGAATGATCAATTAAAATGCTGAAAAAAAAGGAAGTTAGAAAATGAATAATTTAGATCATAAGGGATTACCATTAACGATTAAAGAGATTAAAACGGCATATGAACTTTTAGAAGGTAAAGTACGAAAAACACCTTTAGTAAAATCATTTTATTTAACTTCAAAGTCGGACGGAGAAATTTATTTAAAACTTGAAAATATGCAATTAACAGGCTCTTTTAAATTTCGGGGTGCATTTAATAAAATTTCTCATTTAACTGAGGAAGAAAGAAGTAAAGGAATTATCGCATGTTCAGCTGGTAATCATGCACAAGGTGTCGCTTTATCATCAAAGCTGCTACATATTAAGAGTAAAATCATCATGCCCTCAACTGCACCAAAAGCAAAGGTTGAAGCAACAGAAGGCTACGGTTCAAATATCATTTTACACGGTGATACATTTGATGATGCGAAAGACTATTGTGCTAAAGTGCGAGATGAAACTGGTGAAACATTCATCCATCCTTACGATGATATTTACATAATGGCTGGTCAAGGGACTATTGGTATTGAAATTTTAGATGATCTCTGGGATGTTGATACAATAATTGCTCCAATTGGTGGTGGTGGCCTCATTTCTGGAATTGCAGTCGCTTTGAAATCATTTAACCCTTCAATAGACATAATTGGTGTTCAAGCAGAGAATGTACATGGCATGAAAGCATCATTAGACGCCGGAGAAATAGTGAGTAATTATATTGCTCCAACTATAGCAGATGGTTGCTCTGTTAAGGTTCCTGGGAAATTAACTTATGAAATTGTAAAAGAATTAGTAACTGAAATCATTCTTGTAAGTGAGGATGAAATAGAAGTTGCAATGAAGGATTTACTACAGCGAGGTAAAGCAGTTGTGGAAGGGTCAGGTGCCCTAGCGACAGCAGCAATTTTATCAGGTAAAGCTTCAAAATACATAAAAGATAAAAAAGTAGTAGCAATCATATCGGGTGGAAATGTTGACCTAGAGAGAATTTCCAGTGTTTGTGAACATTTCTTTGGGAATGAAGTAAAGTGATTTTTTTAAGAATGGGTGATCCTATTGTCGGAAAATAAATTAAGAAGAGAAATGGGATTTATTGCAGCTTTAACTACTGTAATTGGTACAGTAATTGGTGGTGGAGTTTTCTTTAAAGCTACAGCTGTATATGGCGCAACTGGATCTGCAAGCTTAGGTTTATTAGCATGGATTATTGGAGGAATCATTACAATTTGTGCTGGTTTATCGGGTGCTGAGCTTGCCGCAGCCATACCAATAACAGGAGGGATGGTTGCTTATTTAAAACACACATATGGAGATCTGACAGCTTATTTACTTGGATGGGCTCAAACAATCATTTATTTTCCAGCTAATATTGCTGCACTTTCAATCATATTTGGTACGCAAGCAGTTTCCATTTTTGGGGTCCCTGCCAATTCTAATCAATTCACTGTAACGATTATTGCTGTCATTACTGCAATTTTTATCACGTTGATGAATTTCTTAGGAGCAAAAACTGCTGGTAGTATTCAATCACTTTTTACGTTTTGTAAACTAATTCCTTTGGCGATTTTAATTATATTTGGATTATTACATGAAGGAAATGTGACTTTTCAGCTTTTTCCAATTGAGGTAGGAAGTGATCGAAGTTTTTTGCCAGCACTTGGTTCAGCTTTACTTGCTACGATGTTTGCATATGACGGTTGGATACTTGTTGGAAATATTGCCGGCGAAATGAAGAATCCTAAAAATGATTTGCCAAAAGCAATCGTATTCGGTTTAGCAGCTGTAATGGCGGTCTATCTTTTGATTAACATATCATTTTTATTTGTATTAACCGCAGCGCAATTAGCTGGTACATCTACACCAGCCACTGAAGTTTCGAAAGTTTTATTCAGTAATTTTGGAGGGAAACTCGTCTCGATCGGAATTTTGATTTCAGTATTTGGTACAATTAATGGCTATACAATGACAGGTATGAGGATTCCATATGTAATGGCTAAAGAACAAAAACTTCCTTTTAGTAGTTGGTTTGGTAAATTATCTAAAACTGGAGTCCCATATAATGCTGGTCTATTTATCCTAATAGTTGCCATATTTATGATGTTTATAGGTGGATTTGACTTATTAACTGATATGTTAGTATTTGTCATTTGGATCTTCTATACATTAACATTTATTGCGGTTTATATTTTACGAAAACGAGAACCGGATCTGAAAAGGCCATATAGGGTACCTTTTTTACCTTTAGTTCTCTCAATCGCAATAATTGGGGGAGTCTTTATCGTCGTAAATACACTTATGACGGAAACTATTTTAGCATTTTGGGGAATTGGTTTAACGTTAATTGGACTTCCTGTTTATTATATGTTTCAGAAAAAACACGTTGTAGTAGATGATGAATGAAAAAGGTAGGAAATTTTCCTACCTTTTTGATTGCCTTCTAAAGCACCCTCATCTTGATTCCAAAAGGATTGAAATTGCACTAAACATCAATAAAATAGCCATAACAATATTAAACTGATTATTATATTTTGATAAGAACTTTCGGAAAATTGAACCAAATACAGCCCAAGAGTAAGTACCTAAAAAACCTACAAAAGCTAGAAAGAATGAATAGAATATTAGGCTAATATTGGAAGTATGACTTGGAAGGACAAAGGTTGATATTGTAGTTATGCCATATAAAATACCTTTCGGATTTATGAATTGTAAAAGCATACCTGTTAAAAAACTGTTATTCTTGTCTCCATCATTGTGATTACCAATATTCTTACTCGTAATAATTTTTACGGCCAAATACAACATATAGATTACCCCTAGAATAGTCATGATAAATTCAACTTTTGGAATGAAGCTTTTAAGCAAAAGACTAAAATAAGCACACAATAAAATTAGTACAAAGAAACCTGAACCAACCCCTAACGAAAACCTAACTGACCTTTTTAATCCGAATTTGTTAGCAACTAACATTGCCATAATATTATTTGGTCCTGGGGTAAAAGCTGTAACAAACACATATAACAAAAATGATATTAAAGTCAAAATAGAACCCTCCTTTGGTTGTATGTTATAATGATTAAAATAGACAATATAACGTTTTCCTTTATATTGTATGGTATGTACGTTATATTGTAAATACTTTGTTTTAGGAGTGTTTTTATGGAAGAAATAAATCAAATCATTGCAAAAAACTTAAAAGCATATAGAGAAAGAAAAAAATTAAGTCTTGAAAAGGTAGCAGAATTTACAGGTGTAAGTAAAACAATGATTGGTCAAATTGAAAGAGGTGAATCTAGTCCTACTATTACAACAATCTGGAAAATAGCAAATGGATTAAAAATTTCTTTTACTTCATTAATCAATAATCCGCAGCCAGATACAAAAGTAATTTCAATGAGCGAGGTTCAAACCCTTGTGGAGGATAAAGGGAAATATCGGCTTTATCCATATTTTCCCTTTGAAGATGAAAGACGTTTTGAAGTATATTCTGTTGAGATTGAAAAAGGTGGTTTCCTAAGTGCTGATGCGCACAAGGAAGGAACTGAGGAATTTTTAACAATTTATGATGGTGAATTAACTGTCCGGGTAAATAATGTTGAACATACAGTGAAAAAAGGCGATTCAATTAGATTCAAGGCAGATCGACCTCATACTTATCATAATTCTGGAGAAACTTTAACTCGATTAAGTATGCTATTATACTATCCAAATTAAAACCCCGTTTTTTTAAAACGGGGTTTTACCAATTTATTATTTACTAATTGTGCCATTTTTTAAGATTTACTTATTTCAATAAATATGTTTTCAGAAGAATCCTCCAGTGTAAAATTCAAAAATCTATAAGATGTAATAACGCCAATCAATAAAAACAAACTGGCAATGATTGGTGGTAATAGATGATAAAAATCTGTATAACCAATCATAAAATGGACTGCAAACGCAGTAATAAATGCAGGTAAACTTCCTGACAATAATGTCCACCAAATCCATTTTTGATTTTGTCTAAAACCCCATAATGAAATCATGAGTACTAGTAAGCCAACACTTACTAATCCACCTCCAAAACCGGCGCGATCATGTGAGATAACAGGTATTA
This sequence comes from Gottfriedia sp. NPDC057948, assembly GCF_042887255.1. Taxonomy (NCBI): domain Bacteria; kingdom Bacillati; phylum Bacillota; class Bacilli; order Caryophanales; family Bacillaceae; genus Gottfriedia; species Gottfriedia sp. NPDC057948. The sequence goes on from NZ_JBHVPN010000001.1 coordinate 858,240, forward strand.
AGTGTTGATTAAATGCATTCAACCCAGAAGGAGTTATACATAAATAATTTAAATCTGTTTTAACAAAGGTAGTAGTGACACCCACAAAGGAAATAATACATCCTCCGATTAGAATCGAAAATCCTAGTATAATAAAAAATAATTGACCTATTAAACTTAGTTTCCAAAAGCGGTTATTTGTTAAATTTTCAGATTCTGGACTTCTATTTATCCCTCTGGTTTTAAAGAAACCAATTAAGAATGGTATTAATAGAACAACCCAAAATAAAGCGTGTAACCAGTCAAAGTAACCATATCCTATAAATAAGAATATTGCTAAAAAACCTACGAACGCACTTGTGTCAGTTGCTTTTTTTGCCCAATGATAATGATGTTTAACTCCATTTATGGCTAATGACATGAACAAGATTCCACCCGACATAATCGTCCCAGAAAGTGTCATCCGATCATGTGACATAAAGGGGAGAATTCGATCATTAAACTGTAAAATTAATTGACGATCAATCGTTAAAAAGTGCTCATCATATGGAAGGACAATGGAAGTTAAACTAATAAATAGAGCAAGTAATCCGCCAATAAACATGAAAAGGCCAAATAAAAAGTACCATATCCAACCGTCATTTAAACTAGGTTTCTCTTTTTTTCTTCTATACTTTACCGCTTCATTGATCCGTTTCGGTAAACCAGGACCACTGAGTACATATCCATGAGTCAAAAATACTAATGATGCCCCAGCATCGATTAATTCAATTGCATCAATTGGTTCAACCACTCCGCCTTTTGTAAATATCGGTTTCTCAAACTGATTTGATTTTATCTTTTGAATTGTACTTACTAAATTACATTTTTGCTCTAAATCAGTATTATTTGGAATTTCTTCAATCAAAATTGAATCGAATGGATAACTTTCTTTTTTAAGAAAAACATCTATTTCATTTGAACAAATTGATAGACAAATAGGTTTAGTAGAAGCCCAATTATTTTCTGCTAAATCCTTGGCCAAATCAAGCTCTAAGATGAATAAATCAACAAAATCAGAAAGCCTTGATTCGATCAGTTTAAATTCATCAAAACTCCCAGCTATTCTAGCAAAAATAGGAACCGTCTTATTTATTTTTGAAAGTTTATAAACTGTTTGTTCTACGGTTAATACTTTATTTTCCTCTGTTCCGATTAATTGGTTATGTTTCAAATCAATGAGAGGAATTTTGTTTGTATAGGTATCGTTTATAGAAATAGGTCCAATTTCAATCACACCAAATCCTAAATTCATAAAAGCATTTGTGCCAGATAGATTGGGGTCAATCTTAGAGGCCAATCCAATTTGATTTTTAAGTTTCAAATGATGAATCTCGTATTCAAGTGAGCTGTCAGTGTTTAAATGACCGAGAAATTCAATTAGATTCGGACCAAATGGCAAAGTTGAGATCTTATTCATGCTACTATGAATGAATTCTCTTGAAACTTTAGAAGGAAGCTTTGAGAGCATTGGTTTAAAAATTGTATGATAAGACCAATCAGGCATAGCATAACCTCATTTTTTTAAGATTACTTCTAGTTTACTTTGACAAATATAAAATGAAAACACTTTCTTTCTATATTGTGTATTAATTCACAATGCATTGGAATTTTTGTATAAATATGGTATAAATAAAAAGAGTTATCTACTTTCAAAATTAGTAAGACAAGTAAGGAAAAGGTTGTATAGAAAGGCGTATATGTGATTACAATGGTAAATATGCAAAAAGTGATAGTCATCGTTGGTCCTACAGCAGTAGGGAAAACAAAACTAAGTATTGAACTTGCAAAAGCTGTTGATGGAGAAATCATTAATGGTGATGCAACACAGGTTTATAAAGAATTAAATATTGGAGCAGCTAAAATTACAGAAGAAGAAAAGGAAGGAATTCCCCATCATTTAATTGATTTCCTTGATCCAAAAGATTCTTTTACAGTTGCTGATTTTCAAACTTTAGCTAGAGAGAAAATTAAAGAAATAGCTAATCGAGGTAAAATTCCAATTATTGTTGGTGGTACTGGATTATATATCCAAAGTGTATTAACTAAATATGAATTTGCTGAGCAAGAAGGTGATGAGCTTTTAAGAAACCAATTAGAGGGTTTTGCGATGGCTTTTGGGAATAAAGCATTACATGATCAATTAAAAGAAATTGATCCAGAAAGTGCAAAGCAAATACATATGAATAATGTCAGAAGAGTAATCCGTGCAATTGAAGTTTTCAAACTAACGGGACAAAAATTTTCAGAGACCGCATTTAAAAAAGAGCCAGAGTATTTATATGATGCAGAAATAATCGGATTATCGATGGAACGAGAGCTACTATACAATCGAATTAATTTACGAGTTGATCTAATGTTGGAAGAAGGACTAGTAGATGAAGCAAAAATGCTCTACGACAAAGGTATTCGAAATTGTCAATCTGTGCAAGCGATTGGCTATAAAGAGCTTTACGATTATTTTGATGGAACCTTAACAAAAGAGGAAGCAATCGATCTAATTAAACAAAGCTCAAGAAGGTATGCAAAAAGGCAAATGACGTGGTTTAGAAATAAAATGAACATCCATTGGTTTGATATGGATGGACATAATTTTGATATAAAAAAACTGGAAATTTTAGCTATACTTGAAGGAAAGGGCTATTTCATCTCGAATAAATATATGTAGAGGTAGAAGAGGAGGAAAAGGACATGAAAACATCAATCAACATTCAAGACCAGTTCTTAAACCAATTACGTAAAGACAATCTAGCGGTTACAGTATTTTTACTAAATGGATTTCAAATCAAAGGTAAAGTAAAAAGCTTTGATAACTTTACGGTATTGTTAGATGTTGAAGGTAAGCAACAATTAATATATAAACATGCAATTTCAACGTTTGTACCATCTAAAAATGTACATATTGAAATGTAAAATAAATTGAAAAAAGAGCATTGATCTTATGGTCAATGTTCTTTTTTAATTATGCTAGATATATTAATGTAGATAATTATATTATGTAAACTAAAGGGAGGGAATCAAATGTATGTCCCAAAAGAATTTAAAGAAACAGATTTAAATCAATTAATAGCCGAAATGAAGAAAAATAGCTTCGGAATATTATTATCGAATAATGAAGAGGCAAAAATAGAAGCAACTCATTTACCATTTATCATACGAGAAGACAAAGAGAATTTAATGATCATTACACATTTAGCTAAGCCAAATCCTCAATGGAAATCGATGAATGGAAAAGAATGTTTAATCATCTTCCCAGGGCCACATGCATACGTTTCTGCTTCATGGTATGAAGAAAAAAATACAGTTTCAACCTGGAACTATACAGCAATCCATGCTTATGGAAAAGTAACAACAATTGAAAATAAGGATGAAATGAGAAAAATCGTTTTAAAAACGACTGATTATTTTGAAAAAGGGCAATCTAAACCTTGGAAATACGAAGATCACACAGAATATGTTGAAAAATTACTTTCAGGCATTGTTTGTTTGAAAATTGAAGTAACAGAGTTAATCGGTAAAAAGAAATTAAGTCAAAATCATTCGATTGAGAGAAGAGAAAAAGTGATTACAGCTTTGCAAAATGAAGAAAAATATTCTTCGAAAGAAATAGCAGAACTGATGAAAGCAAAACTAAATACAAGTTCTTAAAAAGAAGTTATCTTCAATAAATAAGGAGGGAGTTATGATGATCGAAATCATAACTCCTTTTTATTTGGGCGTTCATTTTCTTGAAAAAATAGAAAGTATCGTTTTAAAGAAACGGAGGTCTTTAATCCAACTAAATGCTGAATATCTTCCACTAATAATCCCTCTTTTATTTTCCGTAGAATAAAAGTGTTTCTTAAATGTTGTGAGCAAAGTCCTTTTCTAAGTCCAGCTCTTTTAACTTCCAATCTAAGCATTTTTTGAAATGCAATTTCAGTTAGTGCTTTCGGTGAATCTGTATCGTATACCCAATGGAACGTCATGCGGTTAAAATCAAAAGCAACAAAGAGCGGATGAGTTGAATGATAGTGGGGTCTTACGGGCTCGGGTATCGTGACAAAATAATTATATAATAGTACTCGGTCTTCTTTTGTAAGAATAATTGTTCTTTTAGTACCTTCCTTGCTATGGACAACAAGTTCATTTAAAGCGAAGTTAATGTCTCTCATTTGTAAATCAATTAATTCCTTTAAAGTCAGTCCATAATACAGCATAAAACGAATCATAATTTCGTTGCGATCCATTAAAAATGATCTAGCTTTTAATTGCTTTTCAGACAAATCTGTCGTGGATTGAACGATTGACAGCAATTTTTTTTCTTCTTCTTCTGAGATAAAATCGTCCGATGAAAGAGCACGTGAAGGTCCTGCTAAATAGTTTGTGAATGGAATGATATTCTCGATTGAAGAATTATTAGAATGTAAAAATTTATAAAATTGATTTAGTACGACATAAATTCGATGCATCGTTTTTTCATTATATCCACGTTCAGATGTTAAAAAAAAGAAATAATTATTAAAATCTTGAACTTGTAATGTACTAAAACTGTCATTAACTTTTTTAAAGTAACGGAAACATTCTTCTAAATCATAGCAATAACGCTTAATAGTAGATTCTTTTCTTCCTTTACTATTTAAGTGAGAGGCAAATTGCAAGATGACATCAGGTAAAGTAGCAGTCGTTAAGTTTGGAATCGTCAAATTTATCAACTCTTCTCTTTTTCTCTCATTATAACAAAAAAGATAATAGAATTTAGTAAAATTTAGCAATCATATCCATTTAACAGTTAGTCTGGAGAATAAAAGTTTTGAAATGAATTGTTCGTACATATAATAGTAAAAAACTTATTTAGTAAAATACTTTCAAAAGCGCATAAAAAGAACTGTAATCTTATTTCTCGTGGAGTGCTTACCTATAGATACTAAAAAAAATGTTCGACAGAATAAGAGAGGTGTCATGTTTGGAGCAGCCAATTCGTTTAAAAGATAACGGCCAAATAAATGTTGTACTTAATACAGTGAAAAGGGGAGAGGTTTCTCCAAATCCAAGTATCGAAACAGTGAAACAGCCTAAACATGAGTTATTAATTGAAATAGAAGATCAATTACGACATTTAATTGGCATGGAAGAAATAAAAAAAATGATTCATGAAATTTATGCTTGGATATTTATTAATAAAAAAAGAGAAGAAGTAAACTTAAAAGCCGAAAAACAAGTATTGCATATGTTGTTTAAAGGGAATCCAGGAACTGGAAAAACGACTGTTGCTAGGATTATTGGTCAATTATTTTTGAAAATGGGTGTATTGTCCAAAGGCCACTTAATTGAAGCAGAGAGAGCTGATTTAGTCGGAGAATACATTGGACACACTGCTCAAAAAACTAGAGATTTAGTAAAAAAAGCAAATGGTGGAATTCTTTTTATTGATGAGGCTTACTCACTTGGCCGTGGTGGGGAAAAAGATTTCGGAAAAGAAGCGATTGATACACTTGTTAAACATATGGAAGATAAACATGGCGACTTTGTACTAATATTAGCCGGCTATTCTTCCGAAATGGATTATTTCTTAAGTTTGAATCCTGGACTAAAATCAAGATTTCCATTCATTTTAGAATTCAAGGATTATTCAGTAAAGGAGCTTCTAGATATATCAAAAAAAATGTTTGTTGACCGGGAATATATACTATCTCGGGAAGCGGAATACCGATTAAGAGACTTTATCCAAAAGGCAAAACTTGAAAATCGTGCTCATTTTAGCAATGGGCGATTTGTTCGTAATATTGTTGAAAAATCGATTAGGACACAAGCTACAAGGTTAGTATCTGAGACCGAATTTAATCGAGAAATATTAATGAGGATTGAAGAAAAAGACCTGTTTACTTCAGACAAAATCGACTCGATTAATTGAACTATTAGCTATTTTATTTGGTGCTTTCTACCCCACCAACCTTTAACGTTAAAATATATTGAAATAATGACCCCAATTAAAATATTGAGGAAAATACAATATAAATAACCATATTTCCATTTTAACTCAGGCATATTTACAAAATTCATGCCATAAAATCCTGCGATAAAAGACATCGGTAAAAAAATGGCACTTATGAGTGTTAAAGTTTTCATAATATCATTTGTACGGTCAGATTTTAAGAACATTTGCATTTCTATTATGCCTCCCATACTTTCTTTAAAATTATCAAGGGCATTAATAATACGTTCATAATTCTCTTTTAATTCATTAAAATAAAAGCCTGCATCCTGACTTAAGAAAGGAAAATCTGCTTCTACAATTTGGTTAATGACATTTACTTGTGGTTCTACAAGCTGTCTTAAATCTTGAAGTTGAACTTTCCAATTGAATATTTTCTGATCTAAATCCTTTCGAAATGGGTCATTAAATAAGTCTCGTTCAATTTCTTCAATCTCATTTGCAAACCGATCAATTGAGATAAGGAACTTCTCAATAACTTCATGAAAAATTTGATATAAAACATGACCAGCATGGTCTACTTTAATATAATTTTGACTGAATTCCTGAGTTACATATTTGAATAGATCTATTTCATGATCTTCTATATATGAAATAATTAAATTACTACAAACAAGAATATTTATTTTTGTTGGTTTAAATAATTTAGTTAAGGCATATAAGGAAAGAATTGCCTCGTTTTTAAAGACATTTATTCTAGGCTTATGATCGCTATGTAGAAGTTTCTTTTTTGCTAAAGGATGAATATTCAAGCTTTCAATAATCGTAGTTAACTCATCTAAGGATTTATTATTGAAGTGATACCAAAGAATTTCATCTTTAGTTGGAAGCAAAAATTCATCAATTGTTTCGACTGAATGATTTGTAATATTATATCTCTTCAAATGAAATTCCTCCTTTAAATAAATTTCTAAAATAGTGTTGTCAAGTATAGGTAAATTATGTGAAGAAAACAAACGTATTTTTGGGTTTGTTTTTTCGTGGTAATGAAACAGGAGACTAGTAAGGATGTTTGTTGCAAAGAAGAGAAAGAGCTGATGGAGAATAATCACCAATTTTTCATACAATATAAAAAAACAAACCTTCATTTTAAAAGGTTTGTTTTCAGAGTGTTGAAAAACAACTTAGTCAATAGATCTAAGCATATAATTTTAGAAAAAATCTCCTTTGTAGGAAAATTATTACTACAAGGGGGTTT